>JAJPKC010000703.1 GCA_021323955.1 Oscillatoriales cyanobacterium Centralia_MAG_596 | reverse complement strand
TTCTTGATTCGTGACCAACGCTTAGGTGCAAATGTGGCGTCGGCTCAAGGCCCTACCGGCTTGGGTAAATACCTGATGCGCTCTCCCACAGGTGAAATCATCTTTGGTGGTGAAACTATGCGCTTCTGGGATTTCCAGGGTCCCTGGTTGGAGCCTCTGCGGGGTCCGAACGGACTTGACCTGAACAAGATCAAGTACGACATTCAACCCTGGCAAGCACGTCGGGCTGCTGAATACATGACCCATGCGCCACTGGGTTCGCTGAACTCAGTGGGTGGCGTTGCGACGGAGATCAACTCGTTTAACTACGTGTCTCCTCGCTCCTGGTTGTCAACGTCTCACTTTGTGCTGGCGTTCTTCTTCCTGGTTGGCCACCTGTGGCATGCGGGCCGTGCTCGTGCAGCCGTTGCCGGATTTGAGAAAGGGATCGATCGCGAGACTGAACCCGTACTCTCAATGCCTAACCTTGACTAGTGCATAACCATTGCGTGCAAACGCTGGTAAAACTTCGCTAAGTGAAAGGCTTCTGCTCTCGGGCGGAAGCCTTTCCGTTTGATGAGTTGGTTGCTGCTGGTTGCCCCGAAAACGAACCAAAAACCATGCGCCGGTTCATGCCAACTGGGTTATTCTGAACGTAATTACACGCAGACAATAGGCCGCAAAGGCGCTGAAAGCAGCATGAAACTGGCAAAACGGGTTCAGCAAGTTACGCCCTCACTCACTCTGGCGATCGATTCCAAGGCAAAAGCACTCAAAGCAGAGGGGGTAGACATTTGCAGTTTCAGCGCTGGGGAGCCAGATTTTGCGACGCCTGCACACATTGCGGCAGCAGCAAAACAGGCGATCGACGATGGTAAAACGCGGTACGGGCCGGCGGCAGGCGAACCGAAACTGCGGGAGGCGATCGCGCAAAAATTGCAGCGGGATAATGGGCTTTGTTACGGTGCCGAGAATGTGATTGTGACCAATGGTGGCAAGCATTCGCTGTTTAACCTGATGCAGGCAATAATCGACCCGGGTGACGAGGTGATTATTCCCGCACCCTACTGGGTCAGCTATCCCGAAATGGTAAAGCTGGCCGGGGGAACACCTGTCATCATTCAAACGGATGAAAAAAGCCGTTTTAAAATCACGCCTGAGCAGCTCCAACAAGCCATTACACCCAATACGCGCCTGTTTATTATCAATTCACCGTCCAATCCAACGGGGATGGTTTACACGCCAGACGAACTGGCGGCGTTAGCCGATGTTGTGGTGCGAAATGACATTCTGGTGGTTTCGGATGAGATTTACGAAAAGCTCATTTACGACGGTGCCAAACACGTCAGCATTGGGGCACTTGGCCCGGAAATCTATGAACGGACGCTGGTCAGCAGTGGATTTGCCAAAGCTTACTCAATGACAGGCTGGCGGGTGGGCTGGCTGGCCGGGCCAGTGGAGGTGATTCGCGCCACCAGTAAGATTCAGGGGCATAGCACTTCAAACGTGTGTACGTTTGCCCAATGGGGCGCGATCGCCGCCCTTGAAAGCCCGCAAGACTGTGTGGAAACGATGCGACAGGCATTTGCTGAGCGCCGTCAAGCCATGTTTGACGCGATTAATGCCATTCCTGGTTTGAGCTGCGCCAAGCCGGATGGTGCGTTTTATGTGTTTCCCAGCATCCAGAAAACAGGGATGACGTCTCTAGAGTTTTGCGATGCGCTGCTAGAGTCGCAGAAAGTCGCTGTCATTCCAGGTATTGCCTTTGGCGCGGATGACTGTATCCGGCTTTCCTACGCCACCGATATGGATACGATCAAAAAAGGCATGGAGCGGCTGAGTGCGTTTGTCCGTTCACGCAGTGGCTCTAACTGAGCGTCGCGCTCTTAGCTCGGATCGCAGCGAATCTCAATCAGAAACCCGTCTGGATCGTAAAAATAGATGCCACGTCCGGTCGGGCGGGTTACCGGCCCGTGGTCGATCGCTACGGCACTCTGTTGCAACACGGCCACCACCTGGTCAAATGCGTCTGGCGCGACATCAAAAGCCAGATGATTGGCGCGTGTGAACTGCTGCTGTGGGTCTGGGTGCGGTGGGGTCAGGTCTGGCTCCCAGAACAGGTCGATGACGGTGCCGTCGGGCGTCACAAAGTTGACCACTTTGCCCGCTGCGACTAATTCTTGAAGCGTGGTCGGGACTTCATCGCCCGTTAACTCGTGCAGCCCCAGGAAGGTGCCGTAAAAGTGGCGCGAGGCATCCATATCTTTGACGTTAAAAGCGATGTGATGCACCTTCCGCAGCACACCTGGGGTCAGAGCCGTAGCCGATTGGGCGGTTGCTAACATATCAGCATGATCACGAATGGTTGCTAAAACTATAGCGATTTGGCGCGATCGCGCACAGACTGAACCCCAGATTGACATTACCGAGATTCCGAGAATACTACTGCAAAGGCAATTGCAAGTCGCGGCTAGAGGGCTGCTGATTCACACCTCAAGGCACCGTGTGCAGCCGATCTGACGGGCTACTTGCCAATGAGCTTGACCAAACCGACACCACCAAAATAAAGACCAATGACGGCTCCCCCCAGGAGGCTCTGCGTCAGTGGGTCGGTAGACGGGGTGAGAACGGCTCCCAGCACTGCGGCTCCCAGCAAGACATAGCGCCAGCCAGAGAGCATCTGGCGTGATGACACAATGCCCAGTAGACCCAGAAGCATTTGGATGATGGGAATTTGGAACGCCAATCCAGTGCTAAACATCAGCAGCAGGACGAACTCAAAGTAGCGATCGATCGACCAGAGTTGCTCCACCACATCGGCACCGTAGGCAATAAAGAAGTTAAGGGCCGCTGGAATCAAGGCAACGTAGGCAAAGGCCAAACCGCCCACAAACAGAAAGCTGGAGCCAAAGACAATCGGCCCGAGTAGCCGTCGTTCACGCCGCGTGAGGCCCGGTAAAACAAAGGCGATGATCTGATAGAGAATCACTGGGCTGGCCAGCAGGATGCCGCTGTACGCCGCAACCTTCATCGAGACAAAGAAATATTCTCCCGGTGCAAGCTGAAGAAATTTCACGGCACCAGCAGGCACCTCAAGCAGTTGCACAATCTGTTTGACGACAAAGAAACAGCCCACAATGCTGACGGCGACCGCGATCAACGCATAAAAAATCCGTTGCCGCAGCTCTTCCAGATGGTCAAACAGAGACATTTCCACATCATCTGGCAAATCGTCATCCGCCAGAACATCGGCTGGTGTCGCGATCGTGCTCAAGTCCTCTGCCGATGCAGGAGGTACATCGATGGATAAGTCCGCGGGGGATATAATCTCTAGTTCCGAGGGAGCCGTCATGGGTTAGCGTCTGTCCGTAGGTCTGTTCACCATTGTATCTGGACAGTCCGAAGATACAAGTAGTGTCGGCAGTGCCTACCGATTGGCAGTTACGCTTTTCGGCCCACTAAAGACGACCCCGCACCCTGCACCTTCGCGTTCGCGTCTGACTGAGTTCTGTCGTTCGATCAGTCGAGGACGCGATTCTGAACCAACCTGATGGATGTCAGTTTAGAAGATAAAAGCGCTGTTCCATGAATGGAGGTTGGGTTGAGTCGGCGAAACTCAACAGCTACGGACATTACGACTATTAGTAAGTCGGGTGATAAAGTACGATTTAGCGTTCGCGATCGACATGTGTAGATCACACTCAAAAATTATTTTCAGGTAATTCGTCCGGAGTAGAAGCATCGTGTAGTCTTCCATCTAAATCTACAACTGCCGCCAGGTAAATCGTCTCCCAATTTCTTTTGGCTACTTTACGGTAGATGGGTCGCAAGAGGCTTAGAAAAGTAGCTTTAATCGAAGGATCTTCAACTTTCTCCAAAAAAAGGCCATGAAAATCTTTGACTGGAACAATCGTGTCAATTGCTTTGATGCCAGCTTCAACAACGTAACCGAAGAGATACGTAAGTGCATGAACTACGTTATTCTCTGACCAACCCAGACTCTCAAATTTCCAAGGTATTTCAAGTAGTTTTACAAAATAGCCCATAACAGTACGTAAATCGTCATCAACTATTTCATATATCTTATTTGTATACTTGGAGAAGAAAGGATCTTTATTAACGTTGACAGAATGGGTGATAAGACAATCTTCCTCAAAGAATCGGTAACGAGGAACAAATCGGTTGTTAGATGAATGTCGATAATTAAACCGATCAAGGAGTTTCGCTTTTGCTTTGAGATAACTAAACTCATGCTCGGGTATGCTATCAATAAATTCCTGACTAGGATCGTTTATAAGGTAACGATAATAGGCTGGTATGTCATGTAAATTTTCTTTACCAAATAGCGAGCTTTCTGTATCATCGAAATTTTTACCGTTAAGAATTGGATTTAATTCTTTAATCCTTCTTTTCTCAAGCTCATTCAACTGAATTTTGCTACAAAGCTCCCAGGCAATAATAATTCTGCTGGTTTCATATATTGCCTGAAGCATCCCAATATCCCAATCACGATGATGACTCACCCATCTCGCTCGAATGTTTTTAGATTGACCAATGTAGATAATTTCATTCTTTGACAAGTTGAGCACGTAATAGATTCCTGGCGAACTGGGAAGTGTAACTTTGTTTTTATAAGTAACGTGCGCCAGAGAAAATGGGTTGATGAGTGCCATTGTCAAATCACTCGCAAGATTAAAACGTGTATCTCATCCTACCTGATGCATCTAAAAAACGCCTTCTTGTAAGCAACACAATTGCTTTATTACTACTTAAGGTATGCTCCTCGCTGTGAGTTAGATTTAGTCCATGAATTCCCAGCGCCTATAGTTGAGTCTAATGAAGTTGTTCGTGGTTCGCTTCGGCGATGTCCAACCCTTCAAATGGTACGATCGCACTACTTTATTCTCCCTGCCTACCAATGGCATCGCGTACAGACCAGGATTCTCCCTGGAAAGAAATTTTGCGTCAATACTTTCCAGAGGCGATCGCGTTTTTTTTTCCTGCGTTACACCGCGCGATCGACTGGAAAAAGCCGCCTGAGTTTTTGGACAAAGAGTTTCAGCAGATTGCCCCCGATACCGAAACGGGCAAACACTATGCTGATCTGTTGGTCAAAGTTTGGCGCAAGCGAGGCAAAGAACTGTTTTTACTGCTGCACGTTGAGGTACAAGCCAAGCCTGAAGCAGATTTCGCCGAACGGATGTTTGTCTATGCGTTGCGAATTTTCGATCGGTTTCGTCAGCCTGCGGTCAGTGTAGCGATTTTGTGTGACAGCAATGCCGCCTGGCGACCGAACCGCTACGAGTTTAGCTACCACGGCACTCACCTGTCGTTTCAATTCGATACTGTAAAGTTGCTGGATTATCAAGGGCAATGGGAGTCGTTAGCCGCTAACCGTAATCCCTTTGCAACTGTGGTCATGGCGCATTTGAAAGCACAGGAAACAAAGCGCCGCCCAACCAATCGCAAGGAATGGAAACTCAGCTTGATCCGGCGCTTGTATGAAGCCGGGTATAGTCGTCGTGACGTACTGCATCTGTTCAAGTTCATTGACTGGGTTATGATCTTGCCAGAAGGGTTGAAGCAGGCGTTTTGGTTGGAGTTGAAGGCTTACGAGGAGGAACGCAAGGTGCCCTATATTACGAGCGTCGAAGAAATCGGCTTTGAGCGCGGCATTCAACAAGGCATTCAACAAGGCATTCAACAAGGACGGCAGGAAGGGCGGCAGGAAGAGGGTCGATCGCTCGTGATCCTCCTCCTGGAGCAACGCGTGGGGCAATTACCCGATGGCTTGCGCGATCGCCTTTCTCAGTTGAACCTGGCCCAGATCGAAGCGCTGGCGATCGCCCTGCTGAATTTCTCTACCCTGGCTGAATTGGAAGTTTGGTTAGAACATCATCAGACCTGAGGATTGCGCTGCGATCACTCATGTTGACTAGCTGGGCGAGTGGTGATTGAGGGGATGAAACGGTCTAAGGGGTTGTCAGACCCTCAAACACCATTTGGGGCAGCAGGATAATTCCGACGGCTGTATCGGTCGGTTTGCCTACGCCGAGAAAATGACCATCCTCATGATGCACGCGCAGTGGTTGTTGGAGTGGATGCACCGCATATATTTGTATATTCCCGACGTTGGAGTCTTCGGGCAGTGCTGGATCGTCCGCGTGCCATTGGCCATCGGCATCAGGCTCGATGACAATTCGTTGCCCTTGACGCCAGCGCCGCGCGATCGCATCCGGTAAGCAAATTTCACTTAAATGTTGCAATGCGGTTGTGGGGGCGATCGGCTGAAACACCTTCTGCGCCATCTGTGCATCGAGGTCTTCCAGCGTGAGGCTGTCGGTCAGGTCAAAGCCACTGCTGCTGGTACGTGTCAGGGCAGCCAGGGTGCCGCCAGTCTTCAGCAGTGTTCCCAGGTCACGCGCGATCGCCCGAATGTAAGTACCTGGCCCACACGCGATTACCAAATCGATCTCGGGAAAATCGCCCGATCGCCAGTCCAGTAAATCAATGCTGAACACTTCCACCGTCCGCGGTTGAACCGCGATGGGTTTCCCCGATCGCGCAAAGTTGTAAAGCCGTTGCCCCTGCACCTGGATGGCACTGTAGTTGGGTGGGATCTGTTGAATGGTGCCCTGAAACTGTTTGAGCGCTGTTTCGACCGTCGCCATACTCAGTCCAACAACTGGTTGAGCCAGCAGCGTTTCTCCTTCTAAATCGTCCGTAGTGGTGCTGATCCCCAACTTCACAGTGGCGCGATACGCCTTGTCCTGCCGCAGAAATTGCAGCAGACGGGTTGCCCTGCCCAGCGCAATCGGCAGTACCCCCGTTGCCGCCGGATCGAGCGTACCCGCGTGGCCCACTCGCTTCATGCCCAGAATTCGTCGGACTTTAGCGACACAGTCGTGAGACGTAAACCCAGCCGATTTATTGAGATTGAGAAACCCGTCCATGTTGCCCAACAGTTTCGTCGTAATCACTTTACTACGCTAACAAGTCAACGCTAGCAGCAACGCAAAGCGCAGCCAGACTGAGGTAAGTGACGTGTAGAGTGGCGGGGGCATGATGAAACCCCTTAGAAATGGCAATTAGAGGCTGGTTCAACGGGGCAAATTGGTTGAGCGATCGCGTTTTTCGCCAAATCAATCGTTTGCAAATTCGTAAGTGGTTTGAGCGCACTCAGACTGGACACCTGGTTACGGTTAAGCACCAGCCGAGTCAGATTGGTGAGCGATCGCAGGGCGTCAAGATCCGTAATTTGATTCACGCTGAGATCGAGCCGTCTCAAGTTTGTCAATGAGCGGAGAGCGGTGAGATCAGTCAAACGATTGTCGCTGAGATTAAGTTCACGCAGAGCCAGGAGCAGGCTGAGCGGCTCTAGATCCACAATGTCATTGCTGTGGAGGTTGAGATCGGTCAGTGACTGGAGCGATCGCAACGGCCGTAGATCAGCAATCTGGTTATGGCTCAGGACAAGTTTGAGCAGGTGGGTGAGCGATTGCAGCGCCTCCAGATCCGTGATTTCATTCTCGGCCAGGTTGAGTTCTACGAGCCTGGTGAGTGCACTGAGCGGACTGAGATCGCTGATGCGATTGCGCCGCAGGCCGAGGACGACGAGATAGCGCAATGACGCCAGCGGGCTGAGATCACTGATGCGATTATCGCTGAGGAGGAGTGTTGTTAGACGGGTGAGCGATCGTAGCGGGCGAATGTCATCAATGCGGTTGCCAATGAGAAACAGATCTGTCAGGTCAGTGAGGGATTGCAGCGGTTCCAGGTCAGTAATGCGGTTTTTGATCAAAAAGAGCGCCGTGAGGTGGGTGAGCGATCGTAAGGGAGTGAGGTCAGCAACACGATTTTCGCTGAGGTGGAGTTCTGACAGGTTGGTCAGGGTGCTCAGCGGACTGAGATCTGAAATCTGGTTCTGATCCAGTCGGAGCACAGTCAGTTGCGTCAACGATCGCAGCGGGCTAAGGTCAACAAGATGGCGATCAGTCAAATCCAGTTTGGTCACGCGAGTTAGCATCTGGTTTGCCTGAAAGCAGCTCGCCGTCTGCGCGGTCTGCAGCAACACGCCGATTGTTTGCCGGGTGACTGCAGGCAGACTCGATCGCTGCAAGCAGAGGTCAGTAAAGGGTTGGACGGAGACGGCTAGCGGTTGTGCCAGGGCTACAGGTGCACTCAAGCCAAGTTGAATGATCAGGCAGAAGCAGAGGGCGATCGCGGCACGTTTGCGAGACAGCATCGCCAAACTCATCGGTTCTGGACTCGCACCCACAGCCCACAAGCCCGTAAGGCAGGATTGGAACTGGCCGGTACACTCGCGGCGTTCTCCTGAGCGATACTTTTAGCCACGGGCACTCCAGGAGGCAGGCTGACCGTAAATTCAACGTAGACACCACCGTGTTGAAGCGTGACCATGAAGGGATGACATGCAGTTTTCTTTAGTTTAATGGGCAATCGAAAAGTGGCTCACCACCACAGCCAGGATGGGCTGCGATCGCGGCCCGTCTGAGTCCCCGACAACACCAGTACAATAGAACATTACCCCCTGCAGCCCGAACGTTTGCCCCCACTACATGTATGGAACCATCGCTAGACCTGACGCTGCAAATGATTTTGACCGTCATTGCAGGCATTGGCGCGCAAGTGCTGGCAGAGTTTTTGAAGGTTCCCGGCATTGTGTTCCTGCTGCTGTTTGGCATTTTATTGGGGCCGAGTGCATTTGGGTGGCTATATCCTGATCGATTTGGCATTGGGCTGGATGTTATTGTCTCGCTGCTCGTTGCTGTGATTTTGTTTGAAGGGGGGTTTAATCTACAGCTGCGCGAGTTGGGCGGTGTGTCTGGCAGTTTGCGTAATCTGGTGACGATCGGCACCCTGATCACGCTCCTGGGCGGCGGCATTGCGGCACACTGGCTCAGCGAATTCCCGTGGGCGATCGCGTTTCTGTATGGATCGCTGGTGGTGGTGACTGGACCAACGGTAATTAATCCATTGCTGCGACAGGTAAAGGTTGATCGTCAGGTGGCGGCACTACTGGAAGGCGAAGGGGTACTCATTGACCCGGTGGGTGCCATTCTGGCTGTAGTTGTGCTCAATGTGCTGGTCAGCGGTGATGCTGACCCAATCCGGGTAGGCAGCGGACTGGTCATCCGGTTGGGAATTGGGGGCGCGATCGGCATCACTGGTGGATGGCTCCTGGGATTAATCCTGAAGCAATCGCGGTTTCTGTCCGATGACCTCAAGGCGCTGCTGGTGCTTGCCGGTCTGTGGGGCTTGTTTGGACTGGCGCAGTCCATCCGGAGTGAGTCTGGACTAATGGCAACGGTGGCAGCAGGAATTGTACTAAGAGCATCGTCAGTGCCAGAAGAGCGGCTGCTGAAGCGATTCAAGGGACAGCTCACCATTCTGGCCGTGTCGGTCTTATTTATTTTGCTGGCCGCGGATCTGTCGATCGCAGGTGTGATTGCGCTTGGTTGGGGCGGGGTACTCACCGTGCTCAGCCTGATATTTATCGTACGTCCGCTCAACGTCTGGTGCTGTACCTGGAACAGTGACCTGAGCTGGCGACAAAAAACGTTTCTCTGTTGGATTGCACCACGCGGTATTGTTTCGGCGTCTGTAGCCTCTCTCTTTGCCATTTCGCTGACGCAGCGTGGTATCAACGGTGGTGACTCCATCAAGGCATTGGTCTTTCTCACCATTATGCTCACGGTTTTTTTGCAGGCACTCACCGCCCAGTGGGTCGCTAAATTCCTGCAAATCACCTCCGATGAAGCGACGGGAGCCGTCATTGTGGGCTGCAACCCGCTCAGCCTGCTCATTGCCCGCCTGTTCGCCGATCGCAATGAACCCGTCACCCTCATCGATACCGATCCTGACACCCGACAGCAGGCGGAACGCGAAAATCGGCGCATTTTGATCAGCAGTGCGCTGGACACAGAAGTCCTGGAAGAAGCCGGGCTGAGTCGTGTGGGCACGTTCCTGTCCATGACCAGCAACAGTGAAGTCAATCTTGTCGCCGCCAGACAGGCCGCGGAAGAGTTCCGGCCACCCCGTGTATTTGCCGTGTTTCCCCGCGACCCGCAGGTGGCAGTCACCGGCATCAATCCAGGCAGCGGTGAGACGAAAATCCAGCAGGCATTTGCGCTGCAAACCGCCATCAAAACCTGGAACCAGCATATTAACGATGGTGCTGTTAAGCTGGGTGAAACCATCCTGCGCGAAGACGAGACCGAGCCACAGCAGGCGCATTTGCGATCGCTGATTGACGCTGGCACGCTGCTGCCACTACTCATTGAACGACAGCACAGTTTGCAGATCGTCGCGGGGGAGGAGTCTTTTCAAGTGGGCGATCGCCTGGTCTATTTGCTCTACGACCCCAAGCCCAAATTACTCAAGCTGCTGTCGGGTTCTAGCCCAGCACGCCTCACCCCTGAAAAGTTACCTGAGGTCGAAAAGTTGCCTGAGGTCGAAAAGTTGCCAGACCTTGAGCCGCTACCAGACAGCGCCGCTACTTTGGGCACGCCAACCAACGCCACAGGATTTGAACCCGAGCCACAGGAAGACGCTCAAACGGCTCTGGAAGAAGTCAAAATTGACTAACAGCGATTACTTGGCCGCCCGCTGAGACGAGTCGGCAGCCTTGAAATGGTCGCCCACATAGGCGAGCGAATCAGCCAAATGCCTGTGCCAATAGTTCCATCCGACCTCCGCACCGTAAATGCCATGC
Source organism: Oscillatoriales cyanobacterium Centralia_MAG_596 (assembly GCA_021323955.1). Lineage (GTDB taxonomy): Bacteria > Cyanobacteriota > Cyanobacteriia > Leptolyngbyales > Leptolyngbyaceae > Stenomitos. The sequence goes on along the minus strand of JAJPKC010000703.1, from coordinate 17,446 downwards.
CCACCCGGAAATTCACGAAACACGTTGGGTACGCATAAGCGATCGAGGCGCTGGTGAAATTTCAGCGATTGATTTAAAAAACGTCTGTCACCCCTGCCCGCATCAAGGTAAACGCGCAAGCGATCGCGCTCCACAGGATTCATCGTGACCACATAGGTCATTGGACTGTTGAGCGGACTGCCCCGATCAATAAAGTAGCCGCTGTGGCTAAACAACACACCGAAGGTCTGCGGGTAATGCAGCCCAATATTAATCGCTCCCCAGCCTCCCGACGATAGCCCACCAATGGCCCAGAACTGCGGCTGTGTCTTGGTGCGATAGCGACGTCGCACTTCATTCACCAGCTCAGCGCCAATCATGCTCATGACCCGTCCGTGCTTGCCGTCGATGTACTGGGGATCCCAAAGGGCGCTAGAACCCCGTTTGTCATTGCCATCCGGCGTGATGATAATTGATGGTGGCAGGCGATCGCTGTCATAGAGCGACTGAATCACCGATACCGCCGCGGCTTTTTGAAACCAGTCGGTGGCATCGCCGTGACCGCCATGCAGCAGAAAAATCACCGGGTAGCGCTGGGAGGAATGCTCGCTATACCCAGGAGGCAGCAACACACCATAACGGCGTAGCATCCCCATGGCGTGGCTGTTAAAGGTCTGGATGGTGTAGGTCAACCCGGTTGACTGTTCGGCTGCTGTCGCGTCGGGGCCGTCAAACTGCGGGGTGCCATCAATAAAAACATACCAGTAGCCGCCGATGGCCAGTGCCGCAAAGAACGTTGCGCCAACTCCCAGAAATCGTTTGGATCGGCTTAATATCATTCGCGATCGCGAGAGCCTCGACTACTAAATCTCGTCCAACCTAGGCAAGCAGCATGGCAGCGGTTCGTCAGCCATATGAACAAACCATGTCGGTAATTAAAGGTCATTGTAACGCACCGGCCCAATTCTAAATTAATGATGAGCGAGTGAACCAATCACGCTACCAGCTTGGTTCAAGCTTGATAGAATTGCCTGCAAAGGCTGTAAGGCTGTATGGTCGATCACAGCCGTTGACCGACAGGGGCCAACTCATGACCTGGACACTCTACCCTCACCCGCAGCAATGGGATCAACCATGATGCAGAATCGCAACAATTTTCTACAATAAGTTGTCGCTCTATCTGCAACTACGCATTTATTCCCAGACAGGGTTACAGCGTTGAAACTTGCTGATTCGTCTCCTTCTGCACCTATGACACCAATCTCAGCTTCAGATGTATCGCTGTATGAGTTAGCCCTAACCACTGACCCACCGCCGCCGGTGCTCCAGGTCAGCCCCTCCACGCTTAAATCAGTGTTTAGTGCGTTTATCGACTTGCTGACGGAGCAAGAACTGGCGGCTGTCGTGTGGGCCAAGCTGCCGCGCGGGAGTATCTGGCAGGCAGAACTGGAGCAGTACAGTACGTTGACCGACGTTCCCAGTACAATTTACGTCTTTAAGAACCATCGCGAGGATGGTGAAGACGGTAGCGGCCCGATCGACCCGGCCACGGCTACCGATAGCAGCGGTTCCCATATGCTGGCTGCGAATGCGGACAACACTCCAGAAGGCGATGCCGCTGCAATAGACGCCGATCCCGTGCTGGCCGCACCAACCCATGCCCCTCCCCCAAACTGGATCAATATTCAACTAGCGCCTGAGAGCCATTTGCGACGCGAGTATTTTTTGCTGGTGTGGACAGCCAAGTTTCGCGGGCTGATTGTTGCACATCGACCACGATCGGCTCAGGTCAAGACCAACGCAACCAGTAGCGCAGAGGCTAATTTGCTGCTTGATCCGGGCACGATCAATGCCGTCGAGGACACCCACGAACGACGGCAGCATCTCCTCGTCATGGCGTCGTTCGATCCAGTACTGATCGAAACCGTGCTCGGTGGTCTGGCAAACGCCTCGACGGTCAACCCCGCGTCAACGGCGATCCCAGAGTCCGCGATCGCCAAGCACGAGTCAGGTCTGTCAACCCTACCCCTGGCCGAGGCAGTCCTGCAGTGGCAGCGCCACATTGCCACCCTGTTAACACCCACAATCGACCCGACAACGCTGGGGCACCTGTTTACCAAGCAGATCCAACGGCAGGAGGACGCCTGGCAGCGAAACGCCAGCTACCGACGGCAGGCTGAAACGGCTGAAACGCTACAGCTTCATAATGAGGAACTGTCCAACGCGCTGCGATCGCGGGAAGACTTCATCAACACAGTTGGACAAGAACTGCGAACCCCATTAACGACCATTAAAACAGCCCTGTCGCTGCTCAACTCACCCAACCTGAAACCACCGCAACGACAGCGCTACATGGATCTCATTGCGCAGGAGTGCGATCGCCAAAGTTCGCTGATCACCAGCCTGCTTGATCTGGTGCAAATCGATCAGGTAGCCGATCAAACAGTCCTTCAATCCATTCGAGTTTCTGACGTGGTGCCGGGTGTCGTCAGCACCTACCAACCCTTGGCCGAAGAGAAAGGGGTGAGGCTGGCCTACACGGTTCCCGAAGATCTCCCGGCCATCGCGTGCATGGGCAACTGGCTCAAGCAGATTGTGATTAACCTGCTGCACAATGGCATCAAATTTACACCCCAAGGCGGACAGGTATGGGTCCGCGCCAAGCAGCAGGGCAACTACATTAACCTGGAGTTTCGTGACACAGGTATTGGCATGGCTCCCAATGAACTGCCCAAAATTTTCGATCGCTTCTACCGGATCCGGCAAGCATCGATGGAAACCACAAGCGGTGCTGGACTCGGTCTGACGATCGTCCAACAGTTAATCATTCATTGCGGCGGGTCAATTTCGGTTAAAAGCAAACCGGGCGAAGGATCAACCTTCAGCGTACTGCTACCGATCCACCCAGGTTCACCACCACCGTCCGGCCTCTAAAGCCATACTATCAGTGGGGCAGGACGCATGCGCCTGCCCCAATTCAGCCCCCAGTTAGCTCGTGAGTTAAACCGCCACCACCTGCGGATAGCCGTTTAACCGGACATCCTTCTGTTGCCAGGCCTGACCATCAAGCGCCATTTGCTCGATCAGGCTGGCCAGTCGGAGCGCTTTGAGTGCCTGCTCACCACCAACGGAAGGCTGGTTGCCGCCGCGAACACAGCCGACGAAATGCTCTAGCTCAGCGTTGAGCGGTTCGATATTGCTGGTGTAGACCTTCTCAATCAAGCCGTCTTGCCGGTAGAGCACCTGCCCGTGATCGGCGATGCAGTTTGCGGTCGTCCGCCGATGGATCAGGATTTCGTTGTTCAGGAAGTCAGCTTCTGTCAGTGAATTCTTACAGTGAGCGGCCAATCGCCGGATCTTACGATGAGTCACCTTGCTTGAGGTGAGCGTCGCAACAATCCCGTTGGCAAAGCCGAGCGTTGCCGTGACGTAGTCAAGAAAGCCAGAATCAGATGCGCGACTGCCGCTTGCCGTTAGTTTCACAACGGGTGCCGCTGCCAGTTCTAACAGCAAATCGATATCGTGAATCATCAGATCCAGTACGACCGAGACATCGTTCGCTCGATCGGCATAAGGACTCATGCGATGCGCTTCTAACGCCAGCAACTCTTCCGTCTTGAGCACTTTGCTCAACTCCTGAAAGGCGGGATTGAAGCGCTCAATGTGCCCAACCTGAAGAATGCACTGCGATTCAGCCGCCGCATTTACCAGCGATTCGGCTTCTGCAATGCTGGCCGCGATCGGCTTCTCAATCAGCACATGCACACCTGCTTGCAGGCAGGTCATGCCCACGGTATGGTGTAACCGCGTCGGCACTGCGACACAGACAGCATCCGTATGCGCGATCAGATCACGATAGTCTTCAAAAAAGCGGACGCGATATTTGCTTGCCGTATCAATTCCACGCTCAACGTTAACATCAGCCACACCCACCAGCTCAACATCCTTCAACATACTCAGGACGCGGGTGTGATGCTGTCCCATGTTGCCGACCCCGATCACGCCTACCCGAATTGGTTCGGGATGACTTCGTTGTAACTGTGCGCCCGTTAGGTGAGCGCTACCGATCTGCACACTCGAATAACCCGACGAAATGCCATTTTGCATTTCTGTACTCTCCTCCACCACCGAGAACCGACTAATCAATGACTTAGAGCCACATTAGCCATCCGAATGGTAGCATAGCGTCTCTATTTGTGAAGAATTTCAAAGCTCCAACAAGGTTCCCAGTTTTGTATTTGAATTTGTCAACTTACGTCAGGCGGAAATATTTTACCGACAATTCTTTTTAAGATTTGGAACATCTCTGGAATCTCAGCCGATGAGTGCTAGAAATTAGGGAATCATTTTGATCAGACTCGCCTGTTTTTACGCACTATTGACGTTCCGATGAAACGCTTCTCACACAACTTCGCCTCACACCTAACGCTGCGGCATGGCACCACTACCGCACTGGGTATATTGCTGTTTGTCGGTGGGTTGGCGCTGAAGCCTATCAAAATGTCCGATGCTGGCGTTCCCCGGGTTCTGGCTGGAAATGACCAGGAAAACGTGCAAGCAACGGCTGTCGCCCGCACCGAACAACGCCAAGAACAAAGTCGTCAGATTCGGCCCGAAAATTTCAGCATCGATCGCTACCCCATTACGAATCAGAACGAAAAATACTGGCGTAATTTGCTCTGGACAGCCGCTGTTGTGCAGCCGCAGGAAGAATTTGTGGCAGAGACGATCGAGCAAATCCTGGCCATGACCGTCCAATCCGGTCTTTCGGATGCCCAGAAGCGCACGATCGACATGGCCGCACGGTTTGGCATCCAGCTTTATCTCAGTAATCCCAGTCGATACGCCAGCGTTGGCGCGCAATTTGAGCAGACGATCGAGCGTAGCCCTGATCCCGACTGGGTCGCAATGTCTCTGTCTGGGCTGGCCAAGGGCGGCCTGTCACCCGACCAGATCCAGACGCTGGCAGAACGCGTCAAAGCAAGGTTTCCAAACTGGTCAACCAACGTCTCACTGTATACAACGCTGCAAGACCTGGGCGCGTTGACTGCGCCCGACTCATCGCCGCCACTGACAGATCTGCTCAACTGGACGATCGCCCCCAAACAGGTGCAAATGTATGTCCTGTGTCAGCACGATCGATCAGTACTGTGCCAGACCGTACTGAAAGACCGCAATGGTGAATTTGTGCGGCAGGCCGATGGCCAACTCTGGTCTGTGCCGCTGCTCCTGCGCTCAATTCATGACCTGAGCTGGAATTTTGTGCGCGGCGAGACGCCCCAGGGGATCTTTCGCATGGAAGGCGAAGTACCGCAGCCCGATGACGAATTCTTTCGGGCCTATGGTCAGTTTTCGCTGGTAAACCTATTTGTCCCGTTTGAAGCGGGGGCTAAACAGTTTCTACCCGGTAAACCTGGGCCGTTCAGAGGCACGTTGGCAGACTACAAGCGGCTGTTGCCCCCATCCTGGCGTAACAATTGGGCCATCCAGGAAAGCTACTGGGCTGGTAAAGCTGGCCGATCATTTTTCCGCATCCACGGCACCGGCGAATCGCCAGACTTCTTCAGCGGCAAAGACAAAAATCCCGACAGCTATAACTGGAATCCGACGATCGGGTGTTTGTCGGCACTGGAGTTATACAACGAGAAAGGACAGCTCTTGCAGGCCGACATGCCCAAAATTTTGGCGGCATTAGAGTCAGCGGGGGGCAAAAACTTTACTGGATACCTGGTAGTCGTAGATTTACCGGGGAATGGCAGTAAGCCGATCGCGATTGACGCGATCGAGACGGCCCTGCGGCGGGGTAAGTTTTCGCTCAAAGTGAGTCCTCCGGCTAAACCCACCGTGGTTCAAGGCCTGTCAACAACCAAACCGAAACCAGCCGTGGCTCAGCCGGTGCCACCAGTAGCCGCCCAGGTTTCACCCCAACCATCGGTATCCCCCCAAGCATCGGTGTCCCCCGGCGCTGCGCCACTGCCCAACAATACACCCGCGCTGGTGAATCCAGAGAATCCCGAAACGACCCAGCCGGCTCAACCAGAAATCAACCCCACGACGCGATCGCTTCCGGTAGCCTATTGAGGCGGATGCGCGATGACCGATCACCGGGTCAGTCGTCGATGGGCGGTGCAACCCACCATTCAGCACCCCGATATGACTCCCCCACCCCTCCAGTGCCCTTTCCCCGCGCCTGCCGCTCTCCCATATAATGAACTCTCAGGCCAGTTGTATTGAGGTTGATGGAGATTGACACCTGTAGAGTCGTTTGGAGTCGGTGCGAGCGATTGGTGGGGATTAACCTGGCGTTTAGTGCTGGCCACCGTAGTAGGTGGGGCGATCGGGCTGGAACGACAGACGGCTGGGAAGGCGGCTGGCCTGCGAACCCATATGCTAGTCAGTTTGGGATCAGCATTCTTTATCGTCATTCCGCTGGTAACTGGGATCGAGTCGCATTCTGATGTCGTCAGTCGCGTTATTCAAGGAATCGCGACTGGCGTTGGTTTTTTGGGAGCAGGTGAAATCATTCATCAGTCGCGGGCCGAGTCTCGGCGACCCCAGATCAAAGGTTTGACGTCTGCTGCCGCTATTTGGACTACGGCGGCGCTGGGAATTATTGCGGGGTGCGGGCTATGGCAAGCCAGCGTGATTGGTACGCTGCTGACATTACTAATTTTGCGCGGAGCGAAGCGAGCAGAGAAATATTTGCCCGTTAACCGTGATGAAGAAGAGGAATAGCGGTACCCCATGATCCGTAAACCACCCTTCTGGAGCAATTTTGGCAATGCCGCGATCGCCGCTGGTGGAGTCGATCGCCTCTGGCTACTGGGGCTGATGCTGGCCGCTGGTTTTTTGTATAGCGTGAATCTGGGTGAGTTACCCCTGCGCGACTGGGATGAAGGCACGGTAGCTCAGGTCGCACGCGAAATTTGGCGATCGCCACCCGGTTCACTGACATGGCTGTATCCCACCATTGGCGGCGAACCATATCTCAACAAACCGCCCTTAGTGCACTGGCTGATGGCGCTCATGTTTCACGTTGGCGGCGTGAACGAGTGGACTGCCCGATTACCGGGAGCCATGCTGACAGCGATCTCTGTACCGTTGCTGTACGCCACTGGTCGGGAACTGTTCTCACGTCGAACGCCTGCGATTTTCGCCGCGTTAGTCTATCTCACCCTGCTGCCTGTGGTGCGGCATGGACGGCTCGCCATGCTGGATGGAGCCGTACTGTGCTTCTTTTTGCTGCTGGTCTGCTGTTTGCTGCGGACACGCCGCGATTTGCGCTGGGCATTGGGAGTGGGGATTGCGTTTGGGTTGCTGTGCCTAACGAAGGGTATGACGGCACTGCTGCCCGCCGCGATCGCGATCGGGTTTATCCTCTGGGACACGCCGCGATTGCTCACCACGGGCTATGTCTGGCTGGGCGTGCTGGCGGGCAGTATTCCGGCGATCGCCTGGTACGGGGCGCAGTGGGCGCACTATGGGCAAGTCTTTATTGATATCAATGTGTTGAGCCAGTCACTCAATCGCGTTTCTGGCACCGTCGAGGGGCATCGCGGCCCCGTCTGGTATTACCTGCTGGAAATTGTAAAGTACAGCCTGCCCTGGCTGCTGTTTTTTCCGCAGGGTCTTTGGCTGGCCTGGGAAAATCGCAGCCTGGGTTGGGCAAAACTAGTGCTGGTGTGGACTGGAGGCTATCTCGTAGTCATCTCGTTCATGAGTACGAAACTGCCCTGGTATGGGCTACCCCTTTATCCGGCACTGGCAATGGCGGCGGGTGTGCTGCTGGCCGATATCTGGCATCCCGACGATATGTTTGGCATCCGACGATCGGACCGTCCCCGTTACCCGATCGCGTGGATGGTTGTGCTGGGTCTGGTAGCGATTGTGGCATGGGCGGCGAGCGTTTACTTTAGCAACGTTGGTTCTAGTCCCAAGCCCAGTCTCACCGTAACGCTAATCGCTCTAGCCATCACGCTTACGGCCACAACCATGCTGCTGATCGTGCGCGATTCTCAATTCATCCTGGTACTGGTCTGGGGAATGTATCTCTCGCTGGTGTTGCTGATGGCGTCGCCGTACTGGGTGTGGGAACTAGACGAAGCCTATCCAGTCAAACCCGTTGCTGATCTGATCCGGCAGGAAACGCCGCCAAACCAGACGATCTGGACCGCCTATCCTTACTACCGTCCGTCGCTGAACTTCTACAGCGATCGCCAGGTTATTCCCGCGTCCGATAATAGCAGCGCGATCCTTACCGCACTCGAAATGCACTGGCAACACGACTCTCAGCCCTATCTACTGGTGGATCCAACCACACTCAAGCAACTGACGCTCCCAACCGTCGATGTGTTGGGAGACGCGGCAGGATGGCTGTTAGTAACGCGGCAATCAACGATCGTTGATCGGTCTCACATGACAGCCAGTTTACCGCTAAAGTAATGTCTGAATAGGCGCAGTCCAGAGGCTGTAGCTTCTCTACTGGTGCAGTTCCGCAGGACTGAGAGTCGGCTGAAAGTCAAAGGAAATTGTATGGGTGGAATCGGCGAGCGAGTCGTTCAACAACTGCAACAGTCCAAAACGAAATATCCCTTGATCCTCCGCGTGGCTCCTTATCTGTGGCTACTGGCCATCGGTTGTGTCACGCTGATCTGGCACGTTGGCAGCATCGGGCTGATTGATGAGACAGAACCCCTGTTTGTCGAAGCCTCACGTCAGATGAGCCTGACCGGCGACTGGATTACCCCTTTTTTTGACGGCGAGACGCGGTTTGACAAACCACCGCTGATCTACTGGCTGATGGTCATTGCCTTTCAATTTTTGGGCGTGAATGAGTTTGCGGCTCGGTTGCCGTCTGTACTGGCAGCGTTTGCGATCGTATTCCTCTGCTTTCACACCTTACGATGCTACGGAGAGGCCGCCGTTAGACATCTAACGTCAGACATCAGTGGACAGGAGCATCCAGAGACTCCACCCGCCGCCCACAGCCCACAGCCTCAAACCGTCCTCACGAGCCATCGCCTCATCGTGTCCGCGTCGCATCTGCCCGCCTACCTGGGAGCCACAATGCTGCTCCTGAACCCCAATACCTTCTTTTGGGGACGCACCGCCTATTCTGACATGTTGCTAACAGCGTGTATTGGCGGATCGCTACTGGCCTTTTTTCTCGGCTATGCCCAACCAGACAATCCCCACCGACAGCAGCGATGGTACTTTGTCTTTTATGCCCTCATGGGGCTGGCAGTGCTGACCAAGGGGCCGATCGGGATTGTCTTACCCGGTTTAGCGATTGGTGGCTTTGTGCTGTACCTCGGCAATGGCAGAGAGTTACTGCGGGAAATGCGTTTACTTCGGGGGGGATGGGTCGTTTTGGTCATTGCGTTACCGTGGTACATACTGGTGACGCTGGCAAACGGAGACGCCTTTATCAACTCTTTTTTCGGTTATCACAACATGGAGCGGTTTACGCAGGTTGTAAATCACCATGCTGGCCCCTGGTATTTTCATTTTCTGGTTATTCTGGTTGGGTTCTTACCCTGGTCAGCGTATTTACCAGCTGCACTAGTTCGACCATTCCGGGTTGACATCAGCCGCCCATGGCAGCAGCGTCGCTACTGGCATACCCAACCACGCTTTCAGCAGTTAGGCCTCTTTGCGGCGTTCTGGTTTGTCGCGGTGCTGGGATTTTTTACCCTGGCTACCACAAAATATTTCAGCTACACGCTGCCGCTGATGCCAGCCGCGGCCATTCTGGTAGCACTGTTCTGGACGGAATATATTACCCAGGTAGCCACCCGCAGACAGCCCGGATTCATCCTGAGCAGCGTGATCAATCTGGGACTGCTGCTCGCAATGATGGGAGCTGTTCTGTATTGTCCCCAATGGCTGAGTGCCGATCCCTGGATGCCCAATCTGGGATTGCACGTTCAACAGGTAGGCTTGCCCGTGCTGGGCGGTGCCGTTTGGGGATTGACGACGATCGCCGCGATCGCGCTTGTGTGGCGACGGAGCCACTGGCTATGGCTGGCAAACCTGCTTGGCTTTATGGCATTTATCGTGCTGGTCGTGCATCCGTTTGTCATCGTTGCGGATGTCGAACGGCAGTTACCGCTGCGCGACATCGCCCAGACAGTCCTGCGGGTCAAACAGCCCACCGAAGACCTGGTCATGCTGGGGTTCAAAAAGCCCAGCCTTGTGTTCTACACCCGTCAGCATGTGACGTATCTGACGCAACCAGCCGCAGTCATAGCCTACCTTCAAACCCAACCCCGCGATCGTGTCGGTGCGCTGATCGTTGCCGCCGAACGGCCACTGGAGAAGTCCGGCCTGCAGCCCAATCAATACCAAGAAATTAGTCAGGCTGGCGTATACCACCTGATACGGGTTGCAAAGTAAAGCGACTCCTACAGGCCATCCTGGATTCATCAAGCAATACGATCCACAGGTTGGGCCCAACGTCAGGACTGACGTAGACGATCGAGGGCCGCTAATACTTCGGGCGCAAGGGCTGCAAAGCGCACGGGCATCCCTGTAAACCGGATCACCACACAGTCCTGATCACTCGCCGCTTTGTCTAAGACCTTGGCGTAAAGGTCGTCCAACTCAGTAGACGCCTGATCTGGAAGCAGCAAATTGAGTTTGAGATTGCTCAGTGGGGTGAGAAAGTGGCTCGATCGCAATTCGGCACTTTTGTCCGAGAGACTAACCAACGTCCCTTCAAACATTGTGCCGACAGCGTGTTTACCCTCCAAAACGGTGTAGCGCACCGGAATTTCCACGGTGAGCGTCACAAATTCCTCTTTTTCTTCTGGGAGGAAGAGATTGTGTTTGCCCGTAATGCCGCTGACATCGTGGAGCATAATTGGGTCTTTGATCCCTTTCGGCTCTACCTGGATCTGCCCCTTGACGTTGACAATGGCCCCAGCATCGCGAAGCGTGTCTTCTGAGATCAAAATTTGCCCACCAACGGTATACGACTCAATCCGTGCCGCCAGATTAACGTGGTTGCCAATCACCGTATATTTTGCCCGCCGTTGCGACCCGATGTTGCCGACAACGACCTCACCCGTATGAATGCCGATGCCCATTTCGAGCGCTGGTAGCCCAAGCTGCTGGTTTTGGCGATTGACCTCTACCATGGCCGACTGCATGGCGATCGCGCAGGCCACTGCCCGTTCGGAGTCGTCCTCACGATAAATCGGCGCACCAAACATCACAAAAATGCCATCCCCAATGAACTCGTTAATCGTGCCGCTATAACGAGTAATCGTGTCGGACATGGTTCCGAGGTAGAGGTTGAGGATCGTCACGACCTGTTCCGGCGGGAGTCGTTCCGAGATCGCTGAGAACCCTCGCAAATCGGAGATCAAGATTGTCACTTTACGGCGTTCGCCCCCCAGCGTCAGACCGCCCGGTGTCTCAAGCAGGCTGGCAACCACTTCATCCGTGAGATACCGCCCAAAGGTGCGTCGCATATCCGCCACCGAACGAGCGACATAGCCCGTCACGACGATCGAGGCTCCAGTCAATGCCAGGATGGGCGGCACCACGGGAATCCACCACCCTTGCAAAAACACAACGTAAGCGCCACAAATCAGGCCGCTGGCCAGCAGCAGTATATTAACGATATGCCAGGGGTGCGATCCCGATCGGTTGCTGTAACGCTGCCGCCAGCTAACGATGGCACCAATTGCGGCCCATACCAGCACCCATGCTCCTTCCCACCCATCACGCCAGGTGTATAGCGTTGGCGTCCGGCCATCGAGCGTGGCACTCAAAATCTGGCTGATCAGGTTAGCATGGATTGTCACTCCTGCCATGCGGGTGGGTTCCGCTAAATTACTGCTATAGGGGACGTAGAACAGATCTTTCAGGCTTTCAGCCGTCGCCCCAATCAGTACAATGCGATCGCGCATTACAGTCGGCGAGACTTTGTGCGCCAGCACATCGGTCAGCGTCACCGTTTGAAAGTGCTGAATGGTACCCCGATAGTTCAGCATGATCTGATACCCTTCGGCCTGAGCCTGCACGTAGCTGCCGTCGTTGGCATTCAGGGCTGGGAAGATCGTCGAGCGCAGCTTTACCTGATTGTCGGCTGTCAGTTCTGGCTGTATGTTTTGCCGCTGGAGGTAGAGCGTCGCCAGCGTAAATCCAAAGCTAAAGACATTCTCACCATCCTTGTCTTCCAGATAGATCAACCCCCGGCGAACTTTGCCATCGCCATCGAGTACCAGGTCATTGGCACCCACCTGATTGTGCTGCTTGAGCACAGGGGGAGGATTGACCGCAGAGCTATCACGATTACTGCTGACTTTCTGCACACCGACCAGGTTAGGCGTTGTCGCAAACAATTGGTTCAGAACGGTGTGTCCCGGTTCAACGGGCAGATCGCGATACAAATCCAGCCCGATCGCCGCTGGCTGCTGGCGCTTGATCAAGGTCAATAGTTCTGCCAGCTTTGCATCTGATATGGGCCATTGACCGCCCTTTTGCACATCCGCTTCATTGACTTCCACAATGACAATGCGCGGATCGATCGCCTCCTGGGGACGCAGCAGAAAAAACTGATCGAGAACCGGAAATTCCAGCGCTTGCAGCAGCCCCAGCGACCGAATGCCAAGTACCACAAGCGTCACGCTTGGAACCGCGATGAACACACCGCGCCACTGCCATATCCGCTTCCTCAGCCCTTTCCACATAACTGCCGCATTCCGCATAGCCGTTAATTTTTCACTTTGCAGCAGTCAACTAACGGCTCAGTCGAAATATTGCTGAGGCCAGCCGATTGCAATAGGTCGCGCCAGTCATTGAGAAACTTTGAATTCCGCGGATTTGTTTGCTGCAGATCGGCCAGCGTTGACAAAGTTTCGTGCCAGATACCCGCTTCAGCATAAACGGTTGGGCGATTTCCAGGAAGGGTCTTCTGGAGTGTCTTGGTCAGGGAGCTGTCCGGCGTCGATCGCTCGACCCAGCCTTCTACCGTTGGGCTACCGCTCAGACCCGTTGTCGCATCACAGAGCGTGGTCACAAACCAGTGATACTGCTTACCGACCTGGAGTGCTGGCGCATCAGCAGGTAAATCAAAGCGCACGATTCCGCCTTGCGTAGGTAAAGCAAATGTCGTTTCATAGACAACTTCCGTATCATCATCACTCAGCAGGAGAAAGCCAGCCGTTTGTGCTGAAGACTGGGGCACGTAAACAAAAAAGCTGGGATGGTCAGCAACCGTCAGGCCAAGACGGGTCGGTGGCACCAGAGGCGTCAGCATTTTGGCCCCTGGCAAACGACTGCTGTCCAGGAGACAGGAGCCACGACTGGCACCACCTGCGGTTGAGCGGGGTGCACCCCGCTTCGGCACTTTGAAATTGATGCTGACCTTGTAGGGAATGGCGATCGCCCGACTGTTAGAGACACTCTCTGTTCGGCCCGGAAGGCCAGTGAGCGCTACCAATGGAATAAGTAACAATAGGGTAAGCATCATGGGTCGCCGCCAGCGTTTAGTGCATGTCATCATGACTCCTCCCTGAATAACGTTAGGTTAGTGATTATAAAACTGGCTGGGTTTGAACTCATCACTGGAAATGGGGGTTCCCAGTGCGGTGGATCAAAAATCAACAGACTGTCTGCGATCGCTGTTGGAATGAGTCGGCGCAGCTCAAGTGGTCGATACAATGCTGGCAGTTGCGTAGACCATACCTGCGCCTCCACAATCCGCCCTCCGATCAAAACGCCGCACCCCGATCAAAAAACCTGTGGACTACCCACTTGAGAATGGGTATACATCTAAACCTGGTGGTTTCTCTCTTTGTGACGCGTTCCAGATCCCTGACTGACGCCAAAGACAGGAGACCCAATGATGAAACCATAGTTCAGCAACATGAATCTTGATATGCCCCATATGGGTACCTCAGAGCAGAAATGCTGTTTCAGCAGTAGGGATTGTCAGTTGCCCCATCGCCAGACATCATGGGGCAGAAGCGTCCAGAAAGTCAGTCCAGACCACATGTTGCAGCCACTGGCGGTGCCCTCAGCTTTCTGACTAAATCTAATAAGCTAAGGTTTCCCGTCCGCCCGCCAAAACGCGCCTCCTGCTTAAAAATGGTGCATTAAGCATTATGGCAAGTTCAGTAACCGAATAGCAGTGGGCGATCGCATCAGGTTTCTACAGCTTTTGTCGTTAACCCCAGCCAAGCGCCCGTCTGCGATTTACCGATGATGTAGATGTCAATTGTGACACTACCAATGCAATAAACCCCTAGATCAGTGAGGTTTTGTTTCAGCGTGCTGACCACCTGTTGATACCGCTGCACGTCAGCCAGTTCGGTAGCACTGTGCCAACGCTGAGGCTGGGTTGCGACCGCAAAAAAAGTGTCCAGATCCTTCTGGGTCACGATCGCATCCAGGGGGTGGTTCGTTAACTGCAATAACTGCTCCGTAGTCATCGATGCAAACGGCTGTGACCAGTAGACAACGGCCAGGGGATAGTCCGATTCACTTATCCACTGCAAACCCGTGATCGCAGCGTTCAAACGGTTGATTAGCGCGGCATCTGAATCATTCATACAGCACTTAATTCATACGGCACTTAAAACATCCATTCCAGGCCAATACCCACCCGGCTGTCGCTCCGAAAGCGGGAGTTTTGCGTCTGAATATCTGTGGACAGGCGCAAATGGTGGGTGAGTGCGTAACCAAACGAAAGGGTGGTCAGCCCAACGGCCTGGTCACCACCGGGCAACACCCAGCTTTGCATGATCGAAATATCGGCTGCCCCCGTACGCGACGGCACCAGCACCAGCCGCAGCCCTACGTTAACGCCATCGGTGGTGTAACGAGGCGTTTCTAGCTGACGATACCCGACGATCGGCGCAATGTTGATGTAGCTACCCAACGGGAGAGCATAGTAGCGTAGATCTATGCCCCACGCCTCACGCCGATTGTTGAACGCCGTCTGATAGTCAGCGCTGAGCGCCAACCCCGATCGCCCGAAAAACACATCTTCAATACCCACACTCAACCCACTCGCCTGTTTCGTGGAGGGAAACTGAGTGTATCCCAACCTTAGTCGTGTGCGAAAGCTGGGATCACGCTTGATATCGGTCAGAACATTGGGGACTTGTTTCAACCACCGGCGTAGCACAGGACTGCTTTTGATGAGGTTGGGGTCAAGATCGATCGGCGTCGGCGGGGCTGGCTTCACCGCTGCAGCATCAAGCTCAGCAACGGGAATCGGCAGCCGGGAGTAGGGCGGAGGCGACTGGAACGTAGCCGGAGGCGAGGGGGGAACGATTGGCGCAATGCTGAGTGATGCCTGTCTCTCAGCGTCCGATGCCGATCGCCTGATGTCGGTCGCCTGATGTCGGTCGCCTGATGTCGGTCGCCTCATGTCTAGCCTGATCGCGGTATCTAGTCTGCCCTGATCAACCAGATCGATCGCGGTCGGAGGCACAGTCGATGGCAGGCTCCAGCTAGGATAGGCAATTGTTGCCAGACCAGCTGTCATCAAACCAATTTGGAGGACACTGAGCTGGACTTGCCAGGACGATCGCGGCGGTCTGACCGGATTGGTGAGCATAGTAATCTAGCGGGACTCTCTGCCAAAGTGAACCTTTTCGCCCCCTGCTTGCGGCCTGCTGAACATTTGCGTCATTGCGGTGGTGCCGTGATTACAGCATTCGCCGCATTTCCACAAAAAAGCGGCTTTGCACCTGCCAGCAAACAGGTCAAGCAAAGCCGTTTAACCAAGAGACAAGGATGGAATTAACGCGCAGCCCCCTGCAATGGCGCAGCCTCAATTGGCTTCATGAGGTAGAGGCGGAGTAATTCCCACGCGCTGGACACGTAATGAGGCAGCTTTTGAACGAACTGCACGGGCTTGGGAGCACCACTGTTGGCGATCGCGGCCAGTTTGACGTTGTTGGCTGCACAGCGATCGAGCCGCTCGTAAAATTCTGGATTTTCCACATCCAGGATCACCGGAAAGACCTTCGCTGAGCTTTCGTTGGTCTTCTTAATGACGTGAATGTCGTATTCCCGTGCATCCAGACCCAGCGCTTTATAGAAGCCTGCTCTCTGGATATCGTTCAAATACATGGTGGCAAACACCGACAGCAAGAAGAAGCGGCTCCACAGCTTCGCCTTCCAGTCATTGAGAAACTGTGGCTGTGATCGCATGATGGCATCAAAGAAATCCCCATGCCGATTTTCGTCCTGACACCAGTTTTCAAAAAAGCGGAAGATGGGGTAAATCCGATCTTCTGGATGCGCTTCCAGGTGGCGATAGATTGTGATGTAGCGCCAATAGCCAATCTTCTCGGACAGATAGGTCGCATAGAAGATGAACTTAGGCTTGAAGAATGTGTAGCTCCGGCTCTTGGTCAAAAAACCCAGGTCAAGCTGAAGATTAAAGTCAGACATGGCCTTATTGAGGAAACCAGCATGGCGAGCCTCATCACGAGACATCAGTGAGAAACACTCTGCCAGCACCGGGCTCTTGTCCTTCAGCTTGCGAGCCAGCTCTTTGTACAGCAAGAAGCCAGAAAACTCTGCCGTGCACGATCGCTCTAAAAACTCGATAAATAGCTGGCGGGTCTCGCCATCAATATGTTCCCAGGACTGCTCGAATTCGGCATCGCGCACAAAATGATGGCGATTATAGTCCACCCGAAACTCTTCCAGAATTGCCCGCAGCTCGTCTTCATTTGGCGAAATATCCATTTTCGCCATTTCATCAAAGTCGGTTGTGTAGAACCGGGGCGTCAGGATCGTTTCCTTGGCAGGAACTTTTACGCCAGGCCGTATTTCTTCAAAGTTGGGCTTTTTAAGGGAATCTACCATGAGTTTCGTTCTTCTCTAAGATTCTGCATCAAAGGGATGGTGTGCCGATGGTTTCAGCGCATCATAGTTTAAAGGTCAAGCCAGATACAGATGGAGCGCAGTAGCACATACCACCAAAGCCTGAAACATCTGACCATCGAGCGCTGCCTCAGCAGGAGTAACAGCGATGACTACGTCACTCAGTTTATCAATGGAAGCGGTGACAAATCGCGGCGATCGCATTAAGACTTGCAACACGTTATCAACTTTTGTAACCGCCTCCCCCTGTCCTGCACTCCATCCTGCCGGCAAGAAAGCAAAGTCTTTATCATTTAAGGAACGTGGAAACGAGAGCAAGAACGTGGAAACGAGAACATCCGAGACAGGAATGAATAAAGTTGGCACTGCCTACGTCCTTTGGCTGGGCTGCCTCCTCCAGCTGCATGGACTTCACCGTCTTTACAACGGCAAAATTTTGACTGGCCTGCTTTGGATGTTTACCTTCGGTCTGCTGGGTTTCGGTCAAATGATCGATCTCCTGCTGATCCCCAATATGGTCGAAGAGCACAACACCAAACTCAGGGAGCGGCAGGGATTGCTGCCTGAAGCCGCATTGCCGCTACAGCCTGTCATTCAGCGGGTTGTTGATGTT
>JAJPKC010000054.1 GCA_021323955.1 Oscillatoriales cyanobacterium Centralia_MAG_596 | reverse complement strand
TCGATCGGCAGCAGGGTATAGCTATCCTTCGGAATGTTGATGGACTGAGCCGCGTTTTCTGCCTTCGCCAAATCGCGGCAGGCCATGACGACATGCCACCCCCGTTTCACCAGTGCTTTCGTCGCATATAATCCGACGCCGGATGAGGCACCGGTAATAATGACCGTTAATTGTTGTTGTGCCATTCTGTTCAGGCTCCGCTGACCACTCTGATATATGCATAGGATCTTATTAGATCGGATCTTATACGGTATCGGATCGCATGGCACAGCGCATCAGCCGTTACGTGTTTGGTCAGTCTGTCTAAACTCTGCCACAGACCAAAGCATTACCGCCGATTTCAGCTATTTGTTGGGCTGCACCGTCAAAACGCGATCGCGACTGGAACCGGACTTGCGAGCACAAACCGTGCGATCGCATCATGCCTCCTGGACATTCTTTTGAACGGTCTTAACGTTGACTGGTTCTAGTAGCGCTGCCGCTACAGCCTGAAGGCTTTTGGGATCAGAAACCATGTCCCGGTGCAGCGAAACCCAAACTTTAACCGATCGACCAACCGACACCAGAGAGCTGTTAGCCGGAACAATCATGGCATCGATCGGTGTCCAGATGGAGGTGAAGTTGATCTGGTCAAGCATGGCAATATCACGGTTCAGATCTTGCAGGAAAGGGTGATTGGGCCGCATCTGCATACATCCCGGACGCAGTGATCCATAGGCAACCCACGTCCCGTTGTGGGGTGAGGATAGGGTAATGAACCGCTGCACGCGACGGATCCCCCCCAATCGCTGCACATAGTAACGCGCCACGAGGCCCCCCATGCTGAACCCAACCAGATCAAACGGTGTATCTGGTGGAAACGTTTGATCGACGTAATCGGCGACCTGTTTTGCCAGCGTATCCAGGCAGGCATCCCCGTTGTTAGGCGTCAGGCTGAGGTCATATACGGCCCAGCCCAGATCGGTCAAGTAGCGGGCCATTGGGCGAAAGATAGCACCCGTATCCCAAATGCCATGAATTAGCAGAACCGGGTTTCGCGACGGTTGAACGTTCATTTAATGTTACTGATCATCACACTTCGAGTCTAGACTGGAGGACGGCAGATCCGCGATCGCGGTAGGACAGCTAGCCTGAGTGGCTACCAGTGCATTTGCGAAGACTTTAGCCGGGTCAAAAATTAATTAATAAAACGCAATAATTGCTCTTATGTGCTCATAAACCCGCGATAATTTAGATGCAATTCGTCGGACTGAATGAAGTAAGCTTAAGAAAGGTTAATAAATTTCGTGGTTGCCTGCAAACGATCGGCTATTTTGTGACGATTAATGCTTGTAGGACATACACCCTAAAGCCATGTTTCTGCTGCAGTTGGTTTTCAGGCGATGGAGTTGGAGGAGTGGCGATTATGCCTTCTTTCAAATTGAAGTCGAATGATTGCCATTTACTGTTCGGTTGAAGCAGATACCTTTACATCTCTTCAGTACCAACTTTTTTATCTAACGTTGCACGAGTACGTCGGTACGCATTTCCAGGAGCAGTTGCAATGAGCAGTTTTGTCAATTTTCTCAAGAGTTTATTCTCGGGTTTGTTTTCGTTTTTAGGTGGGCTTTTGGGCTCAAAAAAATCTCAAGCGGCTACGGGTGAAGCTTCACCAAAACCACGCAAGTCCTCTAAGTCCGGTTATTTTCTGGAACTTGAGGATGCCAAAGGGATTGGTCGCGAGTCAAGCGCTCCAGCTAAAGAACCAGAAACAGCCGTAGCGCCGAGTGCAGCGGCAGCATCGACATCGGTTGCGGCACCCGCAGCTCTCCAGTCCTCAGATGAATCGGCAAAACCGCGGGCGGCAACGCCTAAAGCGCCTGACACAACGACGCCTTCATCCGATCACGCCTCTGTGGCAACGGCGTTAAACTTGCCGAAGCCAGCCGTGACGACGTTTGCCCCAAACTATCTGTTGCCGGCAGGACGTTCAAATGGTCGCCGCCGCCCTGGTGCTAATATGGCATCGTTTCTTGACATGGCACGCCAGGTGAAGACGTCATCTTAAGACAATTGCGGCGGTTAGTCGCTCGGTTTCAATCCCTGACAATTTGGGTCTGACCTGAGCGAGGATCAAATTAAACAGCGGCGCGATCGTCCGATCGCGCCGCTACTTGTCTTTAAAGCTCCCGTACCGTTTGACCCACACGGTTTATTGGCGAACTGCCCCCGAAATTTTGCGCTGAAAACTGGAGACAGGACTCACTGCTCAAAGGTTGTTACAGCCGCACTAATAAACGTTGCTCTGGTCAACACTTTGGTTAACCGTATTTTCGTAAGCTCTGCGATCGGCAGCTTCATGTTCGTAGGACTTTAACACCACCCAGAGCGCATGAATAATGCCGGGAACGTAGCCCAGGAAGGTCAGACCAATGTTAATCAGAAAGGCAGGACTCAGTCCCAAAGTCAGAAAAACGCCGAGTGGTGGCAACAAAATGGCGGCAAGGATCCGTAGTAGTTTCATAATCTCTCTATGCCTGCTCTTAAAGTAGCTTTGATGGTTTTATTGTCGTTGAGAAACTCACGAATCTTCCTCCCTCTCAGGCATTAAAAAAGGCGTACAGGTTGCAAAACGATCACCTGGTCAGAACGCTGAGGACAAGCCAATCGGTCAAACGCCGAATCTAGCTCGGCTGGCGGACTTGCCTCTGTCACACGCTGGCTGACGATAGCTATCGGTCGTGCTGCTCAGGGGAAGCATGGCTACCTGATTGGGGGACAGTCGAGGACTGCCCAGATGGCTGCTTCATGATCGGTGTCGTTTGGGTGTTGTTGGGAGCCAGCGCTTGCAAGTCTGGTTCTATCCAGTTGATGCGGGCATCCCAGGAGAGTAAGCGATCGCGGCTGTAATAGCGAAATGGTAGCTGCGGATCTCCATACCGCTCCATGAGTTGTGTGATTACGTCCGGCGTGAAGCCAGTAATCCCTTGCGCGGTCACGTAGCAACAGATTACCTGGATCCAAAAGAGGGTGATCGTTTCGTGGTAACCACTATTGGGGGTCAGCCGTATCCCAACCGCTGTGTTGTACCGCTGAATGCCTTCACGAATCTGCTGTACCGCTGTTGGTAAGGCGTACTTCGTCAAGTACCAGAGCGCGACGGTGAGATGAGCGGTATGTGTCCATTGGTCGCGCGGCAGAGTAGTCGCTTCAAACGCGTTGATTAAACGCTGAATCGCTTTAGTTTCTGGGTCTACCATGGATATTCTCTAACACAGATAGCAATGGGATGATGCGAGACGCGATCAGTGAGCGCAGAAGCCACTTCCGACTCACCGATCGCTGCTTAAGCCAGAGACGACACCTGGGTCTGAGTCACTTGCCAGAGCTTGTAGACAAAGAACTCAGCGCGATCGCAAAAGGCAGTAATAAACATCCCTTCATGGGCATCCGCATCTGCCGCGATCCAACTCCCCTGCAGACTCACCTCGACGAAGGCTTCATCCACTGGCGTTACCGTAATGGCCTGGGTGCGATCGCGATTGAGTACGATTTCTAACTGTGCCAGGTCAGCCGTGTGAGCCGCCAACAAAAAGGATGCTCTACCGGGTTCGATGCAGAGTTTTTGGCCAATGCGTAACGCCAAAATTACCCGCTGTGCAATCAGCCCTTCGATCGGAGCGACAACACGCTCCAGGTGTAACCCAGCCTCAGTGTAGGTCAGCTTTAACATCCTGTTGGCCTCCTAAAAAACAACCCCCGCTTCTGTTACTCAGGAGCGGGGGAAATGGCTTCAGTGCTTACTGTTTGCCTTATGTCAGTGCAATTCTGTGCCTGCACCGCCCGCTTTGGATTGATCGATCGAGATTCAGTCGTCCCTGAATGACGCTAATTTCCTGAATGGCGCTGATAATGCTGCCAGGCAGTGATTTACCGAAGCCTGCACCCAACTGGCATGGCCATAGTGTGAGTGGTGATACGCCCTCAAACACAGACAGTTCGATGCCCGTCAACAGACCGCTATGGGACTGCCGCTGCATTTCTCTGCCTATGGTGAAAAAGGGTGTACGCATGAGTTAAATAGTGGGTGGACAAAAACTCGTTGATTATATACTACACGTGTAGTATGACATTGTCTACTACTTCGGTTGAAATAGCCTCAAACCTGAATACATGCGGCGCATTGTGCGTTACGGAAACCTCACGATCTAATTGTTTTGGTGCTCTTTAGCGAAACAGCTGACAGACGCTGTTCAAGCGCTGGCTTTGCCGATGGCGGTTGGGGATAAATTTAGATGCCGTCAGTCAGTTGAATAGATTGGGAAACGGTTTGCAAGCGATTGTCTAACGGCCAGTCAGGTAACAATGGCAGTCTGGCTTTTCGATCAATGATGTGGCGATCGCGTTTAGTGCCGTCGCTGCCAGTAAGCCTCCCCCGATCGTGCCATCCAGGGTGATATGAGGCCGACTGGATTGCATCAAGCGCCGCTTTGCGGCTGGGGCGTGGCTGAAGCCAATGGGCATCCCAACAATGAGAGCTGGTCGAAGTTGGTCGGTGGCGATCGCGTTACACACCGCCAGCAATACAGAGGGTGCGTAACCAACCACCAACACGCAGCCATCCGGC
>JAJPKC010000339.1 GCA_021323955.1 Oscillatoriales cyanobacterium Centralia_MAG_596 | reverse complement strand
TTACCGTCAGGTTGAGCAACTTGGCAGCGAGCAAGGTCTGGAGCTTTGGGACCAGCCGCCGTACCGCAATTTTCACCGCTTCTCCCCCTTCACCCGTTGTACTGGGGATCGCGCTGCGACCGGGGGAAAACAGC
This sequence comes from Oscillatoriales cyanobacterium Centralia_MAG_596, assembly GCA_021323955.1. GTDB lineage: Bacteria > Cyanobacteriota > Cyanobacteriia > Leptolyngbyales > Leptolyngbyaceae > Stenomitos. The sequence goes on along the minus strand of JAJPKC010000339.1, from coordinate 12,501 downwards.
CCATAGCTGCTTGGCGCAACCACTGGATTCGCCACGGCGAGAATATCAGGTAACGCGGCCGAAGGTAATGTCGCAACCTGGGTGGGCTGCACTTCTGACGTTTTGCTAAATAAATAATCAGCCTGCTGTTCGCCCGCGATCGCCGCCGTGACGCGTGGGACAGCCGAAAACGCGCTAATCGCATCCACACGCTCAATCCGTGCCAGCGTGCGATCGAGGGCAATGGTGAGTCCAATGTTGCGCGGGAGCACCCGTAAGCGTTCACGGACAAATTGCCCTACCAGCGTGGCCGGTTCAGTCTCGGTCAGCGGTGGATTGAGCTTTGCTTTAGCCAACAGCCCATCGCGAGACACAATCTGGAGTTCGGGGACGCGATCGGGCGCTAAATGAATGGCCGCGTCACCCGCCAGCGTGAGCAACGAATTCGGTTCGTACTGTTCCAGTAGCGCCGCAGACAACCCACCTAACCAGAGCCGTGCAACCTTACCGCTATCTTCAAGGCCAACAATCACGCCATCGGCTCCCCATGCCGGAACGGGGGGAACATGGTAGGGCGTTAGGGGGCGTTCCTGGCTTCTCTGCCCACTCAGTAAGGGCTGTTGCGCCTGGTTCGCTAATTGTTCGATCTGTTCTGAAGCCCGTCGCAGGCTGATCCGTAGTGCCGTTGCAGGAGTTGACTGCCAGAGCTGTTGCGTCAGCGCGTAGGTAAATAGGCCAGCGCCAAATCCCGCCCACTTGGCCTCTGTCGCCACTTGATTGGTTCCCGCAGCGGCCAGGACAACGCCGGGTAGTTGCCCGGAGCGTCGCTGAGCGGCCAGTCGTGCGCGATCGACGCTTGCCTGACTCAGCAACTGTTCTTGAAACGCCAGCTCGACCTCACTGGGACGCGCGCCAGCAAGCGTGGGGCGACTGCGGAGGCGCAGGTTTCCCTGGAGGGGTTGGTCGGCATTGGTATAGCTGGCGTCTAAAACAGTGGTGACACGATCGGTAGGTAGCGATCGCAGCAGCAGCAGCAGGGTATCGATGAGTAAATCATCTGCGATGGCACCACTGCCCTCAACGATCGGATCGTCAACTGTGACCAGGCTTTTCTGTAGAGAGCCGAGCGGCGTATCGAGGGCGACCTGACTGCCATACCCACTAAAGTGAAACACAATCACGTCATTGGATCGTGCCTGTTCAATCAGATGTTCCACAAAGGCCGTTGCGATCGCGGCCCGTGTCGCCTGCTGATCTGTCAGGGTCAAAATATCGCCAGGCTGAAACCCAAACCGATGGATCAGCAACTCTCGCTGCAAATCCACATCAGTCAAACAGCCACTCAGCGGCGCAAAGCGATATTGATTGATGCCCACCAACAGCGCCAGTTTACGACGAGTGGGGTCTGCCAGAGCTTGCTGATAGCGCTGTACCAGTGGCGACAAAGCCAGATCGCCAATACCCAGTGCTGCCAGCGTTGAACTCGATCGTTGTAGAAAATCCCGCCGCTTCATCTTAGCCATCAGCGATTAGCCGTCAGCTACTAGGGTATCAGGGTTGAAGAGTGAGGAGGAAAAGATGAGGGAGAAAGGATAAAGGATAAAGTATGAAGGATAAAAACTTAGCCTTTAGCCTTTAGCCTTTAGCCTTTAGCCTTTAGCCCTTAGCGCTTAGCCTTCCTCCCTTCTCCCTCACCTATATCTCATACGATATCTCCGGTGCCTGCATTGCCCGCGATAACTCAGCGGCAACTTCGGGACGTGAGAATTCGGGCGGTGGCAGTTCACCTTTGCGGAGGAGTTCTCGCACTTTGGTGCCCGACAAATGGATACGCTCTTCGCGGGTGCTGGGGCTGGTTTTTGTGGTTGCCATTGACTGCGTACGCAGGCAGTAGAAGGCGTGTTCAAACTTCATCGGCGTGATGCCCAACTCACCCGGATCAAATTCATCGAAGATATGCTGGGCGTCGTAGGTGCCGTAGTAGTCGCCCACTCCGGCGTGATCCCGTCCGACGATGAAGTGAGTGCAGCCGTAGTTCTTCCGCACCAGCGCGTGGAAAATGGCTTCACGCGGCCCCGCATAGCGCATGGCAGCAGGGTTAATCGCGAGAATGACGCGCTCTTTGGGGAAGTAGTGTTCCAGCATGATCTCGTAGCAGCGCATCCGCACGTCAGCGGGAATGTCGTCTTCCTTCGTGGCACCGACGAGCGGATGGAGAAACAGGCCATCCACTGTTTCCAGCGCACACTTAATGATGTACTCGTGGGCGCGATGGATGGGGTTGCGCGTCTGGAAGCCCACGATCGACTTCCAGCCTTTGCCCCGAAAGAGCGATCGCGACTCCAGTGGATCAATTTGGTAGGTGGGGAAGAGGGTGTGAGGATTACGCTGCAACAGCCACACGTCACCCGCCAGATTGACTGCGCCCTGCTTGTAGACTACCGACACGCCGGGGTGTTTCTCTTCGTTGGTGCGATAGACCAGCAACGCTTCGTGGCGCTTGTCATAGCGATACTTTTCGGTCAGTTGCAAGACGCCCACAAATCCATCGTACGGGTTGTCTAACCGAATTAAACTACCTTCCTTGAGTGGTTCAGCAACCGCTTCTGAGACGGGCAACGTAATGGGGATCGACCAGGGCAAGCCGTTTGCCAGGTGCATCTCATTGACGACCCCGTTGTAGTCTGCCTCGTTCATGAAGCCCGTGAGGGGGCTAAAGCCACCGATCGCAATCAGCTCCAGATCCGATACGGCCCGCGCGTCCAGCTTCACTCTGGGCAAAAAGTCGGCTTTGTCGAGAAATTCGGCGCGCTGTTCGGGCGTGGCGATGCGGTTAATGAGTGGCCCACCGTGAGGCGCAATGCTGTCTGGCTGAGTCATGGGAGTTGTGGATTGCAGTGGTTCGATCGCAGTTTTGCTCACCAATCCATCCTACTAGGCTGTGCGATCGTTTCGATACGTAACATTGCTCAAGTCTGAATGGCAAACGCTCCTGGATCAATGTCCCAGTTGACCCACTTAATGGCGTCCCTGGCCGTCGTCATGGCAGGCGGCACTCGCAGTGCATGAATATGCCCCGTACTCGGACAGGTCATTTTGAGCAAATAAATCGGCTCTCTTGGTGGCGCATCTCGATCCCAGTCTGGTGGTTCATACGCATCAATATCGGCATCAATTTTGAGCAGCGTATATTCTTGCCAGGTATCTAATTCACTCGCCTCTAATTCTTGACAAATCCTGTCGTAACCAATGCCTTGAATGAGTACCCGTCTAAGTTCTACGTTGTCTTCTGTCAACAGCCATTCTGATTGCCATTGATGAGGATGTACCTTGCCATACTGTTCAGGCAACGTAACACCATGATAGGAATACAAGCTGTAGCCATCGGCAAACTGGATGGCGGGTTCACCTTCGGCATGAAGTCGGTTTTCAGCGTCAAATTTTAGGATGCGAGGACGATCGCAGACAATACAGGCATTTTCAAAAAAGTAAACCCAACCACACTCACTGTTAATTTGCTGAAAGGTTTCCCACTCTTTTTGGGAATGACTGTAATATAGAACCGTAATACAGAAATCACAGAAAGCAGCATCAAAGATGCTTGCGGCAAAGTTAACGTTAAATGGAAATGGCGGAATTTTCTGTAAAACATATTGCCACTGAATTTTGGCGCTTCTCCGGGGAGCGAACTCACTCGCCGCTTGGTTGTTCTTCATTTTATATAGTAAAGAACGTTCTAATTTACCATTCAGTTTAAATCCTAAACTTTTTAAGCCACTCGCGAAGAAGGTATCTCGTATGGATGCGGGGCTATCGCAAAAAATAACTTTAGGGGTCTTGATGCCTAAACAACTATAAGCTTTTTCTACAATCTCAAAGGTTTTTTGACGGTCGATCGGTTCAGTTGAAAGAGCAATCTGCTCCCACTTCTCTCGATACACATTCATCAATTCTTTTTTCCCAGACATAAATTGACCCCTTTGTTCTGGAATCACTTTGATCTTTTGTGTTGCTATTTCGAGCCACTTTTTAAGCTGCTGAAGCAGAAACATCAATTCACTAAAAAACGGCACAGGGTTTCTTGCTAAGATTGCGTCCCAACGAATTAATAGTTCTCGCAAAAGACCGAGCTTCTTCCTGAAGATGACCCACTAAACAGGCTTCGTCTACACAAATGCGGTTTTTCGCAAATGCCTCAATCCGCCACATACCGCCATCCCTCTGGCTCATATTCACGCTGAATGCGGATCATCCAGGTGCCTTTGGGGATGGCGATCGCGTTGTGTTCTTCGTGCGTTAATGTTGCCGTTTCAGAAAGCACTTTGAGATAGAGCGTGCCGTCTTTTTCGCATAGTTCTGCCTGCCCATCGCTGATGCGGTGCTTGTGCCCCGTCACTTCGCCTTCTGCCAGCGTCAGATGTGGCAACGTTTGTCCTCCTGAGGCTGGATTTGGGAATGCTTGGGTAGGAAGTAAAAGCACGTCTCCCTGACGGATTGGTTGCATGGCAAGGCTCCGGTTTTCGTAGCGTTTGTTCGTAGAATGCCCATCATGATCGCCTAATCCGACTCTAACGGCTGACAAGGCCTTGATGCTTGACTTCACACAATGAAACACAGTATCTACAACTAAGAGAGATGGACGGACAAACCTCTCCTTGGTGATGGCTGCCTCATTTTAGAAAGGATTTAAGTTTGTGGATTTCACCATTCAGAGTGCATTAGTTCCGGTTGAGCACGGATATGAGACGGTTGATGTGCAGATTGTGGCTGGGCGCATTGCCGCGATCGCGCCCGGTCTGCAAGGGGTAGGAACCATTGTCGATGGGCGCGATAAGCTGCTGCTGCCCGGTTTTGTCAATGCCCACACCCATTCCTCCGAAATGTGGCAGCGGGGCATCATTCCGCCCACACCGCTAGAACTGTGGATTGCTGAGCTATACGAATTTGAGCCGCTCGACCCGGAGCAGCTCTACCTGAGCGCGCTGGGAACCGCTGTGGAAGTCCTATTGTCGGGTGGCACCAGCGTGGTTGACCATCTCGTGATGATTGAAGGTCGCGAGTTGGAGTCGATCGCGGCGGCTGTCCGGGCTTACCGGGATGTCGGGATGCGGGCGTTTGTGGCACCGTTGATCCAGGATGAATCGATGACAGCGGGCATGCCATCGGGTGGAACCGCGCAAACCCACGCACCTTACATCCGTTCCACCGCCGAAACGCTGGCAATCATTGAAGACGCGATCGCGCAGTTCCATCGTCCCGCAGATGGGATCTCGATTCTGCCTGCTCCCACGGGCATCCAGCTTTGTTCCGATGCGCTGTTTGAGGGCTGTGTGAGGCTGAGCGATCGCTACAGCTTACCGCTGCACACGCATTTGCTTGAAACCAGAGCACAGCAGCTTCTCGCCCATGAAAAGTATGGCTACAGTGCGGTCGAGCACCTGAAACGGCTCGGCTTCCTCAGTCCCCGTACGTCCCTGGCGCACTGCGTCTGGTTGGATGATGCCGATATTGCCATCCTGGCAGAAACCCAATCGACCGTAGTTCACAATCCATTAAGCAACTTACGCCTGGGCAGCGGCATTGCGCCGATTCTCAAATACTTGCAGGCCGGTGTGAATGTGACCTTTGGATGCGATGGCGCGGCCAGCAACGATGCGCAGGACTTGCTGGAGGCCATCAAAATCGGCTCAATGCTGCACAATGTCACTGACGTTGATTATCGCCACTGGATGACTCCCCGTAAGGCTGCGGAACTGGCCTCCCTGGGTGGTGCGACCGGACTGGGCATGGCGGCAGAATTGGGTTCGTTGACCGTCGGCAAGCAGGCCGATCTGGTACTCTATGACCTGAAAAATCTCTCACTGCTGCCGCGCACCGACCCGATCGGCCTGCTCATATGGGGGCGTCCCACGCAAGCTGTCGATAGCGTCTGGGTAAAGGGCGATCGCGTAGTCACCGATGGCACTGTGACCACAACCAACGTGGATGACCTGCGCCAGCAACTGTTCGATCGCAGCCAGTGGATCACTAATCGTCAATCAGCCAGTATCCGGCAGGTCGAAGCTCGCTACCGTGCCGTCATGAATCTACCAGCACAAACACCTGGTTACTCCTGAGGCGTTGCACCCTTATTTTCTAGCGGTTGATCGCGGCGATCGACCGCTAATTTCCCCTCCCCACTCCCCACTCCCTACTCTTCGGCTTCAACCCCCATGAGAGCCAAACTGCGCGACACAGAAATCTACTTCGACATTGAAGGAGCCGGGCTGGTGCCCGATGGCCCGCGAATGCGGGAAAAGCCCGTTGCCTTTTTAGTGCATGGGGGGCCTGGAGCCGACCATTCCTCGTTTAAACCAACGTTTTCGGCGCTCAGCCCCAAGATGCAGTTGGTTTATTTTGATCATCGCGGGCAGGGGCGATCGGCCCGTGGCCCAAAAGAAACCTATACCCTCGACAACAATGTGGAGGACATGGAAGCACTGCGCCAGCACCTTGGCTTAAATCAAATTGTGGTGATTGGCGCGTCCTATGGCGGTATGGTGGCGTTGACCTATGCCAGTCGATACCCACAGCATGTGTCGCATCTGATCGCGATCGTCACGGTTCCTGATTTTCGGTTTCTCGATCGCGCCAAGTCAATTCTGGCCGAGCGGGGCAACGACGCGCAAAAGGCGATCGCTCAACGCCTGTGGGAGGGCAACTTTGAGAACGAAGAGCAGTTGCGGGAGTACTTCAAAATCACGCGATCGCTCTATTCCATCACCTACGACCCGGACTCGCCCCAAAAATCCTGGGATCGCGCCATTGTTTCACCCGATGCGATCAACGTTGCGTTTGGTGGATTTTTGCGCACTTACGACATTCGCAGTGAGTTGCCAAAAATTACGGCTCCCACATTAGTCATTGGCGCACGGCACGATTGGATTTGCCCGCCTGAATTTTCGGAAGAAATTGCTAATGCTATTCCTAATTCAGATCTGCGAATTTTTGAGCATAGCGGTCATGCTGTACGGGCAGATGAACCGGAGGCATTACTAGACGCGATCGCAGGCTTTATTGTTTATAAGCGATAGTTTTAGATCGAATAACGATTGAACCCATACGCGCATGTTCCAGTCTGACATGATGTAAACCAACCGCTGTGGATCACGGAAAACGCCCACGGATTGAGGGTTTTATTCATCTGTCTGAAGATCAGCAATGAGGACTGAGGCTGGCTTTCAACTGTTACCAATAGACTTTTGTACAAATATAAAATCTTTCCTGCTTTCTGATCTACAGGAAGCAACTGATTCGTTTCTTTGTCATAAATGGCGAGAAAAAATTTGATTTGTGCCGAAACTTTGGTAGCTGCGATCAGTTATGGTGCATCGGATTGCACTGAACAAATGCACATTCAAGACTCTAGAAACTCAGGAGATGGGATTATGAATCGGATCATTGCTGCAGTCATTATTGCACTGCCATTAATGGCGACCACACTGTTACCCAGGCCGGCATCGGCAGAAATCATCCGGCGGCCGATCGTGGCTCATCCCGTCGTTGTGGCGCAATCGTCCCGGCGGGTTGAGCGACGCGTGTGGGTTGCTGGGCACTGGGACTACTCCAACCATCATCGCCGTTGGGTGCCTGGACACTACGAATATCGCCGCTAAAAATCCAGTCCCTTAATTACGTAGAGTGAGGTGAACATCGGGGGTCGTGAGTCTTTAGTAACGCTCACGAACCCTTTTCTATTGGCGTTCCACAAACCAAGATGCTGCCGGGACGCACAGGTTGTCCTCCCGCGAGTGGGCTGCCGGGTCAGAAACAGAATGGATGAGTGTAAAGACTACCACGGAGAACCGCTATAGTGGCTTCAGTTCGAGCTAACGTCAGACTCACCCACAAGGACGATCAATGGCGCGTCACCTCTTAAAAGCATCCTGCGAAACGGTTCACTTTGGCGGGTTTTCACCCGATCTTCGCCCAGCACTAACGATCGAGTCTGGTGACGTTGTGGATGTAGAAACTTACTCCGGGTTTAACATTTGGGATCAAGCACCTGCCGAATTTTTGCCGCCCGCATTTCTCGATATTTGTCACCATTTACCCGCAGAACGCAAAGTGGGTGGTGGCCCCCATCTGCTGACTGGCCCCATTTTCATCCGCGATGCCGAACCGGGGGATGTGCTTGAAATCAAACTGCACGCCATCCAGCCGAATGTAACCGTCGGGTTCAATGCTGTTCGTCCAGGCTGGGGTGCTTTGCCCGATCGCTTCAACGAAGGACAACTGCGGTTTATTCCGCTGGACTTAGACAAGAGGATTGCCGAATTTCCTGCGGGCAGTGGCATCCACATTCCCATTCGACCGTTCTTTGGCATTCTGGGCGTTGCTACTGCCGATCGCCGCAATTCCATTCCACCCGGTGTCTATGGGGGCAATATGGACAACCCAGAACTTCAGGCGGGTTCGCGTCTATTGCTACCCGTGTTTCTGTCAGGAGCGCTGTTTTCCATTGGCGACGGACATTCGGCACAGGGCGATGGCGAGGTCTGCGGTACGGCGATCGAAACGTCGATGAATGGCACGATCGAACTCACGATTCGCAAAGGCATGACCCTACACAGCCCGATCGCCGAGACGCCCACCGACTTTATCACCACGGGCTTTGCCACCACGCTTGATGCGGCCTTTCAAGCGGCACTGCACAATATGGTGGACTTCCTGAAGGTCTATGCCAGCATCACGGAAGCCGAAGCCTACTGCTTGTGCAGCCTTGCGGCTAATTTTAGGATTACTCCGGCCGTCAACAGTCCTCAAAAAGGGGTGCACGGCCTCCTGCCAAAAGCGTTATTTCCCCATCCAATTCAGCTTTAGACTGGAGCGCGATCGCGAACAGACTACCCATCGCCACAGCATCGAGTGAATGCCGATCGGGAATGCCAGCTTTAAATCTGGCTGATCGCGTGCTGCCCCCAAATGTCAGTGAAACTACGATGACAGAATATAAAGCGCTGGTCAGCAAACTGAGGACGGGCAATCGCTGAATCGCTGATTCTGAGCAGGATTGCTGACTCGCCGCCATCCTGAAGATGGCAACCTATCACCTCTGGGGGGTCAGACTACCGTGATAAAGGATACAAGGGGGGACGCTCTATTCCTGTGGTGGCTACTAGCAACTGTAGTCGGGTTTACAGGGGGAGCCGCGATCGCAGCCCTGATACTGAAAGAACTTGAACAGGTTGTACTTGGCGCGGCCATTGCGGGTGTAACGGCCCAATGGCTGGTGCTGCGTGGCCAAATTGCAAACGCCTACTACTGGATCCTGGCGACGACAATGGGGGCTGTGGTCGGTGTTGTGCTTGGCAGTGGCGCACTGCTTTTATGCGTGATGCTGGGACTGGGGGTTAGCTGGCAGTCACCGGGGATTCCCATACCAGGGGCGATGAGTTTTGCGATCGCGGCGGCGGTGGTGGGCGCTAGCGTCGGGCTGGCGCAATGGCTGGTGCTCAAGCGGCACGTTGTCCGGGTTGGCGGCTGGATTACAGCCAGCACGATGAGCTGGCTCATGGGATGTACGCTGGTAGGGCCACTGATAGTTGCTTCTCACGTATTTCGTGGCCTGGGCGAGGCCGAGGTTGCCGTTGGCTTTATCGCTGGACTTTCCAGCAGCATGGGGCTGATCACAGGGTATTTACTGGACTCTGCCCTGCACCAGCCTTCGTAAGCGGCGATCGTGAGCACGATCGCCCTCTCGCTTAAGGTAGTTGTCATCCATAGCGAAACTTGGCGATAACTGCAAAGACGACCTGGCCGCAGCCCATCGATCGCATCACTTTAGATCCAAAACTAACTAGTCAATTTAATCGGAAGGATGCCAGTACTGGCAATGTTTCCGACTCACGTTCTACCCTCATATTTTTCTACGCATGCATATTTTAATCGCCTGGCTAACGCCTGTTCTCGCTAGCCAACCAGTTCAAAACGGGATTATCAAACCGTTGGGACACCATGAGCTGCTCTTGTTCTTACTGCAGCTGGCGCTCCTGCTGTTGGTGTCACGCGGGTTAGGGGAACTCATGCGACGCGTTGATCTGCCACCCGTCATTGGTGAACTGCTTGCAGGTGTTTTGTTGGGCCCATCGCTGTTTGGCTTATTGCTTCCGGGGGTATACGCGCAGGTTTTTCCCAAAAGCCAGACGCAATCTGACTTGCTCTCCGTTGTTTCATGGCTGGGCGTACTGTTTTTACTCGTTGTCACCGGGCTAGAAACCGATCTCAACTTGATTATTCGGAAAGGAAAGACCGCTCTGGTCATTTCACTCGGTGGGATTATCGTTCCCTTTAGCACTGGCTTTGGGTTGGGCTGGCTGCTGCCAGAGGACTTTTTGGCCAACCCAACAGAACGCCTGGTCTTTAGTCTGTTTATTGCCACAGCAATGAGCATTTCGGCGGTGCCGGTGATTGCCAAAGTGCTGATGGATCTCAATCTCATTCGACGTGATATCGGTCAGATTACTCTAGCTGCCGGAATGACAGACGACACGATCGGGTGGATTCTGCTATCGGTCGTGTCAGGGCTCGCCAGCAGTGGCAAATTTGATATTGCGACGGTGTTCAAAGCCGTATCGGGTGCAGTGCTGTTTCTCGCGATCGCCTTTACGATCGGGCGTACGGTGGTTGACCAGATTTTGCGCTGGGTAGACGAGCACATTGGTGGCGTGACGGCGAATTTATCGGTTGTCCTGGTGCTGGCTCTGGCCGCCGCGGCGCTCACCCACGCGTTGGGTATTGAAGCAGCGCTGGGAGCCTTTGTGTTTGGTATTTTGGCAGGGCAGTCGCGGCGCTTTAGTAGCGACGTTGGCCACACATTGGAAATTATTACGGCAGGCTTCCTCGCGCCCATTTTCTTTGCGGCGGCGGGGTTGAAGGTCAACCTGCAGCAAATTCTGGTGCCCGAAACCCTGACGATCGGGCTGATTGTGCTAGCTGTTGCGTGTGTGGGTAAATTTATTGGCGCGTATGCGGGGTCGCGCATTGGAGGGTTGTCGCACTGGGAAGGACTGGCAATGGGAGCCGGCATGAACGCCCGCGGTGCAATGGAGATTATTGTCGCGACGATCGGGCTATCGCTGGGTGTACTCAACCAGCCCATGTACTCAATCATCGTTATGGTGGCGATCGTCACGTCGCTCATGGCCCCACCGTTGCTGCGATGGGCGCTGGCGCACGTGGCGATCGGGAAAGAGGAAGCGGAGCGGCTGAAAAAAGAAGAACAGGCCAGCCAGAGCTTTATCAAAGGTGTGCGGCGAATTTTGATCCCGACCAGCGGCGGCCCCAATGTGCAGCTGGCGGCGCAGTTAGTCAATCATCTTGCCCACCAGAACGCGATCGAAATTACGGCTCTGTTCGTCTCCAGTGACAAAAAACCGCCAAAACAAGCAGCGGCGACGACAACGCAGGTTGTGGATGCGGCAACGGATGTCGCGCTGCATTCCGTGACCAGCATTATGGACCTGCCCACCGAATCGTCCTTGCAAACGAAAGTTGAATCGGGGCGAAGTAAGGCAGAGGTGATTCTGAAGGAAGCCGCTAAAGGCTATGACCTGATTGTGTTAGGGGCGAGCGAAGGGCAGCGCTCTGGCCGCACTCTGTTCAATCTGCTGGTTGACCGGGTGGTTCAGGAAGCACCCTGCACCACGCTTGTTGTCAAGTCTCACTTACCGATTGCAAAGGGCAAAGCCTGTGCCATTGATGTGCAGCCGATCCGGCATATTCTCGTGCCGACGATCGGCTCTGAGGACAGCAAAAAGGCCGTTGAGGTTGCCAGCGCGATCGCCGCTCAAACGGGTGCACTCGTTACGCTGATCCACGTCATCAACCTGCCACAGGTGGAGTATGTGCTGTATGACCAGCGCACCATGACGCCAGTGAAAGAAATTGCCCGACAAATCGTTGAGTATCAGGCTGAAATTGCCCGTAGTCTCGGTGCAAACGTCCAATCCCGTATCCTGCAAGGGAATAGTCCTGATCGCGAAATTTTGCAGTTTGCCGATCGGGAGCACGTTAACCTGATTGTGATTGGTAGCAGTGTCCGCACGGTAACGGGACGGGTGTTCTTTGGCCACCGCGTTGAGTCAATTCTCAGTCAGGCCAACTGCCCCGTTGCCGTGTTGAGCACGATCTAGCGCATATTCAAGACACTGCGTTTGCCAATCCCATACGGCCTCTGGTATAGCCACTGGCCTCAGCGTTGGCCGTAGCGTTCTGACACACGATCGGTTCTATCGGCGATCGATCACAGGCTGCGGCATGACCCAGCCTGCCAATCAAACGCAACTGTCTGTCCAAACGGCGTCTACTTGATGGTGAACTTAATATCCTGACCGCTCTCCGCTAACTTTTGATCAGCGCTGTTATAAGCATCCACACGCCAGCGATACGTCATCGTTTGCAGCGGCTTATCAAGCGTAAAGGACGTGCCATCCACCCGCTCATCGATATACGGCGTTGTGGTAATTTTGGTGTCTTCAGGAT
>JAJPKC010000642.1 GCA_021323955.1 Oscillatoriales cyanobacterium Centralia_MAG_596 | reverse complement strand
GTTGTCAGGTGGGCGATCGCCTGCTCCAGCGTTGCGAGTTGTTCCTGCAATCGCTCCTGAAACCCTTGCCACATCTGCTGAATCGTTGCTACTGCTTCCGCTTCTGCCTCGGTGGGAGATAAGGGAGGTAAGAGCGGTGAGGAAGATGACGGGGGTGAGGAAGGTGAGGAAGATGTTGCTTCCTGATCTCCCCCATTTTCCCTATCTCCCCCATCCCCCTCATCCTCCTCCGGCACCGATCGCAGCCGATATCCCAATCCGTATAGTGTTTCGATCGGATCGGGATTCAACCCTGCCTTCTGGAGTTTTCGCCGCAAGCCACGAATTTGAGTGGTCACCGCTTCTTCACCTGGGTATTCGTCAATTGACCAGACGCGATCAAGCAGCGTCCGGCGGTCAAAAATCCGGCGCGGGTGTCGCAAAAATAGCTCCAGCAGTTTGTATTCTTTGGGTGTGAGATGCAGGGGTTTGCCTTGACACGTCACATCACAATGGTTGGGGTCAAGCTGCAAACTGCCCCAGCAAAAAACTTCGGTTAATGCCGTGCTGCTCCTTCGCAACAACGCCCGAATCCGGGCAAGCAGTTCCGATCGCTCGTAGGGTTTGGTCACATAGTCATCAGCCCCTGCCTCAAAGCCCGCGACTCGATCTTCTAGATCATCCTTTGCGGTCAGTAACAAAATGGGCACCTGCTGATTGTGCGATCGCAATTGGCGACAGAGACTAATGCCATCTACTCTCGGCAGCATCACATCCAGCACAATCAGGTCATACTCAGTCGCCTCAGCCAGCGCCAAAGCTGCTTGTCCCTCAATCGCTGTATCGACCGTAAACTGCTGCGCTACCAGAGAAGCCGCCAGGATGGCAGCCGTATCTTGATCATCTTCAACGATCAGAAGCTTCATACGACCCCTCCTTCAGGCAATGGAATCTAGTATTACAGAAGTGCCCCAAAGCCGCTTACGTTCGGTTGTAATTAGTTACTTTTTATTGCCTTCCTCGCAACCCGTAATGGAGCGACTTGAAACACAATTTCCTCAGAAAGCCCTTAGATTTCGCCTCTAGGGTGTCAATCACCACTGAGGATACTTCTATGACATTACCTTCATTATTAAGCCAACAAGATGATTTCGAGAAGTTAAAATCTGCGACTCCAATTGATTTTGGCTCTCTCTTCATCTGGAAGGTCGTTTCAATTGCATTGCAAAACCAACCAGATAGGTTGCTTGAAACCACCGATGAAAAACATCTCCTGAACAACACAACAAAATATAAACGTCATGATCAGTCATTTTCTAGACTGCCTCAATCAGACTGCAACTTTGGTTTGAACGCTGCGTTCATTGATGTTGCTCAAGAAGTTGCTGGGCTACTTCAGCAATCTCAACCCTTTCATTCTGAGGGCATCATCAACCATTCTGCTAAGACAGTCGCCATTCGAGCGATCGAGCCAGAGTACAAGCAAATCATTAACGTTGAGCCGTTAACTGAACGGGAGCGAGAGGTGTTGCAACTGATTATTGACGGTCTCAACAACGTGGCGATCGCCCAGAAGCTTTACATCACTACGGGTACGGTGAAAAGTCATGTTCGCAATATTTTGAGGAAACTCTGCGTTCATGACCGCACTCAGGCAGCAATTCGAGCACTGCGTGCGGGTCTTGTCCACTAACAAACAAGAATGAATTAAAAATTAAAAGTGGCTGCCAGCCTGGGGTTCCCATTTTTAATTTTGCATTGTCTGAAATCAGGAGAAACAAATCATGTCAAGCAATCGTGGAGTAGTTTATATGGGTTCTGGGAAGGTCGAGGTGCAAACTATCGACTTTCCCAAACTCGTTGATCCGCGCGGCAACAAATGCAATCACGGCGTCATTCTCAAGATTGTTTCCACCAATATTTGTGGCAGTGACCAGCATATGGTGAGAGGACGTACTACCGCGCCGATTGGCATGGTGCTGGGTCATGAGATCACGGGTGAGGTGATCGAATGTGGGAGCGACGTCCAATTTATTCAGCAAGGGGATCTAGTTTCTGTGCCATTTAACGTGGCGTGTGGACGCTGCCGCAACTGCGAGGAACGTCATACAGATGTGTGCCTGAACGCGAACCCGGATCGCCCCGGTGGTGCCTATGGATACGTTGATATGGGCGGATGGATTGGCGGTCAAGCAGAGTATGTCATGGTTCCCTACGCCGATTTCAATCTCCTGAAATTCCCAAACAAGGATCAAGCAATGGAAAAGATCCCGGATCTGACCTGCCTGACTGACATCTTGCCCACGGGTTATCACGGTTGTGTGACCGCAGGAGTCACAAGTGGCTCAACGGTATACATTGCTGGTGCAGGTCCGGTTGGTCTGGCAGCCGCCGCATCAGCACAGCTATTGGGAGCGGCTGTCGTGATTGTTGGAGCAGGCAACCCAGCTCGCTTAGCTCATGCTAGAAGTATCGGCTGTGAAACGGTTGATATCTCCAAAGATGCCTCGATCGTCGAACAAATCGAACAAATTCTCGGTGTGCCGGAGGTCGATTGTGCAGTCGATTGCGTCGGCTTTGAGGCGCACGGGCACGGCAAAGACTATGATCCGAAGAAAGGTGTACCCGCGATCGTCTTAAACACCATGATGGAAGTCACTCGCGCTGGCGGAGCGGTGGGTATTCCTGGATTGTACGTAACCGAAGATCCGGGAGCAGAGGACGAGGCAGCGAAGCTCGGTTATCTGACCATGCGCTTCGGGTTGGGTTGGGCAAAGAGCCTTTCGTTCTACACAGGTCAAACCCCTGTCAAAAAATACAACCGTGGCTTGATGATGGCAATTCTTAACGACAAGATCCAAATCGCTAAGGCTGTCAACGTTCAGGTGATTCCTCTAGAAGAGGCTCCCCAGGGCTACCAAGCGTTTGACAAAGGAGCCGCCAAAAAGTTTGTGATTGACCCCCACGGCAGCTTGAAGTAAGCCTCCTGGAGCAAGGGAGGATCTTGCTATGGATGCTCTCAATGGTCTCCGGGTTCTAGTCGTCGAGAATGACGAAGATAATCGGATGTTACTGTCGCTTGTTCTGATGGAGGCGGGAATGGAGGTGATCAGAGCCTGCTTAGCCTGTGAGGCATTCACGTTATTGGCAGCCAAACCAGATCTGCTGATCAGTGAGGTTCGGTTGCCTGAGGAAGATGGCATCTCCTTAATTTGCAGGATACGGAAATTATGTCCAACGCAGGGAGGACACATTCCGGCAATTGCACTCAGTGCCGATGTTGCTCAAGAAACTCAACATCAGGCGTTAGCAGCAGGATATCAAGCATTTATCACCAAACCCTTTGATATAGATGAGTTGCTATGGATAGTGGCTGACGTTAAAGCCGATAGGCAATGCCTGTAATTTTAAACTTGAGGATTTCAATCATGGCATTAGAGCATCATCCGATCGCGTTTCCCAAACTCGACGATGAACAGATCGCGGCATTGGGCAAATTCGCCAAACTTAAAGCATTTCAGGCAGGCGAGACACTGTTTGCGGAAGGCACACCGGATTACCAATTCTTCGTGATCAAGCGTGGCGAAGTTGCAATCGTCGATCGTTCCACTGGTCACGACCAGATCGTCACCATCCACGAGCCGGGGGAGTTTACGGGGGATGTGGATATTTTGACAGGTAGACCGGCTGTTGTTAGGGCGATCGCCCAATCCAACTGTGAGGTGTATGAGATTGCAGCAGACGATCTACGACGGATTTTGAATGAAATGCCACGACTGAGTGATGTCTTACTCCGGGCATTTCTGATGCGCCGTCAGTTGCTTGAGGAATCCGGCTTCGTAGCCGTCAGGGTGGTCGGTTCACGCTATTCCCCAGAAACTCATCGAATTCGCGAGTTTCTGGCGAAAAATAAGGTTCCCTTTACCTGGATCGATCTGGAAAACGATCCTCAAGTTGACACACTGCTGACACAGTTCAGGATCAGTGAAGATGAAACCCCAGTTGTGATTTGCGGCAACGATAAGCTACTGAAAAATCCTTCGATGGCTGAGTTGGCTGACTGCCTCGGCATTAAAAAACCGATTGAACACACCGTCTATGATCTGGTAGTCGTGGGGGCGGGTCCGGCGGGGTTGGCGGCAGCGATTTACGGCGCATCGGAGGGCTTGAAAACCCTCGTATTGGACAAAATGGGTCCGGGTGGGCAGGCGGGCAGCAGTTCCAAAATCGAGAATTACATGGGCTTTCCAACGGGTCTTTCCGGTAGCGATCTGGCAAATCGAGCCGTGATCCAGGCTGAGAAATTTGGGGCTATATTAACGGCACCAGCGGAAGTCGTTCAACTGAGGCGTGAAACTGCGTACTACGCGCTGCGACTAGAGAGCGGCGAAGAAATCTCTGCTAAATGCATTGTAATCTGCGCGGGTGCGTCCTATCGCAGGCTTGCCGTTGAGGGCTACGATCGCTTTGAAGGCTCCGGCGTTTATTACGCAGCGACAGCGGTGGAAGCTATGCTGTGCCGGGGTGCCCAGGTGGTCGTCGTGGGTGGCGGCAATTCTGCGGGTCAGGCGGCAGTTTTCCTCTCCGAACAGACTCAAAAAGTCTTTTTGCTCATTCGGGGCGGTGATCTGGGAAAAACCATGTCTCATTACCTGGTGCAGCGGATTGAGCAAACGCCCAACATCGAAGTGAAATGCTACACCGAAATCTGCAAAATGTACGGCAACAAGTGGCTCGAAGCCGTTGAGGTGTTTTGCAGTCAAACCGGACAAGCTGACACGATTAAATGTTTGGCAGTCTTTGTCTTTATCGGTGCTGTGCCGCATACGAAATGGTTGCCAACTGCCATTCAGTGCGATCGCAACGGGTTTGTCAAGACAGGTCTGCGAGTCATGGAGTCAGGCGAGTGGACGCTGCGTCGCCAACCCTTTCTGCTGGAGACCAGTCTTCCCGGCATTTTTGCAGCGGGAGACGTGCGGCTGGGTTCCACCAAGCGGGTGGCTTCTGCCGTCGGAGAAGGGGCAATGGCAGTGCAGTTCGTTCATGAGTACCTGGCTTCTAGCTAAATGAACT
>JAJPKC010000367.1 GCA_021323955.1 Oscillatoriales cyanobacterium Centralia_MAG_596 | reverse complement strand
GGGTTTGTCACAGGTGTATTGACGGGTGAATTTCAGTCTCATTTCTCAGGGCCAATGCTGGGGGTCTTTATTCCTTCGACCCCCAACCCAACCACGGGCTGGTATGCGGTGGTGCCTGAAGACGCTGTGATTAACCTCTCCATGCCGATCGAAGATGCGTTTAAGGTTGTGATCTCTGGCGGCATTGTTGCCCCTGATGCGGTGTCAGCCTCAGCATTGCCAGCGTCCAATCGTCGAATCTTTAACCCATTCTCGGAGCAGAGTCGTCAGCCGGTCGCGGTCGAAGAAGACTGAGTCCAGCTTGAAGTCTGCAGGCTCGGTCTGAACGATCAAGGCTAAAGTAAGAAAGGTGGCGTCATAAGTGGGATTGAGAGACGTGACGCTCAAACGTCCCGCGTCTAGCTTGGCTGCCTCTGTTGTGTTGGATTGTCTTTGTGCGGATAGCCAACGCTGTCCGCTCGCTCACTTTTTTAGCTTTTCTCGCTTATGCAAGCTCGTCGAATTGCCCGTGAACTGGCGCTGTTGAGTATTAGTCAGCTGCCTGCCAAACAGGAGCGGCTGGAAGTCCAGCAGCTTCAGAATGTTGTTGTGGCAGCCGTGCGAACGCTGACCAGTGAAGCTCAGGATGCCCTGGAAACGGCATCGGCGGAACTCCAGCAAGGGAGCGCTCGGTTGCTAAACAGCGAGACACGGGCTGCCGATGTGCAAAGTGCCAGAGCAATGGTGGATGAGGCGATCGCGCTGACGCAGACGGCCATCAATCGGCTGGGTGTCGCGATCGAAGTGCCTGAATTCATTCAGCTGGCCAACCAGCAAGATGTACGCCACTACACCCTTGAAATCATCAGCAAACTGAAAGCCAATCGCAATCAGATTGATCAACTTCTATCAACGGCACTGGTTGATTGGCAGCTTTCTCGCCTTGCCTGGATCGATCGCGATATTCTCCGCATTGCTGTGACCGAGATCCTGTTTTTGGGGATTCCCGATCGCGTCGCCGCCAATGAAGCTGTAGAACTGGCAAAGCGGTACAGTGGCGAGGACGGTCATCGCTTTATCAATGGCGTGTTGCGTCGGGTCATGGATCAAATTAAAGCCGAGACGCAAGCGACATAACGGGAATCGTGTATCCGGTAATTCTGTTTCTGCGGCAGCCCCGTTCTATTAGAATCTAGAAGCGGCAGCACATTCAGGTGAAGGCAATGACGTTTGATTGGTTTCGTCGTCAATACGATGAGAAGGTAGAGGCTCCCGCAGCAGAACCAGAGCCAGAACAGCCAGCAGCAGACGCTGGCGAGGCTCCGGCTGTTGCTGAAGATTATTTGAACTGGGCAAAAGCCGCCTACCAGAACATTCAAAAGCGCCAGCAAGCAGAGACACCCACACCAGAAACGGCAGCAGAGACGCCAACAGAAACTTCGATCGCCTCAGAGAGTGCCACCCCGGAATCAACCATTGCGTTAACAGCAGCGCTCCCAGACACCACGATCGCGGCTGCAACCCCTGTGGCTGATCGCCCCCCTGCACCGGCAGAGCCATTACCCGCAGAGCAGGACGAAACCGTTCCATCCGTAGAGTCGGACACCGCATCGACAACGGCCCCGCTGCCCTTTTGGGCTGAATCAGAGGCCGACCGTCAGGCGCGACTGGAACGGCTGAAAGCAAGTGCGATTGTCGAACCGGAAGCCAGCCCGGTGACCGCATCGGTGTCCGCTCCAGCGGCGGCTGTCCCCGCAAGTGAAACGGCTGACCTGGTTCTCGATGAAGGATTCCTCTGGTCGGCTGAAGTGCTCGCTTCGCAAGGGCGGCGTCCAGACCAGATTTCGCTCGAAGAAATCACCTGGCTCAATCGGCTGCGACAAGGACTGGACAAGACCCGGCGGGGGTTAGTCAACCAACTGCGGGCGATCGTGGGTCAAGGGCCGCTCAACGAAGATGCGGTTTTGGAGATTGAAGCGGCGTTGTTACAGGCCGACGTTGGTGTAGCGGCAACAGATGCCATTATTGATGCCTTGCAGACTAAGCTGCGGAATGAAGTGCTGCCGCCGGATGCCGCTATTACGTATCTGAAACAGATTTTGCGGGACATGCTGGACGCACCGCTGGAGAACACGCCACGCCGTTTTTTCTCACCGCAAGACGACGCTTTAAACATTTGGCTCATTACGGGGGTCAATGGGGCTGGGAAAACAACGACGATCGGCAAACTCGCCCACATCGCGCAAAAATCTGGTTACAACTGCCTGATTGCGGCGGCTGACACGTTTAGAGCGGCGGCTGTTGAGCAGGTTAAAGTCTGGGGCAGTCGGAGTGGCGTTGAGGTCATTGCGAATCCAGGCCAAAATACCGATCCGGCTGCAGTCGTGTTTGACGCGATCGCCGCCGCCCAGTCTCGCCACACAGACCTTCTGCTGGTCGATACCGCTGGACGACTGCAAAACAAAAAGAACCTGATGGAAGAGCTGAGCAAGATTCGCCGGATCATTGACAAGAAATCAGAAAACGCCGTAGTTGAGTCCCTGCTCGTTTTAGACGCTACCCTGGGACAGAATGGGTTGCGACAGGCTGAGGTGTTTTCGGAAGCGGCCCAGCTCAGCGGTGTGATTTTGACCAAGCTGGACGGTACGGCCAAGGGCGGGATTGCGCTGGCTGTGGTGCAGCAACTCGGGTTGCCTATCCGCTTTATTGGTGCGGGCGAGGGCATTGAAGACCTGCGGCCATTCTCCAGCTATGAATTTGTTGAGGCCCTATTAAATGGGTAAATTCCGCCAGCCCTGATCTGTCTGTTGGCCGGATAACCGTAAATCAAGACGACGTTCCGAATCGAGCCATATCTGCTAACGTTGGTAAACCGTGCCCAACTTTGGGCATGATCCCTTAAAGTTAGTAGAACTAACCGCGATCGCTGGCGACACATTCGCTAGAATCAACTGCACTGGTCGAATACCTGCTCTCGTGGTGAAGTCGTTCACCGGAATCCAATGACTGCCGTGCCTCTTCCTCGACAGCCATCTCAATCGCCCGAACCAGGAACCGAGCCTTCGAAATCGTTTGGGGCAACCCCAGCGGACAAGTCACCCACAGAAGGACTCCGGGAACGGTTCACAACTCGCACAGCCAGTGGTGCGACTAATAGTGCTGCGCCTGAAATTACCCCTGTATTTGCGCTGAAAGAACTGGTGGCGCGGCTCAATCGAGAGCAGC
The DNA here is from genome assembly GCA_021323955.1 of Oscillatoriales cyanobacterium Centralia_MAG_596. Classification (GTDB taxonomy): domain Bacteria; phylum Cyanobacteriota; class Cyanobacteriia; order Leptolyngbyales; family Leptolyngbyaceae; genus Stenomitos. The sequence goes on along the minus strand of JAJPKC010000367.1, from coordinate 18,692 downwards.
ACAAAATTCAGGACTTGCTGAGTTCGCTAGGCTTTGCGCTCCGCAGCTTTAACAACCTGAACCAATTTTTAGAACTGATTCCGCTGATGGCGAGTCGGGTCACAGACAGTGATGGTGGCGCGCTGCTGCTGTTCAAGCCCAATGGTCAGGTGCGGCTGGAGCGCTTGCACTGTCAAGACAGTCGCTGGTGTCAGGATATCCGTAAAGCGCTGGAGGCCGCCACACGTCAAATGACGTCTTCGCTGGCTCCTACCACGGCAGGCGAAGCAGTCACGCTTACACCCAGCACGATCGCCGCTCTTGACCATCAGGTTAGCCATTTTCTTGGTGCCGATGTGCAGCTCTTCGGTACGGCCATCTTGGTTAAAAATACTGAACGTGGACGGCTTTATGTCTTCAGTCGTGACCCGCAATATACCTGGACGGAGACGCGTCAAAAGCTGGTGCGCCTTGTTGCCGACCAGACAGCCGTGGCGATCGAAAACGATGAACTGACCGTTGAACTGCGTAAGAAAGAGCGGCTCGATCGCGAACTGGAAATTGGTGCCGAGATTCAGCTGCGGCTACTGCCCCGTCAATGCCCCCAAATTCATGGGGTCGAGCTGGCCGCCCGCTGTAAAACGGCCAACCGTGTGGGTGGTGACTACTACGACTTTATCCCGGCCAGCTACGACCAGATGCGCTCCAAAAAAGATGGGGGCAGTGAACTTGGGCGATGGAGTCTGGCGATCGGGGATGTCATGGGCAAAGGAGTGCCTGCGGGCCTCATCATGACGATGACACGAGGCATGTTACGGGCAGAAGTGCTCAATGGGCACTCGCCAGCGCGTATTTTGCAGCATTTAAATCGGGTAATGTATGCCGATTTAGAAAATTCCAATCGCTTTGTAACGCTGTTCTATTCCGAATACGATCCCAAAACGCAGATATTGTCCTACAGCAACGCCGCGCACAATCCCCCTTTACTCTGGCAAGCAGCCACGAAATCGATTCGGCGGCTCGACACGCTCGGTATGTTGATTGGGTTAGATGCCGATACGCACTATCAGGACGCTCAGATCCAGCTGCAGGCGAACGACACCCTGATCTACTACACCGATGGCTTCACCGATGCAGCCAACCGGAGCGGTGAACGCTTTGATGAGGAAAATCTGGTGCACGCTTTCCAGTGGGCCTGCCAGCACTGTGAACATCCCCAGGCAATTTTAGAGTACCTGTTCGATCGGGTACAGAAGTTTACGGGTACAACAAACCGCAACGCTGATGATATGACCCTGATTGTGATGCAGATTAAACCAACCGCACCCTAGGGCGATCAACCGGGGCTTCAACCACCGCCACTGCTGTTGGTGAGACGAAAACATTACCGCGTTTGAACATCACGATATTCTTTACGGTTTTCTGGTATCCTGTCAGTTCTGTAACCAGAATGCATGTGGTTCGCACATTTCAACAGGGGAGATAGCGGCAATGGTAATTTGCACGATACCGGACGTGATGACTTGGTTAATTGATCCGTCTCAATGGATTGATGCCGTGCAGGCCATCCACTGGGATTTACCCATGGAGCTAGCCAAGCTCGGTGACAAGCCGCTAGAAGTCGATCTTGGCGGTGACGTTCAAAAATCGTTTGACAATTTTGTTAAGACGGGGCAGGTCTGGGCATTTTTGATCGGCATCATTCTGGGGTATTTGGTTAAAACGTTTACTACTTACGGTTAAAGCTGTTTGTAGAGTAAAGCAGTTTGTAAAGTAAAGCAGTTTGTAGAATCTCAATGATCGGGTCGATCGCCCCTGCTGATAACGGTTTTGGGTCAGCTTTTGCGTTACCCAACGGATTTTTGTGATTGACACCAAATCCGTCCACCCGGTTACGGGCGAAGTAGGGTCGCACCTGCTGACTCAAGCGATCGCCAGCACCCGACTCGGTGGCGACTGCCGGCGCTTTGATCGCTGAAGACCGGACTTGCGCCGATCTGAAACCCGCCTGGAACGGTCGCAAACCTGGAAGTCTTGCTGTGAAGCAGTAGTGGCGGAGGCTGTTCCCCCTAATAGCAAATGCTGCTTGCCAACCGGACTTTGTCTGACGAGCACAAAGGCGGCTGAAATTGGCGAGGCTCCGACATCGAATGCCTAACGTCGTTAATTACGGTGAGGATTGTTTTGAACCAAGATCCCTCTCAACCATCGGTAGCAAGCCAACCCTCCACCTGGAGCCAGCGGTTTGAGTCGGCGCTGCACCCGGCGATCGCCCACTTTAATGCCAGCATCGGGTTCGACATTCAGCTGATCGAATACGACCTGATGGGTTCTCAGGCGCATGCACGCATGTTGGCCCACACAGGCATTATTTCGGCAGAAGAAGGAGAACAACTGGTTAACGGGCTAGAGCAAGTGCGGCAGGAATATCGCCAGGGACTATTTATCCCCGGAATTGACGCTGAGGATGTGCATTTTGCGGTCGAGCGCCGCCTGACGCAGATTGTGGGTGACGTTGGCAAAAAGCTGCACACAGCCCGATCGCGCAATGACCAGGTTGGGACAGACACTCGACTCTACCTGCGCGACCAGATTCAGCAGATTCGCCAGCAGGTGCGATCATTTCAGTCGGTACTGGTGACGCTTGCCGAACAGCATATCGAAACGCTGATCCCTGGATACACGCATCTACAGCGAGCGCAGCCGCTGAGCCTGGCTCATCATCTGCTTGCCTACTTCGAGATGAGCCAGCGCGACTGGGAGCGGCTGGGCGAAATTTACCAGCGCGTTAATGTGTCTCCCCTTGGTTCCGGCGCGTTGGCTGGCACGACCTTCCCGATCGATCGCCACTACTCGGCACAATTGCTTAATTTCAGCGGGGTCTATGCCAACAGTTTAGATGGCGTCAGCGATCGCGACTTTGCGATCGAATTCCTTTGTGCCGCCAGCCTGATCATGGTTCACCTGAGCCGTCTGGCAGAAGAAGTCATTCTCTGGGCATCGGAAGAATTTGGGTTTGTGACCCTCAAAGATAGCTGCTCTACGGGTTCCAGCATCATGCCTCAGAAGAAGAACCCCGATGTCCCTGAACTGGTACGCGGCAAAACAGGGCGTGTCTTTGGTCACCTCCAGGGACTTCTGGTGCTGATGAAGGGGCTACCCCTCGCGTATAACAAAGACCTACAAGAGGACAAGGAAGCAATTTTTGACAGCGTTCGCACGGTGCAGTCCTGTCTTGAAGCCATGACCATTCTGCTGCAGGAAGGACTGGAGTTTCGGGTGGCGCGGCTACAGGCAGCCGTCAACGAAGATTTTTCCAACGCGACCGATGTGGCTGACTATTTAGCCACCAAAGGCGTTCCCTTCCGGGAAGCATACAACCTGGTGGGCAAAGTGGTGAAGACCTCTCTCGCGCAGGGCAAGCTGCTGAAAGATTTGACGCTGGACGAGTGGAAAGCGCTGCATCCGGCGTTTGAGTCGGATATCTACGCTGCGATCGCGCCGGCTCAAGTCGTTGCCGCACGTAATAGCTACGGCGGGACTGGTTTTGAGCAGGTGCGGCAATCGCTAGAGGCCGCTCGACAAACGCTCAGTTAGCGGCGAGTTTGGACTCAACACGCATGGTGTCTCATCCAATCAAGCACGGGGATATTATCTTTAGCCCTGGTTGCCATTTCAGTTACCGGGTGATTGGCCCCTGCTGTCGGTTGTTCGATCGCGAGCAGTTGCCCTGGCCCTGCTGTCGCTTACAGTGGCGCGGGAAAGAACCAAGCTGGCGGCGGATTGGCCGCCGTTTGATTGTCGATCTGGCGACCAAAAAGCACCCATCCTACAGCGTTGAAATTCTGGGGCAGGGGACGCTAGAACCGATCGTGATTACGCTCTATGCCGTGAATTTACCGCCATCTGTGAGGGACTGGTGGCATTGCGATCGACCAGCCCAGCACAGCAGCCCGGTAGGGGAACCAGTCCCCTCTGTGCAAACTTAGCGGTTAGCGCTTTAGTGCTGCGCTTGTCTGATCTACCCCCTCCGACCGACAATAGATTAAGAAGGAACAGGAGAGAGCCGTGAGTCAGTCATTTGATTACGATTTAGTCATCATCGGCGCGGGTGTCGGTGGCCATGGTGCGGCGCTTCACGCGGTTAGCTGCGGGTTGAAAACCGCGATCGTGGAAGCTGGCGACATGGGCGGCACTTGCGTCAACCGGGGTTGTATTCCTTCAAAAGCACTGCTGGCCGCATCAGGACGTATGCGCGAGCTACGCGATACGCATCACTTAAAGGCATTGGGAATTCAACTGGGCGCGGTCGCGTTTGACCGGCAGGCGATCGCTGACCACGCTAACGGTATTGTGACAAAGCAGCGAGACGCCCTGATCGGTAGCCTCAAGCGCATTGGCGTTGAAACGATCTATGGATGGGGCAAAGTAGCGGGGCCACAAAAAGTCGCTATTGCCACCAAAGACGGCGAACGAATTGTCACAGCCAGAGACATTATTCTGGCACCAGGATCCGTACCGTTTGTGCCCCCTGGAATCGAGCTGGATGGCAAAACCGTGTTTACGAGCGACGATGCCGTGCGGTTAGAATCGCTCCCACCCTGGATTGCGATCGTGGGCAGTGGCTATATTGGCTTAGAATTTGCGGATGTCTATTCTGCCCTGGGCTGTGAGATCACGCTCATTGAGGCGCTCGACCAGCTCATGCCCGGATTTGATCCCGATATTGCCAAGCTGGCACAACGCGTCCTGATCACGCCCCGCGACATTGAAACGAAAGTCGGTGTCCTCGCAAAGCGCATTACTCCGGGTTCGCCAGTCGTGATTGAACTGGCAGACGCCAAAACGAAAGAAATCGTTGAAGTCCTGGAAGTGGATGCTTGCCTGGTCGCCACTGGTCGTGTGCCGCTAACCAAAGACCTGGGCCTGGACTCAGTCGGCGTGGCGATCGATCGCCGTGGCTTTATTCCCATCAACGACCACATGGCGGTTTTGAATGCTGGCGAAGTAGTTCCACACCTGTGGGCGACCGGCGATGCGACCGGCAAAATGATGCTGGCGCACGTAGCGTCCGCCCAGGGCGTTGCAGCCGTCGAGGCCATTTGCGGTCGCGGTCGTGCTGTTGATTATCACAGCATCCCGGCAGCTGCCTTTACCCATCCCGAGATTGGCTTCGTGGGCTTAACCGAACCAGCCGCCCAGGAAAAGGGGAAGACCGATGGGTTTGAGGTGGCTACCGTGCGGACTTACTTCAAGGGCAATGCGAAGGCGATCGCGGAAGGTGAAACCGAAGGCGTGGCCAAGGTCATCTACCGCCAGGACACGGGAGAAGTGTTGGGCGTACATATCTTTGGTCTGCACGCCTCTGACCTGATTGCAGAAGCCGCCAGCGCGATCGCCCAACGCCAGTCAATTCAAGATCTTGCCTTTCTGGTACACACCCACCCCACGCTGTCAGAGGTGCTGGACGAAGCGTACAAGCGGGCAGCAAACGTACATTGAGGCTAGAGGCTAGAGGGGCGATGTCGGGGGCCGGGAACGGACTCAAACTCCAACCACTGCCCGTGCCCCATCCGGCGCTCTCGATAACGCTCCAGCCTGCTGGTCGTCCTGACCAACCGTTGGTCAGGGTAAGTCAGATGGTCTGGGCAAGCCAGATCACTGACCCCAATCCAGCATTTGGTCACTCGCATTGTCCGCAGCGTCCTAACCAAAGCAGCGTTCTAAGCAAAGCGGTGAGTCCCGCCATCTTTACCGTTGTTTTAAGAAAAACAGGCTGTTTTTGTATGAGTCAATACATTTTCAGCCTGTGCATCGCCTGAGTTAGGTTACGCTATCAAAAGTATTTGTTAATTTTTGGTTGCAAAGCAGTAGTGCTGCGATCGCTCCCAACTGATTTCTATTTACGCTTTCTACTTACGCACAGTTTTCTACTTACGCACAGTTAATCATCGATGCAGATCCGTCGCCGTCCACCGAATCCTGCGGTTGCTGTACAGGAATTGCGTTATCAGGTCAAAGTACCTGATGCTGAGCCGCGCCACATTTTGGAAGAAATTGTGTGGCATAAAGAGGCAGAAGTAACCCAATTGCGCGAGCGCGTTCCTCTGCTGGAACTGCAAAAGCAGGTACGCGATTTGCCGCCGCCACGCGACTTTTTACAGGCGCTGCAGCAGGGTAAAACTCAGCCTGCGGTGATTGCCGAGGTCAAGAAGGCGTCACCCAGTAAGGGGATCATTCGCGCTGACTTTGATCCCGTGGCGATCGCCCGTGCTTATGAGCAAGGCGGAGCTACCTGTCTGTCGGTTTTAACCGACCAGAAATTCTTTCAGGGTAGCTTTGACAATCTGGCGCGCATTCGTGCCGTCACGGAACTGCCCCTCCTGTGCAAAGAGTTTGTCATCTACCCGTACCAAATGTATCTGGCGCGGGTCAATGGAGCCGATGCGGTGCTGCTCATTGCGGCCATTCTATCGGACAAAGACCTGCAGTACTTCCTCAAAATTGCCACGTCGCTTGGCATGACGGCCCTAGTCGAGGTGCATACGCTGGCTGAGTTAGACCGGGTGCTGGCGCTCGATGGAGTGAAGCTGATTGGTATTAACAACCGCAACCTGCAAGATTTTTCGGTCGATTTGCAAACAACCTGCCGATTACTGACCGATCGCCGCGAACAACTGCAATCGCAAGCTATTCTTGTAGTGAGTGAATCAGGGCTTTATACGGCGACCGACCTATCGCAAGTCGCAGCAGCAGGTGCCAGTGCGGTCTTGGTAGGCGAAGCGCTCATGCGACAGCCCGATCCGGCCCTGGCGTTATTGCAGCTGGTTGATCCCTCGGTGAGTCTATCGTCCTCACCTGACACTCGTACATAGGTAACTGTAAAACCCGTCTACGCACCGCGATCGCCTATCGTTTGAGCATGACATCCGCTAATGATGCTTGCTATCGCACCTGTCCCGGTTGATTCACGCTATAAGGTAGTAGTCAGTTTTCATGGAACCTATCCCGCTTCCGTCCCATATTCACTACGAGTTGCTGCTTCAGCTGCTGGAACGTCAAACGGCAATGGCCGTTAGTCGTCAGTCCCCGGCTCAGGAACAAGTGCATCAACTGATTATTACGTTGCGTAAAGCACTCGCCCTTCAGAAGCAGCTGGAGGAAAGTTGCGAACGTCACAATTTGCCGATCGAGTATCGCTGGTCACTTAACACCGCCGCCAATGTGGAAAAGGCCGTGCCACCCGACAGCGTTTTGAGTCTCCAAAAAGAATAGATAAGCTTCAAAAAGCATAAACAATTGCCTTGATCCTTGCTTTCTGGTGATACACTTCAGGTCTTCAATAAAGACTGAGGCTAGGAATAGCCCTCAAGACGCCCTTAAGACGTTTGACTGGAGGCAAATCGGATTGAGCAGCAAGCACAGCTTACATTGAGCAATGTTGGAAAACAATCGGGCCTACTGTGGCGATCGTTGCATTGATCGATTAAGTTAGATGCAATTTGGCGGTTGGTAACGACAGCGTTGAGGCGATGGACGTTAAACGCTAAACTTTAGGACTTCTAGATGAGCCTGATGCCTGTGGGTTAGACGATTCTGAAGTCTTGTCGAGCCGGTCTGTAAGTCTGCCGGGGTTGGCTAATTGCTTTCGGGAGGTTCTGGGTGTCTGAACCGAATCTGGCTTATAGTTCGTTGTCGGCAGAGGCAGCCAAACACTCTGACGGTGAGAGCCTGCTGGATGATGAAACGGCCAGCACGATCGCGCCCCCCCAGACTGAACGGCAACCGCACTCTGAGACTAAGCCTGCATCGACAGAATCAGATAAGCAGCAGTTGAGCCTCTGGGCAACGGATCAGCCTGATCTGAACGTAAGCAGTTCCGATCCGATCGCGGCAATTCAGCAACAGGCCGCCATCGAATTAGAACGGCAGCGCCAGCATTGGGTACAGGTGCAGGAGACGCTTTTAGCAGAGCTAAGACAGGCGCGATCGCAGTCTCACAGCCAGATAGAACGGATTCGTCATCTGGAGCAGGCTCTGGATCAATCGCTGGCGTCACTTAATGAAGTGCGCTTACAGGTTGTTGACCAGCAGCTTTTAGAAGCGCAACTGGCATCAACAGAGGAAATTTCGAACATTCAGCAACAGGCAATCGCGCGGCTCAAGCTGCAGTTGGCACAGCAGCAGCAAGCGCTCGACCTGCAGTTTTCAGAGACCCAGGCTCGCGATCGCACCCTGCAAGATCTGCTGTCCACAATGGAGACTTTGACGCAGGCACAGCAGCAAGAACTGGAGCAACTGCGCCGCCAAATTGCTCATGATCGCGTTGAGGTGCAGGCCTATCAGCAGCGTCTGGAAGACCAGCTAGACCGTCTCCAAATTGACCTTCATACGCAACAAGCGCGGACACAGGCGTTAGAATCACAGTCGCTGGATGCGCAGACGTTAGCCACTAATCTGGCGCAGCGGTTGGAGCAAGCGCACACGCAGGTCAACGAACTCTCACAAATCTTGAGCGATCGTCAGGCGGCGCTGGCTCAACTGGAAATCGAACTCCAGCAGGCTCACATTGCCCTCCAAGAGCAACAGGCCTTAATCGATCGGCTCCAACAGTCTCGGCTATTAACACCACCTCTTGGTGCGACCCCTGCGGCCAGAGCCGAAGTCCCGCCTGATCTGGCGATCGCACAGACAAAAATTGCGGCGCTGGAAAACCAGGTCGCGAAGCAGACAACGACTCAGGCCATGCTGCAGCACGCGTGTCAGGAGCTTGAAGAAGAACGCGATCGACAGCAGGCACGAACCGCTGAGCTAGAAAGCCAAACAGCCGATATGCAGGAGCAGATCTTGCGTCAGGCCCAGCAGGCCAGCGAGTATGAAACGGCTGTGCAGCATTGGAAAGATCGTTGCCTCAGCAGTCACAGCGATCTCATCAAGCTGAAACAACTGCTCGAGCAAGTTTTACCTGACCCGCCTGCTGAACTGGCCGAGGTGCTGGCCGCTCTGGTGGCAGCCACCGATGACACGACGGAGCCTGGCAGTCCATCGCTGCTGCCCATGACCCGATTTAGTCGCGAGTCAAAAGTTGATCTGCCGGACTTCCTCATTCGTCGCCGCAACCATAAAACACGGCGAACATAACCGGACTTAGATGGAAGAAGCAAAAGTATACGATCGAGTGCTCATCATCGCTCTACCGGGTCAAACCGTGGCATTAAAACCGATCCCCATCCCCCCGCTGGCGCTCTCTTACCGCCTCTGTCAACCCTAATTACGTTAAAGTTCAAGAATTGTGTAATCCTGGATATGCAGCCATCATACTGGCAATTCTCTAGATGCTCAGGGCAGATTCATGGACGACAAGTTAATGCTGATGATTCCGGGGCCGACCCCGGTGCCAGAACAAGTTTTACTGGCAATGGCGAAGCACCCGATCGGTCACCGGAGTGGTGACTTCTCCAAAATCATGGCAGAGGTGACCGAGAATCTGAAGTGGCTGCACCAGACACAAAATGATGTGCTCAGCCTGACCGTCAGCGGCACAGGTGCGATGGAGGCAGCCATCATCAACTTCTTGAGTCCGGGCGATCGTGTCTTGGTCGGCAATAACGGCAAGTTTGGCGAACGTTGGGTAGAGGTCGCTAAAGCCTATGGGTTAACGGTTGACATCATCACAGCCGAGTGGGGACAGGTGCTCGACCCAGAGCAGTTCCGTCAAGTGCTGGAAGCGGACACGGCAAAAACGATCAAGGCCGTGATTATCACGCATAGTGAAACCTCGACTGGGGTGCTCAACGATCTGGAGACCATTAACCGTCACGTCAAAGCCCACGGTGAAGCACTGATCATCGTTGACACCGTTACCAGTCTGGGAGCGTATAACGTACCGATCGATGCCTGGGGGCTGGATGTTGTCGCATCCGGGTCACAAAAGGGCTACATGGTGCCACCCGGTCTGGGATTTGTTGCTGTGGGAGCGAGAGCATGGGAAGCCTATAAGACGGCTAAACTTCCCCGCTTCTACCTCGACCTGGGCAAATATCGTAAAGATGCCGCTAAAAATACAACGCCTTTTACACCGCCCGTCAATATGTTTTTTGGGTTGCAAGTAGCGCTGCACATGATGCGGGCCGAAGGGTTAGACAATATTTTTGCTCGCCATCAACGTCTGACTCAGGCTACCCGTGCGGCTGTCAAAGCACTGGGCTTGCCTCTATTCGCACCCGACCAGGCAGCTAGCCCAGCTATTACGTCTGTAATGCCCGATCGCGTCGATGCTGAGCAAATCCGCTCTGTGATGAAAAAGCGCTACGACATTATCCTGGCAGGCGGACAGGATCACCTCAAAGGTAAGATCTTCCGCATTGGTCACCTGGGGTTTGTCAGCGATCGCGATATTTTGACCGCGATCGCGGCCCTGGAAGCGACCCTACAAGAGTTGGGGTACGAAGGCTTTACGCCTGGATCGGGTGTGGCCGCCGCTGCTAAGGTATTTGCGAATGCATAGGAACCAGAAGGCAACCGCATCGCTGTAGCCCAATTGGTCAAAACTGAGTGCCGGGCACCCTTTAGTTGCGGTCGCGCCCAAAAACCCTCGGCGTCTAACGTCCCGCTTGTCTGGCAGAACCATCGCCAGAGCAACATAATGCGGTCGGTATCAACCGCTGAGGCTTGCGTCCTCGCGATGCGTAGTAATCACCGTGCACCCCGTTTGTGCAGGCAGAGCCCGTCGGTTGACGATGGCCGCGCTTTGTCAATCTGGGGGCAATGACCACAGGCGCAGCCCGTCTTTACATGGCGCAGTCGTTTTGTAGACGGCTGCGCTTCATTTTTTAGACGGCTGCGCTTCATTGAGTTTCCCACCGTGAATGATTGACGGGTATCCCTCAGGTTCTTAAGATTAAGAATAAGATTAAAGAGTGTAAAGAAACATTACGCCAGCGTGTCGAATTGTTTTTGCGGTTCAGCCAACCTTATTTATGCCAATGCTTAATGTGTTTGTTACAGGGACGATCCAACCTTACTTACGATGGGTGCTGCGCTCCGTAGCCGTCATAGTTGTGATGATGCTTGTTTGGAGCAGTCCTGCTCCCCTCTTGGGAACAGCAGCATACGCTTATAACAACCCGGAACTTTTGCCAGCGGTGCAAACTCCCATTATTGATTTGGCCAAGGCACTAACCAGCGAGCAGGAAGTGACGCTTGCCAAAGATTTGGAAGATTTTGAACAGGAAACGGGCTGGAAACTGCGGGTACTGACCCAGTTCGAGCGGACTCCGGGAATCGCTGTTAAGGACTATTGGGGACTGGACGACCACAGCGTTTTGCTGGTTGCTGACCCACGCGGTGGCAATTTGCTCAACTTCAGCGTGGGAGACGATTTCTATCCCTTAATGCCTCGGACATTCTGGATTGAGCTTCAGACACGCTTTGGCAATCAGTTTTTTGTCCGCGAGCATGGTGAGGATCAGTCAATTCTTGAAGCGCTGAACTCGATCAAGACATGTTTGCGCCAGGGCGGCTGTCAGGTTGTTCCCGGTTTGCCCCGTGAGCAGTGGGTGTTAACGCTGGTCACGTCGATCGTGGGTGGTGTTGTGTGTGGTTTTGCAGCTCAGCCTCGCAAGGACGGGCAATTGGTTGCGTGGCAGTGGGCGCTCATTTTCTCACCACTGTGGGGGATTCTCTTCATTGCGTTTGGCATTGCGCCAGTGATCACGCGCACTTCAGACTGGTTACCGCTCTTTCGTAACGTTGCTGGCTTTATGATTGGCGCTCTGGTAGCATATCTCACACCGTTCCTCACCCGCTCGTCTGCTCCAGAGCTTTAGCCTTTTCCTGGGCTGTTGATTGGATAGCCGCGAACAGGTGCGATTGGGCTGTTTTGGCGTGGCTTGGTAGAACATTTTCGTTGCGACTGCCACGCCAGACTTGCGATCGCCAAATCGACGATCGCAAGCACAGACGCTTGTTTAGCTCAAAGCAAGCACGAATTCGGGATAAATTGTCGCCATTTTGGACGAGCCAGTGTAGGCTGATTACCACAGACGGGTAAATTTTTCGGAAAGGGTCGCGATGGAATGGCACGCAACAGACGCTCAGAGTTTGGCGATTATCGATCGCGAGATTGGTGAACACATCTTCTCGCCCGCCGAATACGAAATTGTGCGTCGCGTTATTTATGCAACGGCAGATTTTGAATATAAATCGCTGATCCGTTTTTCGGACATTGCGTTGCAGTCTGGAGCCGCCGCTTTAGCCGCTCGCAGCACGATCGTCGTGGATGTGCCGATGGTGCAGGTAGGGATTACGACCAATATCCAGAACACATTTGCCAATCCCGTTTATTGCAGCATGGAGGCGTTGACCCGCCCGCAGAAGGAGAAGACCCAGGCCGCATGGGGAATTGAAACGTTGGCGCGGCGCTACCCGGAAGGCATTTTTGTCGTGGGTCAAGCGCAGACCGCGTTAACGTCCCTGGTCGATTTGATCGAAGCAGAGGAGATCCGGCCAGCGCTGGTCGTTGGAACCCCGTCTGGATTTGTGGACGTAGAGATAGCTAAGGAACGCTTGGCCGATTCACTCATTCCTCACATTCGCATTGAGGGCCGCAAGGGCAGTGCCGTTGTGGCCGCCGCCATTGTTAATGGTTTAGTCGATCTGGCATGGCAAGCTTACGGGCGTGAGCAGAGCGGGGTGATGTAATCACCAGTCTACTGATGGTCGAGTGCGAGGGTTATGGCGACGGGGGCGACGGCTCAGCTCGATCGCGCCGCCCCGCCCATCGTCCTCCGGATAGCGATCGCGTTGGGATTGGTCGTATTCCGGCGGGTCAAATCGCTCCTCACGGCGACGATCGCGCGCGTGTAGCCGACGGCTGACTTCGATAAAAGACTCGCGCTGTAGTAGAGGATAATCGCTCACCCAGATGTTGTGAGTTGGAATGTAAATGTCCGATGTCTTGTTAATCCGGCCTAAGTCACCCCGATTGGACATCGCCACCATCTCGGCACGATCGCCAACCGCGATCGCCTGGTGATTTCGCTTGAGCGGCACTTGCAGCCGACTGGTGAAACCAGTTTCGTCGCCCACAATCAAGTTCAGGCACCGTTCACGGTTCTCAACAATCACCAGTTCTCCCCGCTCATTGACCGTTTCTTCCTTGCCAATCAGTTCTTCCGTGACATAGACGTCTACCACTTCACCCTGCCAAAACCCGCTATAGGCATATTTGCGATATTCAACATTTTTCAGGCTGGCCCACAAAATGGGTCCCCACAGCCAATACAGCCCAACCACAATTCCCAACAGAAAGCGAATGAAGCCAAAGCTATCGCCTAAAATGCCCAACCCCAAAATGACGACCGTTACGCCCACCACTGAAACCAGCAGCCGCAGCAGCAGATCGGGAAATTTGCCCCAGTAGTAAACATACTGCGGTCCTGTTGCAATCGTAGGAACCAAATTTTCAAAGGTTTTGCGGGTTAATGGAATGAGCATAGGATGACTAATCGATCAACGCGATCGCAAATAGCAGTTAATGATGATCTGCTATGAGCCTAGCATTAGACCAAGAACTCAGCCTACGATCTGGCACGATCGATATGAACCACTGCATTTCGATCAAACTGGCCGTGCGATTGAGGCGACGCATGGTTGCGGTGTCGGCCCATTTTAAGGGTGGCCAGCGTAAATTCACTGACTTAAAGCCACCCGCTTAAAGCAATCTTTGAACCGAATTTGAGTACTCTATCGGATGGTTTTAACCGTAAAAGAGAACAAAATCAATATAGATCTGAGGAACGCACTCGGAAAAGCTGGCCAGCAATAGGGGGCAACTATGTTGGATTAGCTTTTACGCTTAGGAAAGCGTCCTTACAGGTAGACTGCCTGACCCTGGGGGCTTATTAGGGTCAGGCAATTTTTTTGGCATTTGTAACATACAACTTCATTCAAACGAATTATTGGCAGACGGCTGTAAAATTGAATTAATCAGACCGTAGCCAACGGGTCTTGAGAGGAGGCATTATGGTTAAGCCACTCCGTAATCTCCGCGCTCGTTATCTTCCCGCACTGAACCTAGAACCGGATACTGAGCATCTACTGGACACTGATGCCGTTGATCTGGAAGCAGCAATTGCTGCCGCCGGTGAAAGGTTAGACCGAGATACCTGCAATGAGGTATATGAGTTTTATCGCCACTGTTTGGCTCGATACGAATATGTAAAAGAAGCAAACGACAAATTTTTGTCGATGCTTGAAGATGCTCTGAGCACGGATCAGGCAGATTCAACCGAAAGCGCGGCTATTCGTAGCTATGCTGAAAGCTTACTGCTAGATCCAATCGCGCAACCAATGGTCTACGAGCAGTACGTTGAAGAAGACATCGTAGATGAAGCCGAAGATTTGACCAATCGAGAAGCCTGGATGGATCTAAACACCACAACAGAACGCTAAACGTCTTCAGGGTTGTTTCACGCCACATTAGACCCAAAACTATGAAGTTCGTTGATGAATATCGGGATGCCGCTGCTGTCCAGCGATATGCAGCATCAATCGCGCAGATCACGACACAGCCCTGGACGATTATGGAGATCTGTGGTGGGCAAACGCATGCGATCGTGAAATTTGGCATTGATGAACTATTGCCTCCAGCAATTACTTTAATTCACGGTCCTGGTTGTCCCGTATGTGTCACGCCAGTAGAGTTTATTGATCAGGCGATTGCCATTGCGTCCCTGCCGAAGGTCATTTTCTGCTCGTTTGGCGATATGCTGCGTGTACCCGGCAGTCATACAGACTTGCTGACCAGCAAGGCACAGGGCTGCGATGTGCGAATGGTGTATTCACCCCTGGATGTGCTCAAAATTGCGCAAGTAAATCCCGCTCACCAGGTTGTTTTCTTTGCAGTTGGATTTGAAACCACGGCTCCTGCAACGGCAATGCTGGTCTATCAGGCTTACCAGAAAGGGATCCAAAATATTTCCCTGCTGGTATCGCATGTCCTGGTGCCACCTGCAATGGCAGCAATTCTTGCCTCGCCGCAGAACCAGGTACAGGGTTTTTTGGCGGCAGGGCATGTCTGCACCGTCATGGGATACGGAGAGTATGAGGCGATCGCCCAGACCTATCAGGTTCCCATCGTCGTTACGGGATTTGAACCCTTCGATATATTGCAGGGCATATATTTATGTGTACAGCAATTGCAGGCGGGTCGATCGCAGGTCGAAAATCAATATATTCGGTCTGTGTGTGCCCAGGGTAATACCGTGGCACAGGCGCTAATCCGTGATGTATTCGCGATCGTGCCTCGTCAATGGCGGGGCATTGGTGAGATCCCTCAGAGTGGGCTGCAATTGCGCGATCCGTATACTGACTTCGATGCCGTTAAGCGCTTTAGCATTGCCAACCGTGAATCAGTTGCGACTGAATGTATCAGTGGATTGATTCTCCAGGGCATGAAGAAACCCGACGAGTGCCCTGCGTTTCGATCTCGCTGTACACCCGAACATCCCCTGGGGGCACCCATGGTGTCGTCAGAAGGAGCCTGTGCGGCCTATTATCGCTACCGCAAACAGGACGATAAGTCGCTGCGATCGAATTAACTAGAGGATTGTATGGAACCCACCTATGAATTGAAACAAATCGCTACCCAGTTGCTCAGCGCCATGCTGTCAAACCCTCATATCTATGCCAGCATCAGTGATGAAGGGGTTCAGGGAAACCAGGAGCAGGAATTGATTGCAATCGCGATCGACATGGCAAAAAGTTTGATTGACAAAATTGATCAAAACGCAAATTAACGGCTATGGCGACGGAAATCTTTTCCCAGTCCGGCCCCGATCCGATCCATCCCCAGGCCACCATTCTCTTAGCGCACGGTGGTGGTGGCAAGCTAATGCACCGCCTGATCGAGCAACTGTTTGTGCCAGCATTTGCTAATCCAATGTTGAATATTCGACATGATGCCGCCCTGCTGACACTCAGAGATCAGAAATTGGCATTTACAACTGACTCCTATGTGGTGCATCCTCTCTTCTTTCCCGGTGGCGATATTGGGTCGTTAGCCGTGAATGGT
Source organism: Oscillatoriales cyanobacterium Centralia_MAG_596 (assembly GCA_021323955.1). GTDB lineage: Bacteria > Cyanobacteriota > Cyanobacteriia > Leptolyngbyales > Leptolyngbyaceae > Stenomitos. Next base: position 2,638 of record JAJPKC010000367.1, on the reverse strand, counting down.
ACGGTAAACGACCTGGCAATGGCGGGTGCGCGCCCACTTTACTTAAGTGCAGGCTTTCTCCTGGAAGAAGGACTCCCGATGGAAAGCTTACGGAGTATTGTGCAGTCCATGCAAAAAGCAGCTCAGGTGGCGAATGTACAGATCGTGACCGGAGACACCAAGGTTGTCGATCGGGGAAAAGGTGACGGTATTTTTATCAATACAGCGGGAATTGGGATTATTGAACATTCCCAAACCATTGCACCTCAAAGTATTCAGCCAGGCGATGTGATTTTGCTGAATGGTGACATCGGACGGCACGGTATTGCGGTTATGGCAGTCCGAGAAGGATTGGAGTTTGAAACCACGATCACCAGTGATTCTATGCCCCTTGCCGACTTAGTACTGAACCTCCTGGACGCCGGAATTGAGATTCACTGTTTACGAGACTTAACCCGTGGTGGATTGGCAAGTGGACTGAATGAACTGGCAGAAGCGGCGGGTGTCGAAATTGCAATTACAGAAGCTCAAATTCCGGTTTGCGATGCCGTTCAGGGTGCCTGTGAAATTCTTGGGCTTGATCCGCTGTATGTCGCGAATGAAGGGCGATTTGTGACATTTGTACCAGAGCGGGATGCTGAACGTGCCCTGGAAATCATGCGTTCGTACAGCGTTGAGCGTGAGACTGCAATGGCCTGTGAACATTCAAGCAGCCTAGCTGGTAATGCTTGCATCATCGGGCATGTTACCGGGCGATCGACGGGCCTTGTGACCATGAAAAGTCGCATTGGGGCGCAGCGAATTGTGGATATGCTGAGTGGAGAGCAGCTGCCACGCATTTGCTAAAGCCGATGGAATCAAACTGAAGTCTCACAAACGCGTTTCTTTAGCCGTGATCAACCAGGGCGGCGTATTGCGACAGGTGGCCAACACGCTATCGGATCAGCGATCGCCTGATGCAGCGTATCCGCACAGTACATATTTAACTTAAAGTTATTGGTGGATGTGGACACCTCTCCATCTGAGTTCTTCGGTCATATCTGAAGAAAGACCGGTCACTTGGATAAACTGAGCATCCTTGACGTTCGTACTACTCAAGTCAGTATCGTAAAGATCAACATGCTGCAACGTTGCCCGACTCAGATCGGCACCAAACAGATTAGCGCTGCACATTCTAACGTTTATTAGCATAGCGCGATGCAAGTTTGCATGGTTTAGCTTCGCACCATCCAAGTTCAGGTTTTCCATGGTCGTGCCGATCAACGTAGCGCGATTGAAATCTGCATCCAACAAATTGGCACTGCTAAGTCGTGCTTCTGTCAAGTTGGCATTGATGAATTTAGTACTACATAAATCTGCTGTCTTACCCAAAAGACTGGAGCCAAACCTCGCTAGACTTAAATCCACATCACTTAAATCGGCGTGACACAAATCAATCCCGTCCAGGATCGCTTCAATCAGAATGGCACCTACTAAACTTGCATTGCTTAAATTCGCTTGACTTAGATTGGCATGGCTAAGGTTGGCACCGTCTAAGTTCGCATTGCTCAAATCCACATTGATTAAGTTAGCCCCGTTTAAATTTGCCCGACTCAAATTCGCATTGCTGAAATTAATGCCATTTAAATTAGTTTTACTAAAGTCTTGACCACTGAGATCTTTGCCTGCAAAATCTTGACTCATACTGCACCCTGCCCCAGAGTAAACATTTGAAGTGTTAAGTTTTACGTATCCAATTTCAATTGAAAAGCGAATTGTGACATCAAATTTGCTGCCCACGAACCACATATATGGTTGCAAGATAGAAAATGAGCGTGAGGAACTTGTGAGGGAATGGCTTGCGCAATAACAGTTAACCTTAAAGCCTGTCAAATCTCCCTAGCTCAAGAATTGTTTAGGCGCGATCGGGAGCACCTCACAAGTTCTTCAAATTTTTGATCTAATTTAAAACCACCTGGGGCATGAACCTGAAGATTTGAGTTGGTCTTCGCTCTTTCAGTCGGTTTCTTGTCGCAGTTGGGATGAGGATAAGAACATGATCAAGACTGAATTCACTCAAACAATACTCCCGCCAACTCGTGTCGTCATTCTGGGCGCGGCAGGGCGTGACTTCCACAATTTCAACGTGGTATATCGTGATAATCCTCAAGCAACCGTTGTGGCGTTCACGGCAACGCAAATTTCTGGGATTGCCGATCGCTGTTATCCGGCCTCTTTAGCAGGTGCACTTTACCCAGATGGAATTCCCATCGTAGCGGAATCGGAGCTAGACACGCTTTGTAAGCAACAGCAGATCGATTTGGTCGTGTTTGCCTACAGCGATGTGCTACACGCCAGGGTCATGCACCTGGCTTCACGAGCAATGGCAGCGGGTGCAGACTTTAGCTTGCTCGGCCCTAATCGCACTATGCTAAAAGCCAACGTACCTGTCATTGCAGTATCGGCAGTGCGAACAGGCTGTGGCAAATCGCAAACGACCCGCTGGCTTTCAAAATTTTTGCGGCAATGGGGATTGCGCGTCGGCGTCATTCGTCATCCCATGGCCTATGGCAATCTGGAGGATCAGCGAGTTCAGCGCTTCGCGAGCCGGGCTGATCTCATCCTTGCAAATTGCACGATCGAAGAACGGGAAGAATACGAATCCCATCTTGAAGAGGGC
>JAJPKC010000176.1 GCA_021323955.1 Oscillatoriales cyanobacterium Centralia_MAG_596 | reverse complement strand
CTTAAGCCCCAACTCGCGGTGTAAGTTGGACAACTCTACCTGCATCTCTTTGCGGAGCTTCAAGTCCAGTGCTCCCAATGGTTCATCCAGCAGCAGCACGGCCGGTCGATTGATGAGGGCGCGTGCCAGTGCTACCCGCTGCTGCTGCCCGCCCGACAGTTGGCCGGGAAAGCGATTGGCCAGCGATTCCATTTTGACGAGCTTCATGGCTTCCTGCACGCGATCGAGAATTTCGGCCTTACTCCGTTTCTTAATTCGCAGACCAAAGGCAATATTTTCGCGGACAGTCAGGTGGCTAAACAGCGCGTAGCTTTGAAATACAGTGTTGACCGGACGGCGGTAGGGCGGTACCTGGGTCATTAACTGCCCTTGAATGAGCAGTTCGCCAGCCGAAGGCGTATCAAACCCCGCCACCATTCTGAGTGTGGTGGTTTTGCCGCAGCCAGAGGGGCCTAAGATGCTAAAAAATTCACCCCGTCGAATGCTCAGGTCAATGCCTCGGACAGCTGTTTCACCATTGAAAACCTTGAAAACCTTGCGGAGTTCAACATCAAACCCAGTGTCAGTCGCGATGGAGCGCTGGTTGTGTGTGACGGTCTGAGACATAGTAACGAATTCCTCGGGTAATTTCCCAAGCGACGTAAAAAGCAGCTTAGTGCGTTGGAGCCGCCTTGCGGGGCAGTTCAGAACTTTTCGAGGTCAGCATTGAGCCAGCTTCATCCATCTTCTGGTAGAGTGACAATTTAAACCTTTGGTTTATTTTATCTACCTGGTGCGGATCCAGCACCTTAGGCAATTGTCTCAGCAAATCCTGTTAAGTGGGGTTTCTGACACGTGATTAAATTGCCGCTGGGGCTAATGGCAACTCTAGCATTGCATTGACAAGAGGTGATACCGCAATGGGGTCCTCGACTTAAAGAGTGCCCAACTTAGCGGATAACGACTCATGACTGACCGGATCAATTGCTTTACGGCATGTCTGCGATTTCACCACCCAATACTCTGCGCCACCGGATATTTGTATGACTCTGACTCAATCTTCCACAATTGCTACTCAAACGACGTCTCGCACCGTTGGCCGGCGCTACCAGTCGATCGCAATGATGGTCGTTGTTTCGCTGGTTATGCTGGTTGGGATTGGTAGCCGTCTGGCGTATTTGCAGTTGGTGGAGGGCGATCGCAATCGGCAGCTGGCCGAGAATAATCGCATTCGCCTTATCCCCAAGCAACCGGAGCGGGGGAAGATTTTGGATCGTAAGGGCAGAATGTTGGCTGGCAGCCGTTTGTCGCATTCGGTATTTCTCTGGCCGCTGGCGCGGCGCAAGGCGGAGTGGGCGACGACGCTCAAACGTCTGTCGCAAATCTTAAAGGTTCCAGAGGCAGATATCAAAAATCGTCTGGAGCAAGCAGGCTATACTTCGCCATTTCTCATCCGTATTGCGAGGGGGGTCAGCCCAGCTCAGGTGACGGCACTTGCTGAGTATGGCAGCGATATGGAAGGCGTGCAGGTCGATGCTGAAGCCGTGCGCTACTACCCCAATGGCGATCTGGCCGCGCATGTGATTGGCTATACCGGCGAGATGGACGATCGTGAGCTAGAGCGCCACAAGAGCGAAGGGTATCGTCTGGGTGATGTGATCGGTCAGATGGGCATCGAGGCAAAATACGAAAACTTGCTGCGCGGCGAGTGGGGTGGGCAGCAGGTGGAGGTGGACGGTGCCGGACAAGTGGTTCGGGTACTTGGCAAAAAGCCGACCCAAACCGGTAAAGATGTCCAATTAACCCTGGATCTTGATCTACAAAAGGCGGCTGAAGCTGCTTTGGGCGATCGTAAAGGCGCGATCGTGGCGCTTGATCCTAGCAATGGGGCTGTCCTGGCGATGGTCAGCCGTCCGGCCTTTGACCCCAATTTGTTTTCAACCCGGATTACTAACGCCCAGTGGCAACAGCTGCAGAGTAAAGACCATCCTTTCGTTAATCGGGCTGTACAAGGATTTCCTCCCGCCAGTACATTCAAGATTGTGACCACCACAGCGGGCCTGGAGACGGGCAAGTTTAGCCCCGATACTGTGCTCGGAACCTATCCGTCGATTACAGTCGGTGGCATTGAGTTTGGTGATTGGAACCATGCTGGTTTTGGGCCATTGGGGTTTGTGGGCGCACTGCAATGGAGTAGCGACACCTTTTTCTACCAGATCGGGATGGGGGTAGGTGATCGCAACCTGATTCAGTGGACACGGCGCTTTGGCTTTGGCCGCAAGACAGGTATTGATCTGGGCGAAGAAGAAAGCCCCGGTCTTGTACCTGACGATGAGTGGAAGCGCAAGGAACTCAAAGAGGGCTGGTTCTTGGGCGATACCGTCAATATGTCGATCGGTCAGGGGTTTCTCCAGGCGACGCCGCTGCAAGTTGCTGTCATGTTTGCTGTCCCTGCGAGTGGCGGCTACCTGGTCAAGCCACACTTGCTTAAAGATAATGAGGTGGCCCAAAACTGGCGGGAATCGCTCAACCTCAAACCCGATACCATTCGCATCCTGCGCGAGGGGTTGCGGGCTGTCGTTGACGGCGGTACCGGCGCAGCGCTAAATGTGTCTTCACTGCCACCCGTGTGCGGCAAAAGCGGGACGGCTGAAGATATTGGGCGTCAGTCTCACACCTGGTTTGGAGCATTTGCGCCCGCGAATAACCCTGAGATTGTGGTCGTTGCATTTGGCGAAAATTCTGGTGGTGGCGGCGGTTCATTTGCTGCCCCAATGGTGCGGCAGGTGCTTGAAGCTTATTTCCACCCTCAAAGTAAAGTCAATGCACCCAGCCAAATTGAGTCGGTGCCAACCGATTGAGCCGATCACCAGCAAATGGTGGCAGCGCCATTAACCGCGGCCAGCCATGTTGCAGCCGTTATCCTTTCCCCCCTGCCTGACATTTCCCGCCCCATGCTGTCCTTCAAGCAATCGTTTCGATAGGGCTCACAAGTGACCCGGACAAAGACTAGACTGTTAAAACAATCCTGATATCGTGATGGGTCCAGTACTAATTCTTGAATGGCTTTGTCTGACATTCCCTGCTTGAATTTGGCGATCGCGCCCTTACGCACAGCCGACCACTTCGCCATCCACGTCACCCAAGCCCCATACCCTGGGGGCTACGTTTTGCATGACTGTCTCTGGCTGGACTCTCTAGAGCAGCTCTGGCGGCTCTGGCAAGAGATGTTTTCCGATCGCAGTTTGCCCAACGTACCCCAAGTCTCGCAGGTCAGCGAATTTCCACCGGATCCGACGCTATCACTGGAAATGCCATCCATTCCTGGTCAACCAGTCAGTCAATCTGGTCGGTTGATGCAAACGCTCGGCATTAGCCTGTGGCAGTGGTTATTTGATGGCCCCATTCAAAGCAGCCTGAACCACAGCCAGGGCATTGCGATGGGACAAGCGAAGCCATTGCGATTACGTCTGGAAGTGCGTGACCCCAGGCTCATTGCTCTACCCTGGGAAATTATGCAGGATGCGGCTGGTAAGCAGGCAATTTCGCTCCGGCAGCAGTTGCTGTTTAGCCGCACGACCAGCGATGTCCACTCCTTGCCCCCCTTACGATCAGACCACATCCTCAAAATCTTACTCGTTCTCGGTCAGGACTCTGAGCCAGAGCCGCGATCGCACCCAAATCAAAGCATTGAGCCTAATCGCCACACCAGTTCACATGCGCTCCAGCTTGAGCAAGAAGCCAATGTTCTCGCTCGTATTCTCAAAACCTCTGGCAGTAGCGGGATTGGTAGCGCAACCATCACGCCGTGCCACGTTGATACGCTAGTGCAGCCCAGTCCCGCCGACCTGACGCGCCAACTAGAAAGTCAGGCCTACAATGTATTCTTTTATGCGGGACATGGAGTTCCCGCGCCTGACGGTGGACTGCTGTTTTTGCGCCCCGATATGTCGCTGAATGGCACTGAACTGGCACAGGTGCTAACGCGATGTCAGGTAAAGTTAGCCGTATTCAATGCGTGCTGGGGTGCCCAGCCCGATCACGAGTTGATTTCGGTGAATTCAGCGACTCCAGAGATCGTACAATCGCGGGCCATTCCTCGCAGCAGTCTCGCGGAGGTATTAATCCATCATGGGGTGCCCGCTGTTTTAGGGATGCGGGACTCGATCACAGATGAGGAAGCCGTAAGCTTTATCCAGGCGTTTGCGAGGGCGCTGGCTGGGCGGGTTCCCATTGATCAGGCGGTGACGATCGCGCGCCAGCATCTCCTCACCCTGTATCGCTTCAACCAGCAAGCCTGGACGCTGCCCGTGCTCTACATGCACCCGGAGTTTGACGGGGAACTGCTCAAACCGCTCGAAGGCAGCTTGACCGAGATGCCAGGCCCAATCACCCAACTGGGTCAGCAGAAACCGGATGCCGCTTTGCGATCGTTGACGACAGCCAAAGTTTGGCAGATTCAGGGAGGCTTCATGCGAGTGGGCCGTGACCGCTCCGAAAACGACCTGGTACTGCAAGAAGACCAGGGCGGTGTGTCTCGAAAGCATGCGGTCATTTTCTGCCGTCAGTCACAGCAAAACGGCAGTATCGAAACCGCTTACTTTCTGGAAGACTTTTCTCGGTTTGGTACCTGGATTTTGGAACCGGGGATGGAACCCGTCAACTGGCGTAAAGTTCATCGTCAGGAAGTCCCGCTCCAGCCAGGGACGCACTTGAAATTTGGTAGTGCTCAAAACGAAGTGCTGGAGTTTACAACCCGTCGCTCTGAGTGATCGCTCTGACCAGGCGAAGCACCGGGCGCAATTTGCCTCACAGGGATGGCAGTTACCGCTAAATGACGTAAATTAAATGGAGTTGCGGAACTGAAAACGATCGCTGTGTAGATCCCATCAACGAGGTCATTGTTTCCAGTGCATGCAGGAGTCCCGATATGGAAAATAAGGTAATGTGTTCTGATCATCAGGCGGATCCAGAAGCGAACGTTGAGCACGATTTATGGGCGGCACTGTTACGTGCTGAAGGTGTCAACTGCTCCTGGCGTGGGCAAGAGCCATTAACCGAGGATCAGTTCACCGTGGTCGAAGATCCGGCAGCCCAAATTCCCTATGTTTGGAACCCAGCCGATCCAGAATCAGAAGCATTTTTTACCACATTAGAACAAGCGCTCCCCTTAGATGATTGGGCACCTGCTGACGTTACAACCCGCTCCAGTACGTTCTTCGCTCAGCTCAACCAGCTTTGGTCTGCTGCAACACTTCAAGAAACGCTGATCCAGCGATTTGCGATCCGCGTCCCTCAGCAATTGCTGACCGCGATCGCGACCCGTGCCCAGCAGGTTTTATCGAGTTCCGCCTCGCTAGCTGATCAGTTAGTGCAGTGTGTCCAGGAAGCGCTGCCTAACGTCGCAGAAGATGACTTACACGTTTTAGCCCGTCCCCTTGCCTATGCGATGCGGGGCAGTGAATCACCCGTTGAATCCACCTTTGAACGTGTTCGTTCAACTGATTGGAACTCACTCTCAGAAGTAGAACAAGCCCGTTTAAGTTTAGCGATCGCCCGCGTTGCTCTGAGTGAACTGCAAGCGAAGGGCGAATAGCAGAAGTGGGTTAGGCGCAATGATTGGTTAAACGCCATTATTTATAAAAGCGAGTAGCAAAGTTTTGCGATCGCGTCGGCGAGAGTTCCCGTGCCTTCAAAATGGCAGCCGCGAGAAACGCATAGGACAGGAGGCCAACCAGCGCCAAAAAGACAGGGCTGATTGTGCCCATCGTGTTCCAGAGGGCGTGCAGCCCCGATGCCGTAAGATAGCCAATGCCTAAAATGAGCCAGCGACGACGCGATCGCAGCACACTCAGCCCAATGAAATAACCGAGATAACCGCTATACGCCATATGTCCGGCTACGGAACCCAGGACGCGCGGAATGAGCAACTGTAAGCTGGCAAGCTGAGCGGCATCTTCGCCCGACGCCAGCGTTGCCTTGTAGACGTCAGGAAGATATTGCCCCAACGTTTCGAGTAGGGTAAATCCAACGGCGGAAGCGCTGCCTAGCAGAATGCCATCGAGCGGTTCCCAAACGCCCAACCGTTCGCGATAGGGCGATCGCAGTTGGGTGCCCAGTACATAAGCCGCCAGAATCGGGAGTGCTTTCAGCAGTTCTTCCATCAGCCCTGCGCCAAAAAACATTTTGACCAGGAGTAGGGGAAATGGCACTGGCGTGCCGCTGGTTGGTAGTTCACCCGGTAAAACCTGTCGGAACACCACAATAAATAGCTGGAGGATGGGGCTGACCAGAAGCAGGATGGTCAGCACCGCCGCACCGACTAGAATCCACCAGGGTTTGTGCTTACCACAGAGCTGGTAGATAAAGTAGTAGGCCGCGCCCGCCAGGTAAGCCGCGAGCAGCATGTTAAACGCGATCGGCGCGCCAACGGCGACAAACATCAGCACCACAAACGCAACGGTGATGCCTCCCGGCAGCAGGTACGCCTTGTGCCTCAACTGTCGGCCGGTCGAAAGAATGGGGAATAGCTGCGTCAGGCTGATGGCATCAGGTTCATGACGGCGCGGCGGTGGACTGGTAGCTGCTAAAGGGTCTGAAGCGCGGACGACCTGGCGGCGGGGAACCGAAGGCAGGTCGAGACGTCCCGTTGCAGCGGGCGGCGGTGTCGCTGCAACAGAGGGTACTACAGGCGGAGCCACACTCTGACACTCAAAGACAAGCTCCGGGCCATTTTGACCCAGCATGATGCGATCGCCTGCCTGCAGCACGTGACAATCCTTTAATCGTTCGCCGTTCAAGAACGTTCCGTTCGCGCTGCTAAGGTCACATACTTGCCAGAAACGCGCTCCGTTGGGTGACTCAAATCCCAAAACCGGACTCACTTCGGCATGCCGTCGCGACACAGCCCGGTACACAATTGGGTCTAAAACCACCTGACAGCGAGGATCACGCCCAAGCACCACAGTCTCCGTTGCCGACAGCGGATACAAGGGTTGCTCTTTGGCACTGCTACCCTCAGACAACAGTCGCAAAAATGTGTTGTAGCGGTCTGTTCCCGTCATCTTCAGGGAATACTTGTCAGTTTATGGCGCGTTAACGACTGAAACAGAAGCACCAAGCAAGTTGCTGCTGCCCCCATCGCATCCACCGTACATCGTACACCCTACGTTCTGCCCACTGGCATTTGGCTTTTGTTGTTTACAGATTTGCGCGGGTGTCTCGCACCGCCGCCACAAAAAACACGACCGTTAAGGGAATGCTTACGGCCAGGATTAGCCCTGTCAACACGGTGCCCAGTTGAGGGTCGCCGTACGATAGTTCAAAGATTGAGCCAACGGCTGCGATCGCGGCAATGCACGATCCACCTAGAAACACACCACTTTTTGGAGTCACGTTGATTTAGTTCCAAGGTTTAACGTTTGAGGGATACGTCAAGCGAACACGGCGGGCCTGACGGTGATCACTCACAGATCTTAATTTACTAGAGACTTAACTGCTTGCGTGGAGAACCCATGCTTCGCCAGCTCTTCGTTAAGCAACAGCGAGTTTTCAACGCGATCAACAAACAGGATGCCATTAAGATGGTCAATCTCGTGCTGGATGCAGCAAGCCAGCAGCCCCGTGGCAGAAAGCTTCTGGGGCCGACCCTGTTCGTCTTTGTACGCTACCTCGATCGCCGCTGGTCGTTTGACATCAATATAGACACCTGGGATGCTCAGGCAGCCTTCCTGAGTCACGGATAGATCGCGACCAACCTGCTTTACCGTCGGGTTAATCAGAATCAAGGGCGGAGTGGCAGCGTTATCAGGTTCGCAGTCAATCACAATGAGCTGCTTGTTAACAGCGGCTTGCGGTGCAGCCAGACCAATACCGTCAGCACTATACATTGTTTGCAGCATTTCGCGAATGAGCTGCTTGATCTCCGCGTCAACCTTGGCAATCCGCTTTGCTGGCTGACGCAACACGCGATCGCCCAATCGATGAATCGTCAGCGGTGGCTTCGCTAATTTCTTTTTTTCGATCAAAACCTCAGCAGTCATGAATCTGATACTCGCAGCGACGTCTGAATCTCGGAATGACTCCGTGTTAGTTCTATAGTAACCAATTCTGAAGGCAGACTAACGGTTCGACGCGAACTGATTTCTGGCATTTTGCGATCCGGCATTGATTGTGATCGCAGGGAACCGCTTGGCTGGCTTAATCAATCATGATGCTTGGCCAACAGCTTGCCATTACGGAAAGCATCGGCCATTTTACTGACTGCGTCAGTAATTTAGTTCGGATTTTACAAGAAGTTTCCCGCAGCATTTTGATTGGCTGTAGCTTTGCTCTAAAATGAACCCACTAAAACTGACTACCAATCAGGGAGACATAAAAAGCGATGGCAAGAGTTACAAATGGAGGCTTTTGGGCCGATTTTCAGAAATTTATCACCCGTGGAAATGTCATTGACCTGGCGGTTGCGGTCGTGATCGGCGGGGCTTTTGGCAAAATTGTGGAATCATTCGTTGGTGACATCATCACTCCTGCTCTCCTGACACCGGCACTGAAAGCAGCAGGGGTTGATGGGATTGAGAAACTGTCCGCCAACGGTGTAAAGTACGGGCTGTTTCTGTCGGCAGTGATTAACTTTTTAGTGATTGCGCTGGTGATCTTTCTGGTCATTCGGGCCTTTGAGAAGGCGAAAAGACGACTATCGCGGCATGAAGCGATCGAAGAAACGCCAGCCGATCCCACGGTTGTAGCCCAGGAACGGACGGTAGCCGCCCTCGATCGCCTTTCCAGTGCGTTGGAAGCGCGAAACCTGTAGCGCTAAGACCGATAGCGCTAAGAATGGCCTGCCAGGATAGCGGGCATCAAAACCGCATCAATTCCGTGAATGACCCCGTTATCGGCAAGGATATCGGTCTTCAACACGGTGGCATCATTAATCTTGACCTGACTTCCAGCGTGGTCGATCGCCACGATCGACCCTTCTTCCGTGGGGGCTTCGTCAATCTGTGCCAGATCGTCCGATCGCACATCACCCGACAGCACGTGATACAGTAGCACTCGCTTCAACTTTGGGACATCTTGGAGCAGTTCATCCAGCGCGCCTTTTGGCAGTTTGGCAAAGGCATCATCTGTTGGCGCAAGCACCGTGAATGCGCCTTCGCCTGTCAATAAATCCTTGAGTCCTGCCGCCTCAACGGCAGCGAGTAGCGTTTGAAAAGTGCCTGCATTTGCAGCCGTTTCAACCAGATTTGTCATGCGTCTTGCTAACTCCATTTCGGCCTTACGCACCCCATCAAAAAGGTTACACAGCGGCCGCGCATCCACCAGAGGGGTGACGTGCCCTTAACTGCTGGTGCGGATGCCGCGGGCATGGAGCTGTTGAATAAAAAATTCTTCCAGTGAGGGCCGCGCCAGATTAACCGTGACAAGCTGAGCGCCCATCAGGTTCAGACTTGCTAGAAAGTCATAGGGATCGCCCTTGAGATGGCCTTGCCAGTAACCATCACGAAATTCCAGATTAACCATTCGTTTTTTGATGACATCCAGGCTACCGCCTCGACCCTTGATGGTGTAAGTTTCGGCAACGCCCAGCAGTTCTTTCAGGGAGCCAATACAAATCAGTTCCCCTTCGGCCAGAATGGCAATGCGATCGCAGATCGCTTCGACATCTGACAGGACGTGGCTGTTGAAGAAAATTGTTTTGCCCTGCGACTTGAGCGACAGAATAATCTCGCGGATCTGGTAACGCCCCATGGGGTCTAGCCCTGACATTGGCTCGTCAAAAAACACCAGATCCGGGTCATTGATTAACGCCTGCGCCATCCCAATTCGTTGCAGCATGCCTTTGGAATATTGGCGGAGCTGCTTTTTACGAGCTGTAGACTGAGCCAATCCAACCAGATCGAGCAGTTGGGGGATGCGCTGTTTTTGTACTGATGGTGGGATCTTAAACAACCCGGCAGTGAACTGTAGGGTTTCCCAGCCAGTGAGGTAGTCATAAAAGTACGGGTTTTCAGGCAGATAGCCAATGCGTTCTTTGACCGCGCGATCGCCCAGGGGTTGTCCCAATACCAGCCCCCGACCACCGTTTGGGCGGACAATACTCAGCAGCGTTTTCAGGAGAGTTGTTTTACCAGCACCATTAGGCCCCAACAGCCCAAACGTTTCTCCCTGAAACACTTTAAGTGTGCATCCTTTGAGGGAGACAACTTTCTGGTTTAACCAAAATCCAGTGCGGTAGGTCTTTCTCAGCTCATAGGTCTCTACAACGGCGGGTCGGTCAACGGTAGAAAGCTCACTGGTGGAATCGATAAGGGTAGCCATACTAAGTTTAGAAGTCTAGCTGATGTGCTGTTCGCTGGACGCTGGATAAGAGGATTTGACTATAGACTGGGGCCGTCATGATAGGCATCGCTTGGTAAAGAACGGTGGGTGGTCTAGCGTCAAATGTCTTTGGTCTAAAGTCCACTGTTAACCAATGACCTAATTTTGCCGATAATTTGATCCATTGGGGGGGATTCCCCAACATTCTGCTGAAACGCTTAAACTTTGTTTATATATTCTTTGTCTTTTTGTCTGGTTTAGCCGGGATGGGTCGCAAGACTCTATCTGCCTGCCATAGGTTTCCCGCTTGACAAATAATTGCGACAGACGACAGACGCTTTGATAGCGAGAGGAGAGATGATGGATCGATCGAAGATTGTGGCAATTGTGACGGGGGCGAT
>JAJPKC010000133.1 GCA_021323955.1 Oscillatoriales cyanobacterium Centralia_MAG_596 | reverse complement strand
GGCACCCCCAGACGCGGGCCAGGTGGCGTGTAAGCATTCACAATCGTCAGACCAGGTAAGCGATCGCGGTAGCGCTCCACAATCGCCATTGATGCATCAGTCGATCCATTGTTGGCCACAATAACTTCCCAACCGCCTGACCACTGTTGCATTGTCAATGCGTCCAGTTGAACGGCGATCGTATCGGCATTATTGAAACATGGCAGAATTACACTTAGCTTCATCAACATTCTTAAGAGCTGGTTTGGATTGCGCGGCGGACATCGGGTAATAAGTATCGGGGGTTAGGACGCGGTAACCGGGTATTGAGAATCAGTCGTCAGGCATCAGCGAGCAGAGCAGGCAGCAATCTTGAGTCTTTGTCAGACGGGTACAGCATCAAATAAACGCCAGGCAGCATCTTTGGCAGAAATAACGGTCACGGGCAGAGGCCACTGGATGCCAAAAGCAGGGTCGTCATAGCGCCACCCTCGCTCATAGCCTGGAGTATAAAACTCACCCACTTGATAAACCACTTCGGCACCATCGGTGAGTGCCTGATAACCGTGAGCAAACATCTCAGGTACGTAGAGCGATCGCCGGTTGTCAGCGGTTAACTCTACCCCAATGTGTTGACAATAGGTGGGCGATTCGGGTCGCATATCGATGATGACATCATAAATTGCGCCCTTAGTACACCGGATGAGTTTCGTCTCACAGGCGGGGGCAACCTGATAATGCATACCTCGTAAAGTGCCTGCTTTGTGGTTAAACGAAAGATTGCATTGAGCGACGGTGGGCTTTAACCCGTGGGCTTCAAATTCCTGGGCGCAGAAAGTGCGGGCAAAGCCACCGCGATCGTCTTCACGGATCTCTAGATCAATGATGAACGCACCGTTGAGCTTTGTTTCTGTAAATTTCATACCTGTCTCCAAAAGAAATTTTGATCAATCTGCTGGGTGCGAAGCAGGTATTCCAGTTGCTTGAGTCGGGTAAAGCCGCGCGATTCAAACATCTCTTTCGTCAACTCAATGCGAGTGAACAAGTCGTATAGCTGCTGTGCCCCACGCTCAGCGTTCCAGTCGCACTTAAATCCAGGCAGCTGCGCGTTGATTTTGTCAAACGAGACGCGGTAGCTGCGGTTATCGGCACCACTCTCGCCAAAACTCAGTTGACAGCCCGGAAACACACTCGCAATAATCTCAGCAATTGCTTTGACGCGGTAATTATGGGCTGTATCGCCAACGTTAAACACCTGGTTATGCACCAGATCGCGGGGAGCCTCAAGCGTACAGACGATCGCCTTGGCAATGTCCAGGGCGTGAACCAGCGGTCGCCAGGGCGTGCCGTCACTGATCATTGCGATTTCGTTTGTCGTCCAGGCCAGTCCTGCCAGGTTGTTCAGCACAATATCAAAGCGCATCCGGGGTGATGCACCAAAGGCTGTGGCGTTTCGCATAAACGTGGGTGAAAAGCTGTCGTCGGCCAGGGGCTTTACGTCTCGTTCGACCAATACTTTGCATTCGGCATAAGCCGTTTGCGGGTTCACAGGTGTTTCTTCGGTCGTCAGGCCATCGCCACTGGCAACCCCATAAACGCTACAAGATGACATGTAAACAAAGCGCCGCACGCCTGCAGATTTGGCCAGCTCTGCCAGCCGTACCGATCCTTTATGGTTGATGTCGTAGGTGATGGTAGGCGAAAGCTGTCCCGTTGGGTCGTTGGACAACTCGGCCATGTGCACGATCGCCTCAACACCCACCAAATCGTCGATCGTGATGTGCCGGATGTCTTTGTTCAGCGTTTTGGCCGTCAGATGGGTGCCGTTATACAGCCATCCCACTTTGTAGAACCCCGTATCCACAGCCGTGACGGTATGCCCCCGTTCCATCAACATAGGAGCCAGCAATGAGCCCAGATAGCCCTCAGTGCCCGTGACCAGTACATGCATAGAATTGTCCTGATTGTGTTGGTAGCGAATTCATGATTGGTTTCGAGCGGTTAGCGCCAAGACACGCTCTCAGTCCCAGTGTCCAAATAAGGTTTCTCAGTCAGGGGTCTAAACCCTAGCGGCTGACTGCACATTTGATGGAGCAGGAATTTGCGCCACGATCGCGTTCCCAATCTCGATCGACGATGTGGCTGCCGGTGAAGGTGCATTACACACGTGAACGGAACGCTCACCATGGATAATGAGGAAATCGTCTACGAGCTTGCCATCCTCCCTCAACGCCTGGGCACGAACACCAGCATGGGCGGGAATCACATCGTCAGCGGTGAGATCAGGAATCAGGCGTTGCAAGCTCCGGACAAAGGCCGCTTTGCTGAAGGAGCGGATCATTTCCTGAATACCTTCGTTGGCATGGGTCGCCGCCAATTTCCAGAAGGCCGGATATGTGATGATTTCGGCAAAATCACGCCGGTCAAAGTCTGTTTTTTTGTAGCCTTCCCGCTTGAAGCTCAGCACAGCGTTTGGCCCTGCATGGACGCTCCCATCAATCATGCGGGTAAAGTGTACGCCGAGAAAGGGAAACGCTGGATTGGGCACCGGATAAATCAGTCCTTTGACCAGATGCCGCGTTTCGGGAGTGAGTTCGTAGTATTCGCCCCGAAAGGGGATAATTTTCGCGTTGGGTTCAACGTTGCCAAGTTTGGCGATGCGATCGCTGTGCAAACCCGCACAGTTAATCAAAAACCGCGTTTCAAACGCTCCCTGGTTGGTTTCCAGAACGTGTCCAGTGGGGGTATTTATAATTCGATCCACTCTGGTTCGCAGCCGGAGTTCGCCTCCACGCTGCCGAATCAGTTCAGCATAGGTCTGGCAGACCTGCTTATAGTCAGCGATGCCTGTGGAAAATACGCGTATGCCCGCGAGGCAGCTAACGTGCGGCTCAATCTCGCGCACCGCTGCGGCTGTTAGTCGCGCTACGGGAATACCGTTCTGTACACCCCGCTGGTAAAGGTTTTCCAGCAGCGGCAGTTCGGCAGCTGACGTGGCGACAATGACCTTACCACACACCTCGTAGGGAATATTGTGGGCCTGACAAAAGGCCACCATCGATTGGGCACCATCCCGACAAAATTTTGCCTTATAGCTACCAGGTTTATAGTAGATACCGGAGTGAATGACGCCGCTGTTGTTACCAGTTTGGTGAAATGCCCAGCGGTCTTCTTTTTCAAGCACCAAAATTGTTGCGTCTGGGTAGCGCTGGCTCAACGCAACACCGGTCGAAAGACCCACGATGCCACCACCAACGATCGCAAAATCATACATAGGTTTCTGCCCCTGAAATCGACCAAAACAGTTCAACGGATTCAGCCTGGTGCGGCAACAATTGTATTTAGCAATTGGTTGCGCTTACCAGATTTTCCAGGGTGCTTGATTTTGCGCCCATAGCTCTTCTAAATAGTTTTTGTCTTTGAGTGTATCCATTGGCTGCCAGAAACCATCGTGCTTGAATGCACCGAGTTTACCAGCATGCGCCAACTTTTTTAATGGCTCATGCTCCCACATCACGAAATCGTTCTCAATATAGTCAATCACTTCCGGTTCCAAAACAAAATAACCGCCATTAATCCATGCGCCATCCCCTTCTGGCTTTTCATAAAACTGCGTAATTTTAGTTTGCTCCTTGGCCAAAGAAATCGCCCCAAAGCGCCCGGGTGGCTGTACCGCTGTCAGGGTAGCGGCGACTCCTTCTGATCGGTGAAATTCAATCAGCTTCGTGATGTTTACATCGCTGACGCCATCACCATACGTGAAGCAAAACGTTTCATTACCGATGTGTTCTTGAACACGTTTCAGGCGTCCTCCTGTCATGGTGCTTTCACCCGTATCAATTAGCGTCACTCGCCAGGGTTCAGCTTTACCAGCATGGATATTCATCTGGTTAAAGCGCATGTCAAACGTGACATCAGACATCCGCAAAAAATAGTTGGCAAAGTATTCCTTGATGACATAGCCCTTATAGCCACAGCAAATGATGAAATCATTCACGCCATGAGCCGAATAAATTTTCATGATGTGCCAGAGAACGGGCTGTCCACCAATCTCAACCATTGGCTTAGGCTTAATGCTGGTTTCTTCACTCAAACGCGTCCCCAATCCACCAGCTAGTATCACTGCCTTCATGTAATTACCTCTTCAGAATTAGCGTTGAATGAAGCACCATTCACTCTGATGCTAGTCGCAGCGTTTTAGCATTTCAGTAAAGCTACGGTAATTCAAACAGTTAATCGATGAAGAAATCAAGAAGATCTCGTGTCATTGCTGAGGACACCAGAAGAACTATGAGAAGATAGCTGTTTGAGACATTTTCATGATATCTGTCAAGCGCCTTAAGGCTGAGATTGTACAGTCCATCTCGATGAGTGGACGAGTCCCGCTCACTCGTCGATCGCGATCTGCCGCTTGGCGTAAATGTTTTTCATATGCTTCTTCACCGTGTTATGGGTGATGTAAAGTTCCGCCGCAATTTCTTTGTAGGTG
>JAJPKC010000051.1 GCA_021323955.1 Oscillatoriales cyanobacterium Centralia_MAG_596 | reverse complement strand
GGTCAGATGCTCAGTACCCGGCCTGACTTGCTACCGCCGTCTTATATTAAAGTACTTAGTAGTCTGCAATCGAACGTGCCGCCAGTCCAGTGGTCGGAAATTGATGTGGCGCTGCGACAGGCTTTGCCCCAATCGCCGGAAGCGATTTTTGCTAGCATTGAGCCAGAAGCCGTTACTGCAGGATCGATCGCCCAGGTCCACAAGGCCACACTGCAGAATGGGCAACCTGTTGCGCTCAAAATCCAGCGCCCTGGCATTGAGGTGATCGTGGCGCAAGATATTTCCCTGTTCAAACAAATTGCGGCAATTCTTTCTCCTACAGAGTTTGGCAAACGCTACAACATTGTTGCCCTAGCAGAAGAATTTAGTAATTCGTTGCAAAGTGAGCTGGATTTTACTCAGGAAAGCCGCTTTACAAAGCAACTGCGTCAAAATCTTTCCCGCAGCCGATGGTTTGACTCCAGCCAAATTGTGGTTCCTCAGGTGTACCAGGATCTGTTCACCCAAAAGCTGCTGGTGCTCGAATGGCTCGAAGGAGTGCCAATTGTGCAAGCAAAACTCCAGGGACTGGGTCATCAGGGCGATGCTAACGCCGAGCGCCACGCCATTACTACGCTCGTATTCCGCGCCTTTTTGCAGCAGTACCTGATTGACGGATTTTTCCACGCCGACCCCCATCCCGGCAATATTTTTTACTTGAAAGACGGACGGATAGGCCTGCTTGACTGCGGCATGATTGGAATCCTCAACCCTCGCATTCAGTCGCTGATGGTGGAACTGGTGCTGGCAATTCTGGAAATTGACCCTGATCGTTGTGCTCAGATTACCCTCAATTTGACAGATCCCATGGACTTTACGCAGCCGATCAATTTGGCCCGCCTGCAGTCAGATTATGACCGACTGCTACAGAAGTACTACAATCTTAGCCTGTCTAACCTGAACATGAGTGAGATATTTGGACAAATCGTGGAAGCTGCGCGGTTGAATAATTTGCGTTGGCCCAGCAATGTTGGCCTGCTGGCTAAATCGCTCACTAATCTGGAAGGGACAGCACGCTCATTTGACTCGAGCGTCAACCTCATAGAGGAAGTGAATCCCCTGATGAGTGATCTATTTCGTCAGCAGCTAATTGGCAATGATCCTACCCGATCTACTCTCCAGACGGTGCTGGAGTTCAAGCAATTGTCGCTGGAATCACCTCGGCAGGTTAGGTTTTTGCTGAACCGCCTCGCGTCTGAGACGCTGAAGCTGAATCTGGTGGTGCAGGACCTGAACGCCTTGCGAAAAACAATCGACACCGCGGCCAATCGCCGTTCGTTTAGTACCGTCGTTGGCTCGCTGATTATTGGTGCTGCCATCATTTCCAGTAGCCAGCAAACGCCTCAACTGCAATTGCTCAGCACCATTTTCTTTGGTGTTGCCAGTTTGCTGGGGGTTTGGCTGCTCTTGACAATTCTGCGCTCGGGACGCCTAGGATGAACTGCTATCATCGTTTTTACCTATCGCTTAGTTATCTACAACTGTAGTACTAGTCATTAACAGCTCCAACTGCAAATACATTTTGAGGAGCTTTCAAAACAACTCAATCTACCATCGTTGAGATATACCATTACCAGTTGTGAGTACATCCGACAAATTAGGTAATTCTGCTCCAGCAATTCCCAAAACTTTCGTGGCACCAGGGTCCATTAAATGCCCATAGATAGCTGCCATCTGTTCTGGGGAGTAAGGTCTATTATTGTTTAGCCACCAAGCAACCAAGCCAAGAAGTCCCCCTGCTACATAGTGCGCCACAAGATTAGTTGAAATACCTCTTTGAGGTAGATCAACCTCCTTTAAAATCACATCTTGTTCGGCAAGCTGGCTCAGAATTGCCAGCAGACGGGTAAATACCATCGCTGCCCCCTTTTCAGTGAGAAGGACTCGATACAATCGGTGATGGTCAGCAAAGTGCTGGAATACAAGACGTGTCGCTGTGATAGAGTTCCGCTCCCCTAGTGCCTTAGACATCGGATCGATTAAACCTCTCAGTTGAGAAAACATTTCCTCGAGACTTTCAACCAGTAACTGCTCCTTGTCCTGATAGTGCAAATAAAACGTAGCTCGTCCTACATTTGCCTGTTCAGTAATATCATTCACAGTCAGCGAGTCATAGCCGCGCTCCTCAATCAACTTGAGTAGAGCCGTAGTAAGCAACTGGCGTGTCCGCTGTATCCGTCGGTCTTCTTTGGGTTGAACCATATTAAACACCTATCTTTTTTTAGACACTAAGTCTATTAATGAATATTTTAACCAAAAATAGCTTGACAGTCTAGTAGATAAAGAGTACATTTATAGACACAAAGTCCAATAACAAGGGAACTGTCTGCCATTGCAATCCTTATCACTTCTACTCGAACAGGTGGTGGAGAATTTTGCAAAATACAGCAGAAGTTGAACCTGATTTACAATTGCTGGAACGCTGCTGGCACAAGCCCTGCGTTCAACTGAAATCCGATCCCTAACTGGCTTAGTTTGAGCAACGGACAAAACATTAATCTAGACAGCGTCTATACCAACACTGTTTTTCAGGTAATTTGCAATGAGAATTCCATATATTCATGTACCACTTCCCTATCCCCAATGGAAACCATTAAAACCAAGGTTAATCACCCCAGGCATCATCCTCTTAAGTATGGGTTGTGCGGGAGCAGGTTGGTGGTTGTTGCACCACTCCACCACAACTGAAACTCCCCCTGCCAAGATACAACCCCTGAGTGTGCAAACGCTGGTTGTTCACAAGCGCCCAGTAGCAGAAGAACGGACACTAACTGGAACTGTGGAGGCTATTCACACCACAACTTTGATGTCTCGAATTAATGGGCGAGTTGAACAACTGCTGGTGCAGGAAGGAATGCAGGTTAAAAAAGGGCAGATAGTTGCTGTTATTGATGTGTCTGATGTTCAGGCAAAATACCAACAGGCTGCTGCCCAGATCACACAAGCACAGGCAGCAGTTGCCACAGCAGTTGCCAGTCGTAGCAGTGCCATAACACAGGTGAATACGGCACGGGGAAAACTCTCTGAGGCACAAGCATCATTATTGGAAGCGAAGGCAGAACTGGCTGATGCGCAATTAAACCAACGACGGATGTCTGAGCTTTATCGGGATGGAGCCGTTCCAAAAGCGAACCTGGATACAGCAAATACAAAAGTTGAGGTATCCCAGGCAAAGATTGGCCAGATCAACGCCACGATCGCTCAGGCAGTGTCAACGATCAAAAGTGCGCAAGCCACAGTTTCCCAAGCAACTGCCAGTGTAGAACAGGCACAGGCACAAGTTGCCCAAGCACAAGCCGCCGTGCGGGAAGTCAGCGCCAACTTAAACTATGGGGTTGTGAGATCGCCCTATACCGGAGTGATCACGAAAAAACAGGTGGAGGTTGGTGCTATTGCAGGTATCGGGCAACCACTGATGACACTCGAAAGTGGGGATCGTCTACGTATGAACGTAGCAGTTCCAGAATCACTGATTGATCGTGTGCAATTAGGTCAATCGGTGAGTGTGCAAATTGATGCCTTGAAGCGTCAGGTTTCTGGACGAGTCAGCCAGATGATTCCGGCTGCCGATCCACAGGCACGCAATTTTACTGTCAAAGTTGCACTGGCTCCTACAGCAAATTTGATCTCTGGCATGTTTGGTCGATTGCAGTTAGAAACCGATGACCGTACCGCCTTGGTGATTCCCACAAACACACTTGTTCAGCGACTGGGCATTTCGGGCGTGTTTAAGGTGGTCAATGGCAAAGCACA
Source organism: Oscillatoriales cyanobacterium Centralia_MAG_596 (assembly GCA_021323955.1). Classification (GTDB taxonomy): domain Bacteria; phylum Cyanobacteriota; class Cyanobacteriia; order Leptolyngbyales; family Leptolyngbyaceae; genus Stenomitos. Next base: position 1,714 of record JAJPKC010000051.1, on the reverse strand, counting down.
ATTTCAAACGGTAACGGTGCATCCTGTCAATGGCGATGGAGTCGAGGTGTTTAACGGCGTCAATGAGGGAGATCACTTGATTCTCAATCCCGACCCAAGTTTAAAAGACAACACCTCCATCAGTGAGTTAACCAAACCAGCAACATAACAAGGAACTGTTCCATGTCAAATGACTCTACTACTAAACCCCGTGGGCTGGTCGGTCAGATCACAGCCTATTTCATTAACTCTAAACTTACACTTTTACTGGTTTTAGCACTCGTCGTGTTCGGCATTGGCACACTCATGCTGGTCCCAAAAGAAGAGAATCCCCAGATTACTGTACCGGGTGCGGCAGTAACATTTACTTATCCTGGTGCCCCCGCCGAGGTGGTGGAAAAGAGCGTCACAACAATTATGGAATCGCGCATCCGGGAATTGGAAGGTATTGACCATATCTATTCTTCTTCCGTCAATTCAGGCAGTGAGATTGATGTTCAATTTGTAGTCGGAACCGACTGGGAAAAATCGATCTTTAATTTGCAGGATCAATTATTTGCCAGTCGAGACCTGCTGCCGTCCGGCGTTACCTATGAAGTCCATCCCAGTCACACGGATGATGTGCCGATTGTCACCCTGACATTAACAGGAAAAGACTATAGTGATAATCAACTCCATCGCGTCGGCGAACGAATATTGGAGGAATTACGCAAGATTCCCGATACCGGCAACCTGACGATTAACGGTGGACAGCCCCGGATGATCGCAGTAGACCTGGACCCAGATAAACTGGCAAGTTATAAGCTATCACCTGGAGTGATCGCCCAATCCCTTCAGGCTGCTAATACCCAACTGCCTGTGGGAGATGTATCCAATGGGCAAAATCGCTTATTCATTCAAGGTGGCTCTCTGCTTCAATCCGCTGAAAATATCGCTCAAATGATTGTTGGATTTAGCAGTGATCATTCTCCCATTTACTTGCGCGATGTTGCCACGATTCGAGATGACTTTCGAGATCGCACCTCCTACTCTCGGATTTACTTCCGTCCCGATTATGATTTGAGTTCGCCCCATCCCCATATTAACAGCCGACCCAAAGCCGCCTTTGTTAGTCAGCCTGCAATCACAATCGGCATTGCTAAGAAAAAAGGTACCAATGCCGTTACCGTCGCCGAGGAAATCTTCCATCGCATAGAAGAACTCAAACCCCAGTTACCTGCTGGTGTGGAAATTGCCGTCACCCGCAATGATGGTTACACGGCTGAATCAACTGTAGAAAACCTGTTCCATGAACTGGTAGTGGCGACAATTGTGGTGGTTTTGATGATGATGGCATTTCTCGGTTGGAGAGATTCTCTGATTGTTGCGGTTGTCATTCCACTCACTTTGGGCACTACCATTGGCATTGGCTATCTGACTGGTCACACCATTAACAAAGTCGCTTTGTTTGCGCTAATCATCTCGCTGGGAATTCTGGTGGATGATGGGGTGGTGGTGGTTGAAAATATCCATCGTCGCTTTGAACTTAAACCACACTTATCCTTTAAAGAAAAACTAGAAGAGGCGATCGACGCGGTCAGTGAAATTGGGTCACCAACGGTTCTGGCAACATTGACGGTTGTGCTGGCATTTTATCCCCTGCGCTACATCACCGGACTAGTCGGTCCCTATCTAGCTCCGTTGTCCTTTAATGTGCCCATTGCCATGATTTTAAGTTTAATTCTGGCAATCACGG
>JAJPKC010000690.1 GCA_021323955.1 Oscillatoriales cyanobacterium Centralia_MAG_596 | reverse complement strand
TCGCCCCATAACCTATGAACACTGAATTTTCGCCTCTTTTGAAGGCAATCATTTCTTTCTCGCATCCGCTATTGATGTTAAGTACGCTCGTTGCTGCCTGCTATGCCCTTTATATGGGTGTTCTGGTCAGACGCACTCGCAGTGCTGACGCCGAGACTCGCAAGCAGTTGATCAAGCAGAAATACAATCAGCGGCACTTTCAGTTAGGGGTCATTTTGTTGGCAATTTGGGTCATTGGTACGGTGGGCGGCATGACAGCAACCTACCTGCTTTACCACAAGCTGTTTGTGAGCCCGCATCTGATCATTGGCTTGAGTACCATTTGTTTTGCGGCCCTTGCAGCCACGTTTGTGCCGTGGATGCAGCAGGGCAAAGAATGGGCCAGATTGCTGCATATTACATTTACAACGTTGGTGCTGGGATGTTTCCTTGCACAGACGGTGACAGGGCTGCAAATTGTGCAGAAAATGGTGAATGAGATGCTGGGTACTGCTTGAAATCGCGGCTTACCGCCAAAAACAGCATGTCCGTGCGCTTTCCTACCGTCCTGTCTCATCCCACTCAACTGAGAGCTGCCCATGAGTGAATTGCTGCGCGAACCGATCGACCTTGTTGTGCTACTCATCGCCATTTTGGTCGCTATTCCGCTGTTTAGCTGGCTGCTGACGATCGTGCAGGCAACGGTTCGCGCTGCCCTCTCGATCGCGGCGATCGGCATCATCGCTTCCCTGGTTCTCATCGTTGTCTTTGGCATCAGCCCCGACCAGATTTTGCATCAAGTGAGCCGTATCCCTCAGACGCTCCAGCAACTGTTGAACGAAGGCCGTTCACTATTCTCGACGCTGCTCCAGTCATAGCAGTCTTGATGGGCTGAAAACGGTCAAGATGATCGTTTATCCATACGATCGTTTACGGGTGAACTAAGCTGTCATTATGCAGGCCAGTTCCTCAGCCCGTTAGGATTTGCGTGATGACTGCCGATCGAACGATCTTTCAAACCAATTGGATTGCGGTTAAGGAGAGTTCCCGTGGGTTTCAATACCTGGAGCGCCGGGGAAAAGATTCGATCGCGGCCTTTTTGCTCCGAAAAAGCTGTGCCGATCCCGTTCAGTATGAGGTGCTGATCCGGCAGCAGCATCTCTGTATTGACAATCGAGAAGTGGAGGGCACGTTTAATCTCTTTCCCTGTCCGATTACGGGCGCACTGGAGGTGGGAGAATCGCCAGCAGCGGCAGCAATCCGCGAGGTCTATGAAGAGTCGGGGTACCGAGTACCGCTACAATCACTCGGCAAATATATCGTGGGCACTCAAGTAAATGAAACGTGTTACCTCTACTACGCAGATGTCACGGGCGTAGAGCCTGAAGCCGCACCCCAGGATGGCACCTATATGGAGTCGATCGGGCGCAATGAATGGCATCCATTGGCGTACTTGCGGGACTGTGAGTATGCGGCCTGCCAAATTGGCTACTTTAAACTCCAGACGCAACTCTTCCAGTAAAATATATTGGCTTCGCTCATACGCGATCGCGATCGATCGCCAACCCTGCCAGACCCTATGCCAAACCCAATGGACGCCAACCGGGACTACTGGATCAAGCAAAGCGAGATGCTGCAGAGCGCGATCGCTCGTATGGCAAATAATTCACTGGAAATTAAGAAAGTTGGGTTAACGGTGTGGGCGGCGATCGTGGGGTTTGGATTTACCACGACCAACCGCTATTTATTTCTGCTGGCGTTTGTCGCGTTTGCCCTGTTTGGTGTCCTTGATCTTTACTATTTGGATCTGGAACGCAAGTTTCGCGAGAACTTTAATCGACTCGCTCGAATCACCAGCGGCTACGTCACCAGCGAAGATGACGGCTGGATTGAGAAGATGAAAGGAAATTTTCTCAGACCGGATGGATCGTCTAAATTTCTGGAGCAGTTTCCCAGCGCGCTCAAATCCTGGGCCAATTTGCCGTATTTGATTACATTCTTGATCACGGTCTTGTTGCTGGTTGTGCCACTGCCAGCGCTGCCATCAAAATAGGTCGATCGTCTCCCCGTTGCGCGATCGCTCCTTCATGAGAAGCCGCGATCGCGCGAACGTGGGTCGATTCCCGCATGCGAACGGACAAAAGAAGCGCTTTTACGCCGCAGTGGGTCGGGGGGCATGTAGACCGATGCCGTTGCCCTCGCTGTCTTGCATAATGCCAATAAACCCTGGATCGCCAATATCGGTCTTGGGCATCAAGAGCTTACCACCACTAGACTCTACCCGCCCTAAAGCCTGTTCCAAATTTTCCACTGTGCCCAGGTTCAGGTAAATTAAAGTGCCGCTCATGGAAGGTGTCAGACGATCGCTCTTGACGATCGCGCCGCCCACACTGGTCTGATCCATGGGAAAAAATGCCTGTGGTTCGCCCATAAATTCTCCCTTCTGGATGTCGGTAGCCAACACCGTGCTGTAAAAGGTGACCGCGCGATCAAAGTCAGCGGCAGGAATTTCAAACCAGTTGATTGCGTTCTGCATACAAACTCCTTGTCAGCGTTAGAACTTCTCAAGCTTACCGAAAGGAGTGATATAGAACAAGTGTACTGAAACACAGGGTAATGATGGACGATTATCTCGAATGGTTGCGGTGTTGGAACGCCTCCTGCGATCGTCCAGGTCAGGATTGCGGCTTAAATGACGGCTCCAGGTTCGATGCTTGATCGGGGCGTATAGCTCCACCCATACCCAAGGACACGCTTAACTTTCATTCCTGAGAAGATGCGTGGGATATTGGCGGTTTAGTACTTCCTTTTCATGTAATCGATGCCAGGTTTGGTGACATCTCTCCAGACTCGTTTAATTCGTTCCTGGATGTCGTCATTTCCCTTACATCGAGGGTCAAATTCGACAACTGTTTCAATCAGCGCATTGATAAAGGGTTCATAGAAATCAACAGGAACATCTCGGCCTCTTCGACTATGAATTTCCGCAATTCGCGTCAGAATATTTAGCTCTTCTGGCTCATCTCTGTGTTCAAAATATGAAAACAATAGGAGAATAGCTTCTTTGAGGAGCTGATGCTGTCGTTTCCAATCTTTATCCGTCCAATCGGGAGAGAACTTTGTTTTGGCATGTGGACAGCTACCTTCTCCGGTGAATCGTTTGTAAAATGTCCGAAAAAAATCCTCGCTAAAATTTGGTTGTCTAGCACATCGGGCGTAACTGTCCTTTGCAATGTTTAAGTCTATATTTCGATAAATCAAAAAGTTGCCTATGACTTCCTCAAGGGTCTTGTAGCGATCATCTGGATCGAGCGATGTCATTTTGGCGACAATGGTTTCATAGACGTTGGGGCACTTGGATCTTGGGCGTCTTTCTGTAATTGACGGTAGCCTACGAAAGGCGCGGTGTTTGTCCTGCTGTAAAGTAGCAAGCGCTTTATGGCGATTTCGCTTCAGATTTTCAAGATTTTTGCTCAAGTTTTCATAATTTTTGTTTGTATCTTTAAGGCTGTCAAAAACCGGCGGAATTTCCCCTGTAAGAATTTCATATATGACTAATCCTAAAATATACTCATCCGTTCTTTGTGAAAGTTTAAATGCATACTCTTCGTTGTTGAATCGTTCAGGGACAAGATATGCTAAAGCTTCAAGATATTCCAGCTCTTGTTTTTTTAATTTTTTGCGCTCTAATTCCAGGTCTTTTGCTTCTGAATTCTCTCTTGCTTTGATTTCTGCTGCCTGGCGATCGAGCGTTTCAGACATGCGCTCAAGTTCTTCCAGCATTACTTTAGGAGAAAGGCTCCGCCGTAAGTTGAACGGAGAAATGAACGGTTCTAGATCATCTCCGGCAGGAGATTCGCCAAGCATAATATTCGATGGTTTAATATTGCCATCACAGGAATTCAAGCTCCACGAACGCACAAGGGCAGTTCCGATTTTCATAAAGAGCTTCCAGGCGATTTCAATGTTAAATCCTTCCGAATATTCCTCCAGGATCTTGGTACGCAGGCTCTTCCCTTCGATAAATTGCATGATGTAGCAATAAAATTCCTCTTCTTCATCAAAGACGTAGTCATAAATCGTGATGAAGTACGGCTCGTCTGATATTCTCAGTGCTCTTCCAATACTGTCTTTGAAGGCATCCTTGAGATCCTTTCGATCCAATACTTTGATGGCTACCCATCGATTTAAGGGAGGGTCGGACGCTTTATAAACAGTTGTCAAACTTCCTGAAGCGTATTTGACTGGATCGGTGTACCTTGTTTTCTTTTTAATCAGCTCAATGACTTTCTGATAATATTCATCGTCCAATAGATCTGGATGTAATGAGATCCCGATTTCTGGTTTTTCGGTCGGTGAATTATTGAGCGAAACAGGCGGAAGCGGTAAGTTTTTGATTGCCGGTTTTTCAATAAGGGCCTGTCCTCTCAGACGGTAACAAAGCTCTGTGTATGACTTTTCGTCATTAAGGTTGTAGCGATCTTTGGAGCTGAGTATTGATGGAATATGTTGGGCATCAGATTCAGTGAAAACAACCGGAATAAATTTGGTGTCGTTTCTCTGACTCTGGTAAAGAGACTGTTGAATTATCGTGCCTTCCCACGACACACCCAGACCTTTTCCGGGTTCTTCATTACCCTCAAATCGCTTAGTGTATGTTTCAGTACAGACGATCAGGACGAACTCTGAACATTTAATCTTCTCTTGCATCCAGTTCTCCCATCCCTGTTGCGGCGTGAATGGGGCTACCGCTCTAACGTACTGATCTAAATCTGCATCTATACCGACGGTTGTGCGTAATGTATTGGCTAGCTGCAGTACGCGCTCTTTATGCTCTTCTGAATCCCAACTGTAGCTAATGAAAACTTTGGTCGGTGCTTTGGGTTCCGCTGACACCTGTTTCCTCCAGTAAGATTTGAGGGGCGCTGCCAAATCAGTCCAATTATAATCTCTTCAGAACTTAATGTTGAATGACCCTTCTGGGTAGTTAATCAATCAGAGTGGACGATCGCTCGATCGAGTCCGAATTTATGTCAATGAATGGTCTGCTGATGTATCCGTTACGTCAGAATGAAATGGAAGCAGCAATACAAAAGGTGCACGATCGTGGCTCGCAAGCAATCAAAGGGAACCTGCGTCTATTGTGGCAAAGAACTGACCAAAGCGGGGATGACCAAGCATCTGGCAACGTGCCCGGAACGACAGGCGGCGATCGCGACGGCTGAAGGTAAAAAAGGCACCAGCGAGCACCTTTATCATCTGCGTGTTCAGGACGCTTACAATAGCGACTTTTGGCTCGATCTGGAGATGCGCGGCTCCAAAACACTTCAGGATCTTGATAATTATTTGCGGGCGATCTGGCTGGAGTGTTGTGGGCACATGAGCCAGTTTTCTCTCGGGGGTGGCTTTGCCCGCGAAGTGGGAATGCGACGGAAAATCAGTGATGTGTTGCAACCAGGGAGTGAACTCACTCATATCTATGACTTTGGGACATCGTCTGAAACGACGGTGAAAAGCGTGGCGGTACGCGAGGGTAAGCCAACTACACCAAAACCGATCGCGCTCATGGCGCGTAACCAGATGCCAGACTACCGCTGCATCAAATGTGATCAACCCGCGACTCACCTCTGTATGGAATGCCTGATTGAAGACCAGACAGAGGGGACATTGTGCGATCAGCACACCAAAAATCATCCCCATAACAATTACGGTGAACCGATGCCGCTGGTCAATTCGCCACGGATGGGAATGTGTGGCTATGATGGCCCTGCTGAAGCGCCTTACTAAATCTTGAGCACCGCTGTCCTGTTGCTGTATCTGTGAGAGTGCCACTCATGTCGATCACGCTCACACCGATCGATCGCGGTTGGATTGAGCGTTGATGATTCATTGCGTATCAGGAGGAATCTCCTGCATCCAGTTGACTCGCAATGTGCCATCATGCCTAATGGGTCAACGTAATGTCACGCCTTATGAAACTGCAGGAGCCGCCAACGCGCAACAAATCCAAACCCGATTGGGCGGGGGATGATTTTCTGTCTCGCTGTGTCAACACCCTGATCCAGATCAAGCCGATTTATGCGGTGATGAAGCACCAGGCGCGGCAGGTGCTCATCAACACGGCTGAGAAAAATGGGGTGTCCTGGCGCAAAAATGTAGCGGCCCTGGCGGATTCTGATGTGCAGCAGCGGTTTCAAACGCTCACCAATCCCGCTGTGACCTATCCCGACTATTACCGGGTGCCGTTTCACGCGTACGACGAGGGCAATCTGTGCTGGTCGGCCGCATTTGAAGCTGAGTCTGCCACGCATGCGATGGCGTTGCGGGTCTGGAAGCAAGAGCCACTGACTTGGCAAGAAGCGCAAACACGCTTACGTGACTGCTTTCACCAGGTTTTGGCAGTGCATTGTCCCCAATCGGTGCGCGATATTTTAGACATTGGCTGTTCGGTGGGCATCTCGACGATCGCGCTGCACCACTACTACCAGTCCACCCAATCTGTTCCCGTGCGTACCGTTGGGCTTGACCTCTCACCCTATATGCTGGCGGTGGCTCAGGTGCGGGATGTCCAGCACGAGATTGAGTGGGTTCATGCCAATGCTGAGGCAACTGGCTTTGCGGCTGCGTCCTTTGACCTGGTGACGCTGCAGTTTGTCATTCACGAATTGCCTCGTCAAGCAACGCAAGCAATCTTTCAAGAAGCGCTTCGCATCTTGCGTCCCGGCGGTTACCTGGCATTGGTAGACAATAATCCCCAATCGCCAGTCATCCAGAATTTGCCGCCCGTGCTCTTT
>JAJPKC010000348.1 GCA_021323955.1 Oscillatoriales cyanobacterium Centralia_MAG_596 | reverse complement strand
CGCATCTCGACCATAGCGTTCAGCAATCTTCAGGGTGCTCCAGGCCACCGCAGGTGCTGTATCGCGGCCTTCTGGCTCAATCAGCAGATTGTCTTCGGGCAGGTCTGGCAGCTGTTCTCTCACGCCGTCGGCCAAATGAGAGGCCGTGACCACCCAAACGTCTTGCCAACCGCCCGCGATCGCCAGCAATCGTTCCGCTGTTGCCTGGAGCAGGCTACGACCGCTACCATCCAGGCTGAGAAATTGCTTGGGGCGATTCTTGCGGCTAAGGGGCCAAAAACGCTCACCTTTTCCACCGGCAAGGATGACGGGCACGAGGGCTGGACTGGGCATCTTTAGCTGACTCCGTTGCGATCGACTGGGGGTGTAAAGGATCGTCACTGCCACCGATATACCGTTGGCAAGACCAGAAGCGCGCTTTAACCGCAACGCATCACCGGCAGCCTGACAGTGTCGCATCGATTCTAGGGGAATGCTCACACTATACCGAGGATTGCAGCGGTCGCTTCACTGATTCTTTTCACTCTGCCACCGGGTGCCGAGAGATTGTAAACCGTGGGGCCAGTTTCCGGATGCCGCTGCGCTTGCCGATGGTTGATCGCGGGAGTGCCTAAGTGTGACTACGGGAAAATGACCACCATCACGATCGCGTTTGTGCCAAATCACGAATCAGCCTCAGTAAGATCACACGTTCCGTTGCGTAATTCTCTGGCAGATGAATGAAGCAATTAACAGACGCAAGTCATTAACCTTTACCTCCAAGGAATAAGCACTTATGCAACTGATCTATCGCGGCCACGCATTCACCTATAGCCCTGTAACCGTACCGTCAACTGTGGTCGCAACTAGCTCACCCCGCACGCTCTACTATCGTGGCACCACCTACCGCTGCCAAGTCGCCACCTTACCGCCATCCCGGTTGCCGGATGCCATCAACTGGCGGTTTGCAGGGCTCGACTATCGATCGCAGCAACAACTTAGACCCGCTCACTAAGCCCAATCTTCCTCGCCACACATTAACTTTTACCTCTAAGGAACAAACACTTATGCAACTGATCTATCGCGGCCACGCATTCACCTATAGCCCCGCAAGCGTTCCCGCAACCGTCGGTACAGCTGGAGCCATCCAGACGCTCTTCTATCGCGGTAGCACCTATCAATGCCAGTTCGCGACGCTGCGATCAGCCCGACTACCGAACGCAATCAACTGGCGCTTTGCGGGTGTTTCGGAAAGACTGCAACCCAGCCTCAAGCCAGCGCACTAAGCCTACGCCCTCCTCTCCAGAAGACGATCCCAGCCGGTTTTTGCAACCGGCTTTTTTGCGGCAACGGTGCGGCCATGTGCTTCAGAGATCGCTAAAAATTGGCTTTAGATCTAACACAAACCCTGAGATGACTTTTTCGTTTTGACCAATAGAGCTTAGGATTCTAGTTCTGATAATTCTAACCAGCGATCGGTGGCGGTATCGATCGCCTCGTTCAAATACGCCAGGCGTTCCGAGAGCTTCTGTACTTCGGTGAAGCCAGACGGTGGATTTTTGTACAGAGTCTGCTCAATCTGCGCTTTCTCTGCTTCCATTTCAGGGATTTGCACTTCCAACTGCTCAAATTCGCGCTTTTCTTTGTAAGACAGCTTGCGGGCTTTGGCGGGAGTCGAGGATCGGGGACTGGATGAGGTTTGAATTTGCTTCGCCGTCTCCGCCTCTGCGGACGGTTGATTTCTGGCGGCTGATTTCTGACTGCTATCTCCCGGCCCTTCCCGCCGCTCTCCTTTCTCTTCTTCCGCCTGCTTGTAGTCCAAATACACGGAGTAATTTCCTGGATACTGGCGCAGGTTGCCTGCGGATTCGAAGGCGAAGATCGTATCAACGACGCGATCGAGGAAGTAGCGATCGTGGGATACCACAATCACGCAGCCATTGAAGTCTTCCAGGTAGTCTTCCAGAATAGCCAGGGTTTGCACATCCAGATCGTTGGTCGGTTCATCCAGGATCAAAACATTGGGCGCAGCCATGAGGACGCGCAGCAGGAAGAGCCGCCGTTTCTCACCACCGGAGAGCTTGCTGATGGGGGCATACTGCTGGTTGCCAGGAAAGAGAAACCGCTCCAGCATTTGAGACGCGGTAATGACCGTGCCATCCGCTGTCTTCACCAGTTCGGCCACATCTTTGAGGTAGTCGATGACGCGCTGTTCGGGGTTAAGGGTGAGGTCATCGGAGTGCTGGTCGAAGTAGCCAATGTGGATCGTGGTGCCAATTTCAACGGTGCCAGAGTCAGGCTGGACACGTCCAGTAATGATGTCCATCAGGGTAGACTTGCCGACGCCATTGCCGCCGATAATGCCCACTCGATCTTCGGGGCTGAATTCGTAGGTAAAGTCTTTGATCAAGGTGCGATCGCCATAGCCCTTCGAAACCTTGACCAGCTCAATGACCTTCTTGCCGATGCGTCGTCCCGCCGTTGAAATATCAACCTTGCCCTGACCTTGCTTGAATTCGGTAGCCTGCATCGCGCGAATGCGATCGATCCGCGCTTTCTGTTTGGTACTCCGTGCTTTGGGCCCCCGCTTTAGCCATTCCAGTTCGCGTCGCAGTATGCCCTGATGTTTGCGCTGGGTGCTGGCGGCAGAGTCTTCTTCCAGTGCCTTTTTCTCCAGGTAGTAGGCGTAGTTGCCACTGTAGGCGTAGAGGTCACCCCGATCGATTTCGAGAATGCGATTGGTGACGCGATCGAGGAAGTAGCGATCGTGGGTGATCAGCAGCAGCGCCCCACGGAACCGATTGAGATAGCTTTGCAGCCATTCCACCGAGAGCGCGTCCAGATGGTTGGTGGGTTCATCCATCAGCAGCACGTCGGGTTCGGACAGCAACGCGGCAGCAAGCGCAATGCGTTTGCGGTAGCCGCCCGACAGGTCGCCAATTTTAGCGTCAAAGTCTTCGATGCCGAGGCGGGTCAGAATAATTTTGGCGTTGGTCTCCACATCCCAGGCGTTCGCGGCATCCATGCGCTGCGTCAGGCTCGACAGCTTAGACATCAGTTGGTCGTGATCCCCCTGTCCGTGTGCCAGCTTGTCGGACAACTCCTCATACTCCCTCACCAGCGCCATTTGATCGCCACTGTCGGCAAACACCTGCTCCAGGACGGTGCGATCGTCATCCAATTCTGGTTGCTGCGGTAAGTAAACAATCCGAACGTTGGGATTGACCAGCATTTCGCCGCTGTCGATCGATTCCTGCCCTGCAATCATCTTCAGCAGGGTCGATTTACCGGAACCGTTGGTGCCAATTAGCCCAACTTTGTCGCCATCATCCAGGCTAAAGCTGGCATCCCGCAGGATTTCCTTGATGCCAAAGTCTTTGTGGAGCGATCGCAGTGTAAAAATGCTCATTGATCTAGAAGGTGCAAGGGCGAAACAAACGTTAAGGCGCTGTTGGTTAGTCGTTTTGAGGTGTTAGCAGAAGATCGGCTACCAGCGGCTAACGGTCGGGGGTGGTTGGCTGCCAGATTTCAGTTTCACACGATCGACGCGGATCCCGGCACGTTTATACGGTAGCACTTGGCATCAAGGCATGAGGGGCAAGACACCTTGTACACCGCCCCAATGCAGTACAGTTATCCGAACCGCTCCAATGACGCAACGAAGGCTAAACCAGAGGCAGATAGCGTTATGCCATTAGCTGCTTACAGTAGGAACTTAAGGCTGGCTGTGGCGAGGGCAAAACTGGGCAACCGAGGTCACTGGAGCGAGGAACGAAACATGAGTTCATGGCGCGATCGCCTGAATCAGTTGGGTAGCAAGACACGATTTGTCGTTTGCCGGATTTTTCTGCATCTGGCGGGGGACGACGTTGCGATGCTGCTGGGTGTGCTTAATGATGCTGGCCGGAAAGCGGTGGCGGCTGAAGGCGAGATGGATGTATTGGGCGAAGGTCTGGTTGAAATCTGTCAGAGCCTGCTCCAGTACGATGCCGACTGGATTGCTGCCGCGAATGAAGGCGACGTGTTTTGGGATGAAGGAGACGCTGGTGATTACGTGACTGAGCTGTTTACAGAGTCGGCGCAGCGCTATCGCAGTGCCCCTGAGCCAGCGCCATCATCGAACGCGGCGGCTGAAGAACCCCTGTCGCTGCCCGCCACCCATCATCTGGTGGTCATGTTAACGGTCGCAGTTGAAGGCGAAGTACCAGAGCTGGAGACTGATCTGTCCAGCATTAGCGCATTGAAGGCTGGACTGAACGCATTGATCAATCTGCACTATCAGGGACGATTGCGGGCCATTCAGGTGCACTTCTCACCAGCCAAATTGGGCGATGAGCTGTCGGCAGATCAGGTGCTCGCTAATTTCCCGGAGTTAATCCCGCTGTAGTCGGGGTGACGTATTGGAAAAGCAAGTGCTGCTGATCCGGGGCGATCGCGTCTCCACATCAGCCCCCCCTCCAGTACAGCGATCATCGCCAACCATTGGAGGTGCCATGTTTCCATTTTCGGCAAGGTTCACATTCACCGCACACATTCACCAACGCTATGTTTCGCAAACTGCTGATTTTTTCGATCGCGCTCACATTAGTTTGGACAACGGCTGGCTGCGGCAATCCCATCGCGACCGATTCGGGAGCAGCGCCACAATCGCCAGCAGAGCAAACGAGCCGTTCCGTTGAGCCGACGCGCCTTTCGGATGGTGAATATCCTGTACAGCAAGCGACCTACAACGATGACGGTGGGGAATACACCGTGGTTTTGCTCAACACCAAACCGGGTGAGTCGTCGGTGTTTCACACCACCAATCTGCCGATGGCGCGTCTGACCAACGAAGAACTATCGTCGAGCAAAAAGAGCTACCTCAAAGTGGCCAATGGTGAGCCCTCGCTGTATCTCACTGAGGATTTCAAGATTGAGTACGTGCATAACGTGACTACCACCCAGACCAATCCCCAAAGCGGTCAACCCGAAACGGTAGTTGTGCGCCAGGAATCTAATTTTTGGACACCCTTTGCGGGAGCCCTAGCCGGTCAGGCATTGGGCAGCCTGTTGTTTCGACCGCAGTACTACATGCCGCCGATTTATCAGCCTGGTGTGGCGTTGATTGGCTACGGTGGGTACGGCCCGTCCTACCGTGTCGCTGTCGATCGCTACCAATCTCGCTATCAAGCCCCGCCTGCTGAGGTGCGTAATCGTCAGTTGCGAACAACAGGTCAACTGCGATCGCCCTTTTCCAGCGCCTCCAGAATTCGAACTGGCCAGTATGATCGCGCGACGGGATCTGGATATGGCAACAGCACGCTACGGCGGTCTAACCGTTCGAGTGGTAGCTACCGCCGTTCGAATCGTAGCTTTGGGAGTGGTTTTGGTTCGCGATCGCGGAGCTTTGGCAGCGGTAGACGGCGCTAGTGTTCTCACTACTAGATTCAACTCTACGCCTGCGTTGACCAACACTGAGGGTGGCTACAGTTTAGTCGTGTTGGCCGGACACCGGATCTCTTTGCCCACCAGTTGAGGAGCCGGTGGCGGTGTCCGAGAGGGCTGATTGGTAAAACAGATGGCCGTCACGGTTGAGTCATTGTTCTGATCATCCTTGACGGCAAGGGTCGTCCCGGTGTAGCTCGGTAAGCCATCCTGTCTGGCTGATGCCGTTGCCAGCGCCTGTTTTGATTTGGTAACGCTGGTGGTGTAAAGATAGCTGGATGTTTCAGCCAGGGTGCTACTGCCGAGTTCGGCAAGTGTGTTGGCATACCGCTTTTGCTTGCCAAAGAACTCTAGCTGTTGCTGAAGCAGGGCACTGACGGTAGTTACCGCTTCCTTGCTGGCATCGGGGCGATCGGAGGGTTGGGCACCCGCGATGAGCGGAATACCGCCTTCATCAGCTTTAGAGGCTATTGGCACTTGCAATGGGCCACCCCGTTTTGTCTGTTGCTGGGCGCGCGCAAGGTTTTGGTGATAGGTTGCCAGCAGCTTTTGCGCAGCAGCATGGTTAGAGCTGGTAGGCGATACAGCCTTCATAAACTCGATCGCTCGCTGCCACTGAGTCACCACCAGCCGCCAATCATCGGCAGTTTGAGCTGACTGCGCCAGACTGGTGGCACTGGCCGCTTTGTCAACGCCCTTAGTGAATGGGTCACCGGGTACGGTGGGCACGGGAGAGGGACTGCTGGCCACTGGCTCTGGCGGTGCTGGCAACTCAGATGTTTTGCTGGAGGGCTGGTCGGGAGTACAGGCACCCGCAAGCGCCGCGATCGTACCCAGTTGAATCAACGTTGTTAAACGAGTCTTCATGCCTACTTAGTTGAGACTATGGACTGTGGCCGTCTGATGGTAAGGCTTAAGTTGTCCTGACTGTTAGCAGGCGGCGGCCACACCCCAGTCCATTACCTACCATCATTCATTGGTCTAAAGTGCCAACGCCTAGAGATTCTACCCTCTGGATTGCCAATCCAATCACTTCTGCAATTCTTTCAGAAGTCAACCCACCGTTGAAGACGCACACCGCACGTCCATCTCAAAAGTGCACGTTCATCAGTCTTCGTCCAGCATTGATGCCGCCACAGCGCTTAGTTCACCTCCTCCAGGCGCTTGTTTAGCGAGTGCCGCCACCTTCACGCCGACCGGGAATGCCGCGCTGCGATAGCTGCAAGTTTGGTAGAGAACTATCGGTCATGACAACAGCCATGATTGGGTGTGGTGGGGTAACAGACGATGGGAGTGGGGCACCATTGCTGGCCTGGCCGGTCAGTGCTGTGACGAGAAGGATCAGCGCGATCGTTCCCCAGTGCCGTCTGTAGCGATCATGGCTGTGCCGAGAGACAGGATTACCGTTCATATTCCTCCAAATCAAGGCGGCAGGCTCAGTGTCGTTCGCCCAGTGCCGTTGTTGATTTATCGGGTTGACCGCACCGAATTATGCTGCTCTGAGGCAGGTTACAAATCCTCGTCGGAGCATACGGCTGTAAGCCCCGACAGACGGCATCTGTTGTGCTCCCGTTTGAAACTGGGATGACTCGATCGCGACGGGCAGCGACACGTCAGAACGCGGCCCCAAGTTTGGTAGTTGACCGATGAGCGCTGGCCTCAGTACTCTGACCGGGGCGATCGTCTCACTGCGGGCTCGCCAACGCTACAACTCAAGGCTGCTCTTACGGCGCGCGTGGATTGCCTTCATGTGCCGCTTGACGGTATTCAGGCTGATATACAGTTCGGTAGCAATCTGTTGATAGGAGTAACCAGTGCGGAACAGCAGCCAGACTTCGGTTTGTCTGGGCGTGAGCTGATACTGCTGCACCTCCGTGATGGCGCGACTTTGCAGGGATTGGTGGCAGTCTTCGAGCAGGACAACCAGGTAAGGCCGCTGCGTGTCGGACAGCATCAACCAGCGCACCCGTATCCGAAAGGTTGTCACCGGGTTGAGGTGAAGTT
>JAJPKC010000334.1 GCA_021323955.1 Oscillatoriales cyanobacterium Centralia_MAG_596 | reverse complement strand
GTCGTAATCATCCTCCAAAATCGAGCAATGCCGCTGCTGCGCCCATGCCAATAATTCCAGACGGCGGGACAGCGACAGGATGGATCCAGTCGGAAACTGATGCGATGGCGTTACATACACCAACCGCAGGGATGACGCCGCGAGATTGGTCAGCTTTTCGACCACGATGCCCGATTCATCAACCGGAATGGGGAACAACGCGGCTCCGTGACTGAGAAAGATGCGACGGGCACTGAGGTAGCCTGGATCTTCAATGGCAATACCATCCCCGCCGTTGATCAACAGCCGAAGCACCAGATCGAGCGCCTGCTGGGTGCCATTGGTAATGATGATTTGTGCTGGATCGCACTGGACAGCGCGTGCCCTTGCCAGGTACGCAGCGATCGCCTGTCGGAGTGGGTAATAGCCCTGGAAATCGGTTGCATAGTCCAGCCAGTCTACACTCGCCATGCAGCAGCGGGATAGCAATTTGCGCCAGAGAGCGATCGGGAAATGGCGCAGGGCGGGCTGCCCGTAGCGAAAGCTAATGGGTTCACTGGTGTTGGGCTGTAGCGCGACTGGCATCTGACGGAGGCGATCGCCATAGCCGGATAGCGGAATCGGTAGGGGTTCAGAATGGAGTTCTACGGACACGGGCGTTGCGTGCAGCAGATCGTCAGGGATCTGCGCACAGACGTAGGTTCCAGAGCCGACAATCGTTTCTAGATACCCCTCACTCAATAGGCGATCGTAGCTCTGCGTGACGGTTGTGCGGGAGATTTGCAGAGAATGAGCAAGCGCGCGTGTTGAGGGCATCTTTTGGCGCGGCAGGAGTCGTCCTGTCAGAATCGCCCGTTGCAGTTCTACATAAAGCTGCTGATGCAAGGGCACGGGGGACTCATTATTCAGGTTAATGGCTAAGTCCATAACGATGCTTGCGACACTTGATTACCTCATTGACAGGGGTAACGCGACACGATAATGATGGTTCAACCGTTACACCCATTTTTGACAATGCAACGTTTTCTAAACTTTCGGTTTCATCAGCAGCGGGAGGGATGGGCATGGATGCTAGCTTGATCGTATCCAATATCCTGAATCCGCCAATCCTGTTTTTCTTTCTAGGAATGACAGCTGTTTTCGTTAAATCCGACCTAGAAATTCCGGCACCGATCCCCAAACTTTTCTCGCTGTATCTGCTGTTTGCGATCGGGTTTAAGGGAGGAGTCGAGCTGATCAAGAGTGGCATCACTCAAGAAGTTGTGCTGACGCTGTTTGCCGCCATGTTGATGGCGTGTGTTGTCCCACTGTACACCTTCTTTATCTTAAGACTCAGATTGGACACTTATGATGCGGCGGCGATCGCGGCTACTTATGGCTCGATCAGTGCCGTCACGTTTATTACGGCCAGTGCATTTCTGACTGAACTGGGCATTGATTTTGACGGCTACATGGTCGCGGCGCTGGCATTGATGGAGTCGCCAGCGATTATCGTCGGTCTGATTCTGGTCAATCTATTTACAGTTGACGAAAAGCGAGAGTTTGCCTGGTCTGAAGTGCTGCAAGAAGCCTTTCTCAATAGTTCCGTTTTCTTGCTGGTGGGTAGTCTCTTGATCGGCGTATTAACCGGCGAGCACGGTTGGCAAGTGCTGGAACCCTTTACGCAAGGATTATTCTACGGTGTTCTAACATTCTTTTTGCTGGATATGGGACTTGTCGCCGCCAGAAGAATTAAGGACTTACAAAAAACCGGCTTTTTTCTCATCTCATTTGCCATACTGATTCCTATACTCAATGCAGGTATTGGGCTGCTCATTGCTCGAGTCATCAATATGCCGCCAGGAAATGCACTCTTGTTTTCGGTTCTGTGTGCCAGTGCATCCTATATTGCCGTCCCAGCAGCAATGCGGTTAACCGTGCCAGAAGCGAACCCCAGCCTGTACGTTTCGACAGCTCTGGCGGTGACATTCCCATTCAACATCATTGTGGGAATCCCGCTTTATCTGTACGTCATCAACCTGTTGTGGAGGTAATCGCATGCATTTGGTGAAGAAGATTGAAATCATTGCCAACTCGTTTGAACTTGGCAAAATTCTGGACAGTTTAGATAAATCTGGTGTTCATGGTCATGCTGTCATCCGCAATGTTGGCGGAAAGGGATTGCGCGATGGCGGCGAAGATCTGGACATGACCATGCTTGACAACGTCTATATCATTGCGTTTTGTATGCCTGAGCAGATCAAAACCGTGGTTGAAAACGTGCGCCCGCTGCTCAATAAGTTTGGCGGCACCTGCTATATCTCCGACGTGATGGAGATTCGATCGGTAAAATGTGTGGCATCCATGTGAGGTCGGGAGAATTAAAACACACAGTTAAAACTAACGACAACCGAGGAATGCAGACTAAATCGAGCCAAATTTTGCATCTAGCGGCCTACGTTCCCAGATCATTGCAAACGTGTAAAATTTGCACGCTACTGGTTATACAACCTGAGCAGTTGAATTGATAGTTTTGCAATTTTAATTCTCCAATCTTTACCAGAGAACGCAATCAATCATGAACCTTAATCATAGAATTATCGATCGCCGTAAGTTCCTCAAACTGGGTGCGGTTTCGGCCCTGGTCGTGCCACCCATTAGTAGCGTTTTGGGGGAGGTGAAACTGGTTCAAGCCGCAGAATTACCCACTCAGGCACTCAATCCCGACATGGCCTTGAAAAAATTAATGGCGGGTAATCAACGGTTTGTCCAGCACCAACCGCAATACCCTGATCAATCAGCAAAACGACTGCAGGAAGTGGCACAAGCCCAGCATCCCTTTGCCACAATTTTGAGCTGTGCCGATTCGCGGGTGCCAGCAGAAATTATTTTTGATCAGGGGATTGGGGACATTTTTGATGTCCGCATTGCCGGGAATATTACGACACCAGAAGCGCTAGGAAGTATTGAGTACGCTGTTGCGTTACTGGGTACACCCTTGCTGATGGTGCTGGGGCACGAACGCTGTGGCGCGGTTACGGCGGCGGTCAAAAATGAAGCACTGCCCGGTGAAATTGGTACCTTTGTTAAGG
>JAJPKC010000451.1 GCA_021323955.1 Oscillatoriales cyanobacterium Centralia_MAG_596 | reverse complement strand
TCGCTTGAGCTGAAAGTTGCAGAGCTGCAGCTTTAATGTTCTCGTGCAGATGAGCAATGGATGATGTTCCGGGGATCAGCAATATGTTGGGGGATCGCTGGAGCAGCCATGCCAAAGCCACTTGCATCGGGGTTGCGGCGAGTGAAGTCGCAACCGTTGAAAGCGTAGACGACTGTAGCGGCGTGAACCCACCGAGCGGGAAGAACGGCACATAAGCGATCCCCTGTTGAGCCAGGTCATCGATGAATGCGTCATCTTCCCGGTGAGCTACGTTGTAATGGTTCTGCACGCAGACGATCGCTGTTATGGTTTGCGCCTCTGCCAACTGCGCAGGTGTGACATTACTCAAACCAATGTGACGAATTAAGCCTTGCTGCTTCAGTTCAGCCAGGGTCGTCAGTGACTCTGCGAGAGAACCCTCTACTGATCCATGACCGTCACCCATCCAGCGGAGATTGACGACATCGAGTGCATCAAGTCTGAGGTTTCGCAGGTTGTCATGTACGGCTTCAGTCAGTTCTTGCCGCGATAGGGCAGGCACCCATGACCCATCCTCAGGACGGCGCGCCCCGACCTTAGTAACGATCGTCAGATCATCTGGATAGGGGTGAAGCGCTTGTTGAATAATTTGATTCGTGATGTGAGGGCCGTAAAAATCGCTCGTATCGATATGGTTGACTCCAAGGGCCACTGCTTCGCGCAAAACGGCAACGGCAGCATCCACATCACGCGGTGGCCCCCATACTCCTGGCCCTGCAAGCTGCATGGCACCATATCCTATACGCCTGAGTGTTATTGAAGTGTCTGGAAGCGTAAAACTGCCGCCAAGATTCGTTTGTGTAACCATTATTGCTGGTTCCTCCAGGAATTTTCTAGTGACTTCACATATCTCACGTTCGGCAGACCAGAGATGGATAAAAGACCGTGTTTCCTCGATCCATAACATCAATGGTTGCAACCATTCGTTTGATTTGCATTAGGTTTGATTTGCCTTAGAGCGACTGGCCGCCGGAAATTTCGATTTTCTGCCCCGTGATCCAGCGATTTTCTTCAGACAATAGCGACGCGATCGCACCACCAATATCATCCGGCTCACCCACCCGACCCAGGGCAGTTTGCGACGCGATGAGCTTGTTGATTTCTGGATTGTCCCGCACGACACTTCCCTCAGTGGCGATCGCGCCCGGAACGATGGCATTTACTGTGATTTGTTGGTGTCCCAATTCTTTTGCTAAGTAGCGGGTCAGAACCTCGATCGCGCCCTTCATGCTGGCATAGGCAGCCCGTCGTGGGTATGCGATGCGGGTCAGAAACGATGAAAGATTGATGATTCGTCCACCATCTTTAAGCAATGGGAGTAACTTCTGAGTGAGAAAGAAGACACCCTTAAAGTGAACGTTGAGCAATTGATCAAATTCTGCTTCTGTTGTTTCTGCAAACAGTGAGTTGCTACCCATAACTCCAGCATTGTTGATAAGGAAATCAAAGTGCTCGGTTTGCCAGGTGTTTTGCAGCGCTTGCTTGACTTCCACCGCAAACGCATCAAAGGTCTTGATGTTACCCGTATCGAGTTGCAATGCCACGGCTTTACTGCCGATCGCTTCAATGGCAGAGACCACGGAGGTTGCTTCCATCTCACTGTTGCGGTAGGTGATGATTGTACTCACTCCTTTTTTTGCCAGTGCCAACGCCGTATTCTTGCCCAGTCCGCGACTCGCTCCTGTCACTAAAGCAATTTTTGTCTGGTCTTGCGTCATTGCCTGATCCTCTTTTAATCCATCAATTTGAGTCCAGCATAAGAGCGCAAAGTGTTTCTTGAAATGCCCAAACCTATTCAATGATTGCCTAATTCTCCAAAACCATCTTTTTGCCAACGTCCTATAATCGTTAAAGGCAAGGAATTTAGTGGGTTGAGACGCTGAAATGACACTTGAAATCCCTCATCCTGGTGCAATTAGTGCAAAGCGCCGTACAAAGGAAACCGCGGATCAATGCAGAGCGCTGGCGGCATTAGTAGCGCAGCAGACTGAGCGCAGGAACGGCCTTCATCCAACGGCGATTAGCCAGTTGAGCTTTGCACGGGCAGAGGCTGCTACATCGACCGTGATCTATCAGGATTATGAACCGCGCCTTGCCATGATCGTTCAAGGCAAGAAGGACTTGTTCCTGGGAGAGGAAACGTATTCCTATGGTGCAGGGCAATATCTCGTTGTTTCCGTTGATCTACCACTGGGTGGATGTGTCGTTGAAGCAGCATCCGACAAACCATATTTAGCACTGAAGCTGGCCTTAGACCCGATGCAACTGTGCGATCTGGTGACTCAAATGGATGTCAGTTCAAAAAAGCAGGAGAGTTCTGGTCGAGGCTTATCGATCGGCCGTGCAGATACCACGCTGCTCGAATCTGTCTTTCGTCTCACTAAGCTCCTGGATACGCCGCAAGATATTCCCATACTGGCACCTATGATGATTCGGGAAATCTACTACCGTTTGCTGATGGGTGAACAAGGGGAAGCCGTACGCCAAATTGCCACATCTGGCAGCACGATGCAGCGAATTTCTGAAGCCATCAAACGGATCAAAGCGGAGTTTACTCAGCCGATGCGAATTGAGGATCTAGCGAGACAGGTTGGGATGTCTACTTCGGCGTTCCATCAACATTTTAAGCAAGTGACTGCAATGAGTCCGCTTCAGTATCAAAAGCAGTTAAGGCTCCTGGAAGCACGTCGCCTGATGCTGGTTGAGGGGTTTGATGCAACCTCTGCGGCCTATCAAGTGGGATATGAAAGCTCCTCACAGTTTAGCCGCGAGTATTCTCGCCTGTTCGGTGCTCCACCAATGCGAGACATTGAACGGCTTCGGACAGCCTGACCAATACTCGATCGCTTGCTGGGATACGGCGATCGCTCGGGGATACGGCGTACAGCCAAGACGGACAGCCACTTCAGGTATGGATTGCGCCATTTCTTGGACGATTGAGGGTAGTAGCCGGTCGAGCAAATAGGCGTTTCTACCCTCAATCTGAGTATTCAGTTCTGGCAGCTTCCTTGTTTTTGACTCCTGGATACTGACGTCAGTTTGCTCGCCGAGCGTTGAATTCCAATTGGGACGCCGCTTGCAGTTCCAACTTGATGGATAGAGTTGATTGATCGACGTGATCTAACCCTAAAAGCTGCACTAACCGGCTGCAGTCTTCGATAATCCGTGCTCTAATCTGCCGTAATTCCTCAGGCGCTGTACCGAACTCAAGAAAGAGCAGGGACGGGGAGACTGGTGAAAGCATCGTGTCTTCCGGTTGATGCTTACTTGCTGCTGCGACCCTGGCTGGTCTCGCGTAGTCATCATTCTCCAGTAAAAGATTAAAAGCATTGAAAAAGATGGTGAGCGATCGCTTGTCTACGCCCACCTCACGCTCAATAATCCGGCAGATGGTGCGTGGGTCGAGCAGAATCTTTTCACTGAGCGCTTCAAAGGTGTAGCGTTCGCCATTCTGGTTGTAGATGACCCCTGCTTGCAGCAATTTCTGCCAACCCTGCTCAGTTAGCACCAGGCCGCGACGACGTGGCTTTTTAGCCGCTATTGGGACTGTTTCAGTCCTGCGTCGAGCCAGAGGGATAACTGCTTTAGTACCAGAATAGGGGTATGTCATCTGTCGCGGCGAATTCAGTGGTGCCAGTGCGTCAGTCCAGGTGGAGGAGAATTGAGCGGGTTGCTGCATGATTGACCTCAATCATTGAAACTTTAGAGCAGAACAAACGTACGATCGTGATGGCTGGATTACTTCGTTTCGGCCTAATCCATTGTTCTGGTGCCTGAGTTGCGCCTATAAAATGGGCTTTGCCGTGAAACGGTGGAATGAGGGGAATGACTAGCACTTACTCTATCGACTACATTTCTGTTTGGCGATGGGTTAAAGCCGTGTTCTTAACTGGCCAAACATCGAGCCGCCACCTCGACTGTAGTCGAGGTTTAAACCCATCTTTTAGCCAGAGTTTAGTCGCGGCAGCAAAATTGAACCGCAACCAGCTTGCGAAAGGCTCTATTGATCGCTACAAAAGGGATGGTAGAAAGGGGCGATCGGGAGAAACTTACTGTATCCTTTCTGCTTTTTTGCCGCTGGATTGCTTGCCATGCCACAAAATGAGCTGACTCCAGAGAAAGGGGACCGTCTTGCAGCACTAGAGCAAGAAAATGCGATGTTGCGATCGCAACTGGCTGCTTACCAACAATCGCACCAACTCCAGACACAGATGCCAGTGCTCGCACCGGTGAATCAGGCGTTGCAGCAAGAGCATGAGATGCAGCAGTGCGATCGCCTGCTTTCAGTTGTGGCTCAAATGACGAAAGATCTGCTGGAGGCAAGCAATATTGATGTCGCTATTCCAGCCGCTTTAGCAGTAATTGGGCAAGCGGCAACGATGAGTCGCGTCTTACTGCATCTTGAACGACAAGATCCAATAACCCAAAAATTACAGCACTGTGTTGCCTACGAATGGGTGGCAGCAGGGATTAATGATCATCATGCGGTCGGTTTGTCTGTGATGGACAATGATGACTATCAAATGCTCATTCAACCGCTCTATAGCGGGCAAGCATTCTGGTGCTTGGTGGATGACTTACCAGCGGTGACGCGGCAGCAATTTGCACGCCTGGAGATTCAATCGACTGGAGTGATTCCCATCTTCATCGAAGGCCGTTACATCGGCTGTGTTGCCTTTGATGATTGCCTCGCGCCGCGTCAGTGGAGTCAGCCAGAAATTGATGTATTGACAGCTGCCGCTGAAAGCATTGGGGCAGCATTGCACCGCCAGCAGTTGGTCGATCGCCTCATTGCAGAAAGGATTCAGGCAGAACAAGACCGAGCCGCAGAGCTAGCCAAGGCAAACGAGTCGCTTCGTCGTACGGCAAATCGCTTAGCAAATGAGCCGCAGCTAGAGTCTTTTCTTGGACACGTCCTCTTGGAGACTTGCACCCAGCTAGATGCCTCTGCGGGTCATCTGACGATCTATAACGCGGATCGCCATACGTTGACGACGGCAGCGCGTGTGTATCAAGGTCAGATTTTGCCCATCGTTTTTCCTGAAGAATTCCAGCTCGATTTCTACTGCTTCTTTGATGTGTTGCTAGAGGAAGGCAAGCCAAGAGCCTTTGATTTTGAGACTGAAACCCACCTTTTCTGGCCTGGTACGTTTGAGTATCACCGTGCTCGTGGACATGTTTACACATTTGCTGTACCAATCCTGCTAGACGGTCAACCTTACGGGCACATCGGTCTGGCGTTTACACGAGCAAACGATCTGGTTGAAGAACAGTGTGAACTCTTGCAGGCTTTGAGTAATCAAGCCGCACTCGCGATTCAGTTGACCCGATTAGCAGAGGCGGCAAAACAAGCGGCGATCGCGCGTGAGCAAGAAAAAGCCGCCCAAGAACGAGCCGTAGAACTGGCAAAAGCCAATGAGGCATTGGTTCGTACCGCCTCACGACTTGCCGATCAACCCGACCTGTCTAACTTCTTGAGTCACTTGATGTTTGAGGCAATGGCACAAGTCGGGGCCGATGGTGGGCATCTGACGCTGTATGACAAGCAACGAGATGTCATCGCCACGACTGTCTTAATTGAAGATGGGAAAGTGGTTCAGGCGTCCTCCTTTCCGCCAGAGATGATGGTTGCAGAAGTTGGGTTTATTCAATTAATTCGTGAAACGCGTAAACTTCGCTATTTTGATTTAGAGACCAATTTTGAACAAGATGCCCATTTACTGTGGCGGGATGTTGGAGAATATCATCAACGGCAAAAACATCTTGTCGGCATTGCGGTGCCACTCTTTGTCGGCGATGAATTTTTAGGACATTTTGGACTCGCCTTTAAAACAAAGCCAACGCTTACCGAACAAGGTACAGAATTACTACAGGCACTTGCCAATCAAGCGGCTCTGGCGATTCAACTGACACGACTGGCAGATGAATCTAAACAAGCGGCGATCGCCCGTGAGCAGGAAAAAGCTGCCCAAGAACGAGCAGCGGAACTGGTGAAAGCAAACGATGCCTTGAAGCAGACGGTTGATGTGATGGTGCGAGAGCTAAATCTAGACAACTTTCTAGCACAGGTTTTG
>JAJPKC010000199.1 GCA_021323955.1 Oscillatoriales cyanobacterium Centralia_MAG_596 | reverse complement strand
GCAAAGCTAATGCAATCGCGCAAGGGCACCAGCCACAGAAATCGCCGCGCCAGTGGATCGCGGAGATGGTATGCGCCAACAAACCAGGCCAGCAGCAACCGCATGCCCCAGGTGACAGCCAGGACAACCCAACTGATCAGCGAACCGCCTGTCGTCAGTAAAAATAATACGCTGCTGACGGTGCCGTAGGTCACGATCAGGCTGCAATAGCCCAGTGGCCGCGCGAACCGATCGCCTCTAAACCAGCGGAGCTGGTGATGCAAAAAGTCCTGCCAGTTTTCCGTCGTCATCACGTGGTCAACCACGTAGTTTGACAGCACAATCTGATAGCCCGCCTGCACCGCTCGATTGCCAAGCTGGTAGTCATCCTCCAGATAGTTGGCCAGTGTCGAAAAACCGCCGATGCGCTCCAGCACCGAACGCCGGATGGCAATGGTTGCCCCGATCGCAAAGACCATACCCTGGAGTCGCTTTGCTGCCAAGATTCGCGGCAAGAATTCGGTCGGAAGGCTTAACGCTTCCAGCGCTGCCAGCCAGGTATAGGTCAGCGATCGATACAGGCAGGTGACAATGCCCACCGATCGCGTTTGAAACGGCTGGATCACTCGCTGCAAATAGTCTGGCCCCACCCGAATGTCGCTATCGGCTAACAGCAAAATATCGTACTTCGCTTCCACAGCCGCATTTGCCAGATTACTGACCTTACGGTTGATGCCAATCGTCTGGTCGCTGATGACAAGCTGCATGTCAATGTCAGGAAAATCCTGCATGAGCTGCTGGACAACCTCAATGCACGGATCCTGGGCACTTTGGATGCCAAAAATCACCTGATAGCGCGGATAGTCCTGCTGACAAAAGGAGGCCAGGTTCTCATAAATTCCTCGATCGAGGCCGCAGACTGGCTTGAGAATACTCACAGGCGGACAGAAGCCTGATGGCGATCGCTCCGGTTGCTCAAAAAAATTTGCCGCCGCCAATAGCGCCACACCGTAGTAGGCGATTGCACACAGACAGAGAAGCAGCGTGATGACTGTAGGAATATCGCTCTGCAGCCCTGCAATCACTGCTGTCGAGAGCCAATCTAAATGCATCATAAGGGTAATCAGAAATGATCAATCGCAGCTATCGAGTCCAGGTGTCAGATTCGCAAGGACAATAAACCGCTTAAGTGCACGTCGTAATTCATCCAATTGAAGTCAGCGCTGGCATACAGCCATTCCCATTTGAGTGCGGTACACACCAATTAATGACGATTCGTTACTGGTCATTCGTGATTCGTGAGCCGCAGTGTATGTATCAATGACCGTGACCAGTGACCAGTGACCAGTGACAAAACCTAAGGGACTGTACTTCACTTGAGTGAGAACCGCTATATGACCGACTGCTACCAACTCAGTGGTGTTTGCTACCATTGCTGCCTTGGTTGAGCCAGGTGCAAGCAGCCACCAAACGCGTCTGCGATCACTCAAAAAGTACCGGCTTTCGGATAAAGCGTGACCGAGTCGATCGTGCACAATCCCAAACTCGAATCCCATTCGTTTTCTCTGCCTGCTCAAACGTCAAGATCGACTATGCCAAAACCCCAGGAACATATGTCAAACGTTAAAAAGTATCAAAATATCCAAAGAATCGTATACACGCTAGCAGTGTATAGACCTGGTATGGCGTTGTTGTGGCCATCGTGTGTCAACACGTTGCTATCTCCGTAAATTCACACAGAAGCCGATCCATTCAGAAGCCAATCCAATCAGAAGCCAGGATTGCCGCCAGTTCAAGTGAACGTTCGTTCTCTCAGTAGCCTGGGTTCATCGCGGCCACGGTGGTCAAACGGCCTGTCCTTAGCGTGCGATCGTGAGCCATCGTTGATTCACCACTCGCGATCGTCGGTCAATTTGCAACAGAAACCAAAAATAGTGATCAGGATCCAGCCAGATATTCTAAAATCAGGCTCATTCAAAACAGAATCCAGACAGTAACTAACTATTTAATGAGCGATCAACGCCAGCGCGTGCACCATACTCCTTCTGTTTTGCCGATTAAGGGCATTCGCGTCTTCTCGCCGTCGACTGAAATGGTAGTACCGCACCTGGCACCGATCTGCCCGTCGTCAAACTTATTGTGAACCGTTGAGGAGTTTAACGTTAACAGATGAAACCATTCGCTGCCGCTTATTCTGACCCGATCACGAAACGCAAAACTGCTCGAACGATTGCGCTGGCGATCGTCACTCTCGCTACAGGTTTTTTGGCCGCGGCCTGTCAGGAATCAGGCGCACCACCTGCTAATAGCCCCAACGCCAGCTCATCGCCGAGTTCCTCTACCGCCAGTGATGCCAAGGGTCTCAAAATTGGTTCGCTGCTGCCCGCAACGGGTGACCTGGCCTCTGTTGGTCAGCCAATGCTGGCCGCCGTGCCCTTGCTGGTTGATACCGTGAATCAGTGCGGTGGTGTCAACGGGGCACCCGTGACCCTGTTGCCCAATACAGACGACCAGACTGACCCCACAGCGGGTGCGGATGGCATGACCAAACTCGCGGAAGTCGATAAAGTGGCTGGGGTGGTTGGCTCCTTTGCCAGCAGCGTTTCGTCGGCAGCAATTCCGATCGCCATTCGGAACAAAGTCGTGCTTGTTTCTCCAGGCAGCACCAGCCCTGTATTTACAGAGCGTGGCAAGAAAGGTGAGTTTCAGGGCTACTGGGCACGTACCGCTCCGCCTGACACCTATCAAGCGCGTGCACTGGCCAAGCTGGCGTATGAAAAGGGTATTCGGCGGGCGGCCACTATTGTGATCAATAACGACTACGGGCGGGGATTTGAGAAAGAGTTTGTCCAGGCATTCAAAAAACTGGGCGGTACGATCACCAACGAAGCCAAACCAGCCCGCTATGACCCCAAAGCCACTACCTTTGAAACGGAAGCGCAGGCTGCATTTGGGGGTAAACCTCAAGGCGTGGCGGCGGTCGCCTACGCTGAAACAGGCGCACTGCTGCTCAAAACGGCCTACGAGCAGGGACTCAGCAAAGGCGTTCAAATCTTGCTCACGGATGGCTCAAAGTCTGACCAGTTTGCCAGTCAGGTCGGCAAGACCAGTGACGGCAAATTTATTCTCCAGGGTGCTGTCGGGACGATTCCGGGTGCTGATGGGAAAGCGCTGGCGGCACTGACAAAACTGTGGCAGGCAAAATACAACCAGGCCCCCCCTGCCTACGCTCCCCAGTCCTGGGATGCCGCTGCTCTGCTGGTACTTGCCGCTCAGGCGGCTAAGGCCAATACGGGGGACGCCATTAAGAGCAAGCTGCGGGAGGTGGCTAATGGCCCCGGTAAGGAGGTCAGCGACGTGTGTGAAGGGCTGAAGCTGCTCAGCCAGGGACAGAAGATTAACTACCAGGGAGCCAGCGGCAACGTTGATATTGATGAAAACGGCGATGTGTCAGGCGTCTATGATGTTTGGGAAGTAGAACCAGACGGCAAGCTCAAAACGGTGAGTAAGGTCAGCCCGGTGATCAATTAGGGCGTGGGGAGTGGGGAGTCGGGAGTGCAGATTTCCGATTCCTCGAGCTCCGACTCCTGCAGTGCGCTATCGCCAGGCTCGTGGGATTACTCGCGCTGGCTGTCCTGAAAACAGACAGGAGACAGAAGGTTTAATTCCTCCTGTCTCCTGCACGATGAGCGCCCTGTGGGGCAATTGGCTATAGCGACTTAGAAGCCCGCAAAGTTGTAGCCAATGCCAACGAGGACACCAAGCTCTACACCGTTGATCAGGCCCGCATTAGCACCCGCTGTGAGCGTGAACTGGGACGAGAGCGGAATATCCACCCCACCAGAGACAATGAGATCGGCGTTTTTGCGATCGCCCGTTGAGAACGAGGCACCCACACCCACATAGGGGGCAAAGCTGACCCGTCCGGCCTGCTCGATCGGAAAGTCAAGCGTAATTGGGAGGAGGAACGTCGCATCGCCATCGATCAGCACGGCGGGACGTACCGAGATCAGCCGCGTTAACCCAATTTTGCTCAAAATCGCGCCACTGAAGTTGCCCAGCGGCGTTCTCCCGATCGCGCCAATGTTCGCACCCACACCCACATAGCTAGAACCAGAGCGGGTCGCCCGACCGGGTGTAATGTCCTGGGCGATCGTGGTTGGCGCGGTGCTTTGTGCCGGTGTCTGGGCATCGGTCGCAGAGGGCGTTACCGCTGCCGTGTCGAAGGCTGCCGCAGACGTGGCAACGGTTCCCGGTGTTGGCACCACGGGTGCTGCGGGATCACTGGTGTTTGTCCCCGTGGACGGGGTTGCCAGAGCAGCATCGACCTGGGGCGATCGTGCATCTGTCGCTGCCTGGGTCGCAGGCGCTAAAGCCGTTGCCAGCGCTAACGTTGTTGCTTCAGACGTCACGCTCTGATGCGTGGACGATGGCAGGGTTTGGCTGC
This sequence comes from Oscillatoriales cyanobacterium Centralia_MAG_596, assembly GCA_021323955.1. Classification (GTDB taxonomy): domain Bacteria; phylum Cyanobacteriota; class Cyanobacteriia; order Leptolyngbyales; family Leptolyngbyaceae; genus Stenomitos. The sequence continues at coordinate 7,836 of JAJPKC010000199.1, read as the reverse complement.
TATCGCTCTGGATCGGCTGCGCCCCCAGCCGGACACCCGTGTTTACTGTTTGCAGCCCAACCGTCGGTTGAATGGCGGTATCCGAAATCGCGCTGGTGGTTTCAGCGCGCAACGACAATTGACTACACACAACTGCAGAAACAGCAAGACTGCAAGATAGCAGTAAACGTCCAGTCAAACGAGTAATGTTCACAACCACATCTCCCCCACTCAGTACAAAGGTTTAGATCATTGCAGCCTGGAATTGACTAAACGATTCGCACCAGCTTCTAGACATTGAAATGTCCTCATCACAGCGCCATCGCCCCTACCGTTAGTAGGACAGCGATCGCGGTGCAATCTCAATTGCAGGGTGTTGGGCCTGTACTTAAAGCGTCATGCACATGTGCCGTCAGCGTTAAGCGCAGAGAGAATCGCGGTGAATGTATCAGCCTCACACCAAGCCGCCAATAATGCTATTTAAGAAGAAATTGAGCGATTTAGAGTATCCCTTACGGATGAAATTGGCATTTCGTAACCTCAATTTTTGCCAGTAGCGGGGAGCCAAAATCAACGATGATGGATAGCAAACTGCAATTTTTCCTCCATCAATACGGCAATGGTTATACAGGCGGTTCTGTGCGGCTACTACGGCATGGGCAATGGTGGCGATGAGGCACTGCTGGCATCGCTGCTACAGATGCTGCCAGATCACGTTGTGCCGATCGTGCTATCAGGCAATCCCGCCCAGACGCGCGACCGACATCAGGTGACTGCCATCGATCGCAAAGGCCTGTCGGCCATCTATCAGGCGCTACGCACATCGCAGCTATTTATCTGGGGGGGCGGCAGCCTGATTCAAGATGTCACCAGCGCCATGAGTCCGGTCTATTATGCTGGCTTAATGGCCCTGGCCCAAAAAATGGGATTGCAGACGATCGCCTGGTCACAAGGGGTTGGCCCTCTTCAGCGTCCGTTGACGCGGTGGCTGGCAAAGCAGACGTTTTCCGGCTGTAGCGCAGTGAGTGTCCGCGATCGCGGTTCAGCCGCAATTCTGGCCGAGTGGGGGATTCCCTTTACGCTGGCCCCCGACCCCGTTTGGGCGTTGGACTCAACCCCCGTTGACGGACTGTGGGATCTGCCTGCACCTCGCGTTGCGGTCAATCTGCGCGCCCATCCCCAGCTCACGCCTGAACGGTTAGAAAATTTAACGCAGGCGCTCATAGCGTTCCAGACAGCCACGCAGACCTGCATTCTGCTCGTCCCCTTCCAGGCGACGCAAGACCTGGCGATCGCCCAGGCCATCCAGCCGCGTCTTCCCGGTGTCAGTCACATTCTGCAATTAGACCATCCCCAGCAGTTGAAAGGGGTCTTTCGAGGGGTTGAAATGGCGATCGCCATGCGCTTCCACGGGCTGATCATGGCGGCGGCTGAAGGCTGTCGTTGCTTTGCCATCAGCTATGACCCCAAAGTTAGCAACCTGATGCAGGAGTTATCCCTTCCCGGTTGGGAAATTGCCGCTATGCCCAACAATCCTAACGTGATCAGTCAAACCTGGCTGGAACTCTACGCCAATGGTGAAGCCCTGTCTACTGACCAGATCGAGTTTCTCGTCGATCGCGCATTGATCCAGCGAGAGGTCTTGTGGAAGACGATCGGGGAGTAGACCTGCCAACTTAATTCCAACCGACAATCGGCACGTACCGCAACCGCGATCGCTGCTTGCATAGCGGCGCTTTCGCTTGCGGTCAATTCCATCAGTATGGTGTAGCGGTTAGCGGTGTTTGGGCATGGCATTGGTGCGAGCGATCGCGATCACACCATTAATGCTGGCAAATCACAGTCAGACCGCTAAAAGGTCACAGAATCAACCACGTAACGACTTGGTATTAGCGTGAAGCAACTATCAGACAACCTTCACCCCCAAGGATTTACAGCAATGCAGACGAATCAACCCACGCAACCAATCCAACAGCTACCACAGCCCACGGCTTCAGTCAGCCCTGTGCGCAAAAACAGTCTACATGCGAAATGGGAAGCTGTGGATGGCAAGCTCATTTGCCGCTGGTTTAAGGATCCTGACTAATGGGCCTTTCACTGTTAGACGCCTTCCAGCGCGCCATACTGGAGTCTGAGAGCAAGCTACCCCTGATTACCAGGCCACTCAAACCGCTTCCTACTTCCCTCGCTCTGCTCCCGCCGCACCCTTTCTCTATGTAACTCCATAACCGCCACGACCTCTGTACCCTCTATCGCTTTTCGCCACCAAGCCAAGTAAAATACAGGCTGCGATCGTTGCCCAGTGCAGATGGATTATGGATTATCGAGAGGCGGGTGTCGATGTCGAAGCGGGGCGAGCATTTGTGCAGCGCATCCGCAGCATGGTAAACAGCACGGCACGACCAGAGGTTTTGGGCGGTTTGGGTGGATTTAGCGGGCTGTTTCAGCTGCCTGCTGGCTATCAAGAGCCTGTGTTGGTATCGGGAACCGACGGTGTAGGCACGAAGCTGAAGCTGGCTCACAGTCTCAATTGCCACGACACCGTTGGGATTGACCTGGTGGCTATGTGCGTGAATGATGTGCTCACCTGCGGCGCAGAACCGCTGTTTTTTCTGGACTATCTGGCGACCGGCAAACTGGATTCTGAGCAGTTGGCGCAGGTCGTGTCGGGCATCACGGCGGGCTGTCGGCAGGCGGGCTGTGCGCTTTTGGGCGGCGAAACAGCCGAAATGCCCGGATTTTACCAGCCGGGTGAATATGACCTGGCTGGGTTTAGCGTGGGTATTGTCGAGAAGCGCCAGATCTTGGATGGGTCGCAGGTGCAGATCGGCGATGTGGCGATCGGGCTGGCGAGTCACGGCGTTCACAGCAACGGGTTTAGCCTGGTGCGAAAGATTGTGAGCGATCGCGGCTTTGACTGGAGCGATCGCCCGCCGTTACTCGATGGCAAGAGCCTGGGCGAAGTCCTGCTGACGCCGACGCAGATCTATGTCAAACCCATCCTGGCGGCACTCAAGCAAGGATTACCGATCCACGGCATGGCGCACATCACGGGTGGCGGACTCCCCGAAAACCTGCCCCGCTGCCTTCCCCCCGGACACGCCATCACCATTGCGCCGGATTCCTGGTCAATTTTGCCCATCTTCCAGTGGCTCGCGGCTGAGGGCAATGTGTCTCCGTCAGCGATGTTCAATACCTTCAATATGGGCATTGGGTTTGTGGTGCTGGTGCCGCCCGATCGCGCCACCGAAACAGTGCAGTTTTTTGCCACGCAATCTATTACTGCCACCGCGATCGGCGACGTGATTCCCGGTAACGGTGAGCTTGTGGGTTTACCGGAGTAACGCCGTGCCGCAACCCCGCAAACAATTTGCCCAGCACTGGCTCCGCAGTGACAAAGCCCTCAGTCGCATTGTGAGTGCTGCCGAGCTATCGGCGACCGATCGCGTCCTCGAAATTGGCCCCGGTACGGGCATCCTCACACGCCAACTGTTGCCCCTTGCACAAGCCGTTGTCGCTGTTGAAATTGACCGTGATCTGTGTGCAACTCTGGCGCAAAAACTGGGCAAAGTTGAGAATTTCTTGCTGTTGCAGGGAGACTTTTTGGCGATCGACCTCACCACCTTACTGGAAACAGCTACAGCGTTTCAAAACCCGAATAAAGTCGTTGCCAATATCCCCTACAACATCACTGGCCCCATCCTGGAAAAGCTGTTGGGGACGATTGCGGCTCCCAGCCCCCAACCATTTGACTTAATTGTTCTGTTAGTCCAAAAAGAAGTGGCGCTGCGGTTATGCAGCAAACCTGGCTCCAGGCACTTTGGGGCGCTATCCGTGCGCGTGCAGTACCTCGCCCACTGCGAGTTCATCTGTGATGTCCCCGCTAAAGCCTTTCACCCTCCGCCTAACGTCGATTCTGCCGTGATCCGGTTGCGTCCTCGTCCGGTGATTACCCCGGCCATCAGCCCGCGACATCTAGAAACGATCGTCAAACTTGGCTTTGCCAGTAAGCGCAAAATGCTGCGAAACAATCTGAAAAGTCTGGTGGAGAGCGATCGACTTACCCAGTTGCTGGAACAATTAAACGTAAATCCTCAGGTGCGGGCCGAAGACCTGAGCGTTGAACAGTGGATTGCACTCAGTAATGAACTTCAAAACGATGGCTAATGGGGTTGGGGTTAGAGGTCAGGGAGACGGAGCCATACGTCAGTCTCACGTTCAACCTCAAAATCTCTCCCTTTTCCGCTCTCCTTTCTCCCTATTACCTCTGTCTTTCCCCTTTCCACCCCCCTCTCCCCTCTCTCGCTATGCGTCCCTATTCTCTCCTCGCGCCTGCCAAAATCAATCTTTATCTGGAAATTCTGGGCGACCATGTTAGTGGCGGCGAAGCCCCTCGTCCCGATGGTTTCCACGAGATGGTGATGGTGTTGCAGAGCGTCAGTCTGGTTGATCGCATTGATCTGCGGGCCAATGGCTCGGATACCGTCCACGTTTACTGCAACCACCCCGAAGTCCCTAATGACGCGAACAACCTGGCTTATCGCGCCGCGATGCTGATGATCAAGCAGTTCCCGGATTGCTTTGCCCGTTATGGTGGTGTTGACATTACCATTCACAAACAAATTCCAGTTGGGGCGGGTCTGGCCGGTGGGTCAAGTAATGCGGCGGCGGTTCTCGTTGGGCTGGATTTATTGTGGAATTTGGGCTTGACGCGCGACGAGCTACAGGAGTTGGGTGCGGTGCTTGGCTCGGATGTACCCTTTTGCATTGCGGGCGGAACAGCACTGGCCACTGGGCGCGGCGAACAACTGGATGTGTTGCCAAGTCTAGACCAGCTTTACGTCGTGCTGGCAAAGTATCGCCATCTGTCGGTTTCTACAGCCTGGGCTTACCAGACTTACCGCAAACGGTTTGGTGAGAGCTATCTCAGCCGCAGCAATGACCTGGAGCAGCGCCGACAGCAAATCCATTCGGGGCCGATGATGAACGCGATCGCCCATCGTGATGGTGCCAAAATCGGTCAACTGTTGCGTAACGATCTGGAAAAGGTTGTGTTGCCCGAACACCCCCAGGTGCTTAAGCTCCGAGAAGCGTTTCAACAGGGCAACCCGATCGGCACGATGATGTCTGGTTCAGGGCCAACGGTCTTTGCGCTGGTAGACTCACAGGCGCAGGCAGAACGGCTTCAGGCGCAGGTCAAGCAGGCGATCGCAGACCCCGATCTGGATTTTTGGATTGCCAAGTTTAACCCGTCTGGCATTCGGATAGTAGAGTAGAGGAACGAAGGGATTTGAGATGGTCGATTGAATCAAATGCGGCTGTCTTGAACCGATCCACGTCGCTAACCCACGCCCCCGTTACAGCTATGAGTGAATCCAAAGACCTTTCTGATCCGGCTGTTCAGGTTTCCAAAGACAACGCGCCTGCACCAACACCAGTCCGTTGTTTTGCGGGTGCAGTTGTGGCTGGTGCCATTGCGGTTGTGCTCTACAGGCTGACCAGCGCGATCGCGATCGCCTTCGCCAGTAAACCGCTGCAGACTGATAACTTTACGACTCAACGTATCGCTGCTGCCGTGCGTACCCTGGTCGTTGGGTTGAGTTCATTGGGCACCGGGATTTTTGCGCTGGCGGCTTTTGGTCTGTTTGCATTGGGTATCCAACTGCTGATCCACCGCGCCAAAGCCCAACCAACGCCGCCTGGAAATTCGTAAACTCGCTGAACCATGCCGCGCTTCGCACAGCGCTAAATTTACCGTAAAGGGTGCGATCGCCCCAAAACAACTCCTCCCATGCCCAACGAGAGCCGGGAGGAATTGCGAGATCTAAGCCTCGATACTGGGGCGATGCGAGACTGTGGCGTTAGGGAGCCGGAACGGCAACTCGATTGCTGGGAACAATCTGTGGCTGATAGGAAAACACCTCACGATTGTGGGGGTTAACAATCACCTTGAGCCAGTGGACATCGTTGTTGCCATTCGCTGCATTGTCACCGAAGGTTTCAACACGAGTGAAGTTCTCGATGCGTCTACCTTTGGCGTCCTGTAGTGGCTTGTCGATGCGGAAGTAGTGTGAGTCGCCATGAACGTAGGCAACTGGCTTACGAAACGCGATGACCGCTTCACGTAATGCCACTAAATAGTCCTTGAAGCCGTCGGGGATGGGAACGCCTTTAGCATCCTTATCATTTTCTACCAGTGTCTTTGGGTCACGCGTCGGTGCTCTGCTCGCGTCGCTGCTGTCCCACCCCGGATCGGCCTGGGTAATCAACATGACGGCTGCCGAGTTGCGTTCTTTGGCAACTTTAAATGTCTCTCTCAACCATGCAATGTTGGCGGCGTTACGCGCTGCAAACTCTGCCGGATCGGGGTTTGTATCGCACAGGTTGTTGCACGAACCCTGAACGTTGAGAGTGGCATAGGTGACTCCGCCCAGTGTCCAGCGGCGATTTTCGACATAGGGAGCCGCCTGGACTTCTTGTTTCAAACGCCGCTTGCCCAGCGAGTAGGGCGTGTTGAAAAATACCTGCCGCTCGAAGTTGAGGCGCTCCAGCGAGTTATAGCTGCCGTTGGAGGGGCGATCGCAGTCCGTCCAATCGTTGTCACCGGGTGTCAGGATTGCAGGGGCTTTCAGGGTATTGAAGTAATTTAGCGCCTGGGTGTAGAGATCATCGCTACAAGTGGTTGGCGTCACGGAACCAGGGGTGCCGTTCCCAGCCTTTAAATCACCGTCGTGAGCCGTAAAGGCGAGATTTTGCGCGTTCATATCCGCAATGAGATTGGGAACCCCTGTCGTTGCCTGCTCATCAGAGTAAGGCAGATCACCCCAGAGTCCGATCGCATAAGGTCTGTACTCACCGTCATTGTCGTTATCCTCGCGTGCCGTTGCCAGACTGATGGTGGCACTGACCACAACCGGAACCGTCAGCGCCAGCAGCCCGATCCGACGCAGCAAACGCGCTTTGCTCAGGTGGCGCAATCCTGCGTAACCAAACGTTGTCATCATCTCAATCCTCAATTACTCCATGAATCTGTGACCGTAATGGGTTGAGCACCGCTTGCCCCACTACGGTCAATCAGGAGGTTAGATTACTGGATGATCGATGACTGATGGGTTACGACCAGGTTATCGGTGGGTTACGAGTTGGCTTCTTTGCGATAATTTAATAGCTACTTCACAGACCCCTCACAAATTTTTCAGCAAAGACGGTCTTTAGCGATCGTACGCGGGCGATCGCGGGCATGACCCACCTGTGGCAACGGCGAATCAGCCAGTCGTGCTAACCCAAACGGTAGAATGCGTTGGGCATGAACCCGCATCGTTGTTACACGACCGGGCGATTGACAGCGATCCAGGCCGTATCAAGTGGGCTGCCGAACGTCGGCGTTGTCCCGCTTGCGGCATGAAGGCAGGAATATCAGCGCCCTGCCGCCTTTCGCAAATTCCCCTGGTGCGTTGCCAGGAGGCGATCGCTCTCCTCTTTGTCCAGACCCGTCCAGTGCATTAGCAGCGCGAGTTTTACCTTGCGATCGCTCTTCTCCAGTAGTTCCTTAGCGTCGTCGCGGTTTAAGTCCGTCAGGTCTTGCAAAATTCGGAGGGCGCGATCGTGGAGCTTGTTGTTTGTCACCGCGACGTCTACCATGCGGTTGCCATACACTTTGCCCAACTGCACCATGACGCCGGTTGAGAGAATGTTGAGCGCCAGTTTGGTAGCGGTGCCGGCCTTGAGACGGGTTGAACCTGCCAGCACTTCGGGGCCAACCAGAAGACGAATATCGACATCCACCTGAGCACTGACCTGTTCAGCCGGGACACACGCGATAAAGATCGTGGTGGCTCCCCGCTGACGGGCCGCCTG
>JAJPKC010000034.1 GCA_021323955.1 Oscillatoriales cyanobacterium Centralia_MAG_596 | reverse complement strand
GCTGCTCCCCATCTGGCGACGCCTGGGCACCGTAGCGGTGACGGCGATCGCCTGTGCGGTGCCGCTCCTGGTGCGGGTGCTGCTGCACAACAGCGGTGGGAATGCGCTGGTGTATGTGGCGCTGTTTACGCTGGGCATGGCGGGTGCCGCGATCGGGTTTTCACCGCAACCCACACTCCAGCGCTACCGGACAACCGTGCCGTGGAACCCGCTGGCGCTGCTGTGGGTCGCACTCTGGCTGGTACTGGTGTCCAGCGACACGATCGACGTGACCACCGTTGACCAACTGGTGGGGCCAGCCGTGGTGTGTCTGATCATTGCCTGTTCGGCTGCGCGCACAGACGGCAACGTTAACCCGTGCCTGCGTCTGTTTGAGTGGCGGTGGGCAACGCGCGTGGGGGCGTTTTCCTACAGTCTGTATCTCACGCATGCGCTGGTGCTGGGCGTGGTGGAGTTGTGCTTGAGTGGGCTGAGTCTGTCGCCACTGGTGAAGCTGGTTGTGTTAATTGCGATCGTCGTGCCCAGCGCGATCGGGTTTGCGTACCTGTTTCACGTGCTGTTTGAACGACGGTTCCTGTCTCATGCGCCGGCCAAACAGGTGAGCGAACCGATCAAATAATGGTGTTCTCGTCGTACCGCCTGCGGGTCAGATCCGACTGACAGCCCTCAACCAACAGGCTCCCCATCGCAAAGATTTGGCGAGAATGGGGAACCGTGCTGTTTGAGGGGATGGGTGCAGAGCCAACCAGCTAGATGGCCACCGGGCCTGGTTCAGGCGTGGTGGGGGCTACGCTGATGCGGCGGGTCGATCGCTTGCGTTCGCTCTTTTTCACACCGCCGGCCATTTCATATTCATCGCTGTTCTTGCCAAACTTGGTGGCGACACCCAGCAGCATGTGCTCTGAGTAATCGCCCAGCCGTTGTTCAGCCGTAACCATGTCGTTGTAGATCTTGTCTACGGTGGAGAGAACAGTATTGTAGGCAGCAAGCTTATCGTTCAGGTCAGTGATTAGCTCGGTGTAGGTGTCAACGGTCAGCCCGTTGCCCAGGTTGAGGTTAGGACTGATTGAGCGCAAGCTGGCGATGCGGCGGTTGGCTTTCTCTAGAACTTTGGAACTACGTTTGCGGCGTGCCATGAGTGTGATTGTTTCCGATTAAGAAGTTTGATTGCTCTACCTTAAGCAACGCGATAATTCTTCGGCCTGAGAATTTTCCCAGAAAAGTTGGCGCTTTCTTTATCAAAGCTTGATCGGTTTCAGGTAGATTTTCGGTGGGCATCGAGCCGCAATGACGGTTATAGACCGCCTCTGATCCTCCATCGCTACACCCTATCCCCAGATCCCCGACCGGCGATCCTTGATTGAACCCGGCTCTATCACACCCAACAGCGACGATCGCCCAATCCGTTTGACCGATTGCACCAGGCCAGCGTTGCAAATGCTCCAGCAAAATGCCTGAACGCTCAAGCAGAATGGTCATCGGTGTCAGCGATCGCGCTACTTGCTTAAGCAAAATACGTGAACGCTTAAGCGTTACTAATCAATGCTGCCCGACTTAAAGCCGGTGCTTAAGCAATCGGAGCATTCGCTTAAGCGTTACTAATCAATGCTTCAGCGATTGAAGGAACTGCTTCAGCATCAGTAGATTTCGTTGAAGCGAATGGCTGTAAATGGATTTCAAGAAAGCTGAACCCGTTGCGAGTACTGGATCCTCCCCAACCCTCCCAGGCTTTCGGGGATGCGCCCAGCGTCGAAACAGGAGAGCGCTGGATCTGGGATCGACACGACACCGCATTGCCCCAGCCGTCGAAACTTGACCAACCAGGCAATGCGAAGCGCTGTGACGCCATCCCGCATTAATACCTTCTGGAGGGGGTCTGGGGGACGCAGCCGTCCCGCCGATTGGGGGGGTGGGGGCTTCCCCCAAGGGGGCCCATAATCTATGAAGCCCTGTAGCAACGTGCAAAACCGCTAGGGGTTGTTTCCCAATCAAGATCTTTCCAGTATCGCATTCCGATTCGCTGAAGAACCCGCTCAGATGCCGTATTTAATGGATCAACTGCCGCAACAATTGGATTGAAACAAAGCTCCTTTAGCCCATGTGATAGTAATAACTGAGCGCTCTCTGTGGCATACCCCTGCCCCCAATAATCTCGACAAAGGCGATAGCCCAGTTCAATCTCAGCTAACCGCGGGCAGCGTCGCAGAAATACAAAACCAAGTTTCTTTCCCTGGTGAGTTTCAATTCCCATCCAGCCCCAACCCTGACACCTGAATTGATCTTGCAGTTTCTGGACGATCTCCTTTAACTGGCTTTGAGGTGTCTTTGTACCGCCCACAAATCTCATCGTTTCAGAATCCCGATTCATTCGATCCATTAGATCTAAATCCGTCTCAGATATAGGTCGGAGAATAATTCGACTGCCGCACAACATTCTTGACGTTTCTCCTTGTTGCGATCGTCACCTACCACCCTATCTCGATGCAACTAGACAAAGCGGCAGAACAACGGCAGTACCTGACCTTCATTCGAGCGTAAATCGCCTCCTCTGTAGGACGTGATGACCTTAGCGAAAACGTTTCAGGTCGCCTTTGAGGGTTGCGGGGGTGTGACCCGACCGAATAAAAACCTGGCAATCCAGGGGTTACGTTCAGCGAGGTTGCCAAGCTGGAGCAGACCAACACTCAGCAAAAAGGCCGCGATCGGGTAGATAGACAGCAAGAGCAGGACGTTATTGGACAACGGGTATTGAAACTGGGCGGAAAACATGAAGAGATAGGACGACAGGATATAGATGTAGAGACTGCCTTTACCGATCGCGCCGACGAGCGATCGCAGGGGCTTGGTGCTGATCTGGTACAGCTTCCAGTTCATCCACATGACGAGAATGCAGGCGGCAAACCCGGCAAAGTAACGCAGCGCGATCGACCACGGGTCGTGCATTCCCGACACGTAGATATAGGTCTTGGTGTTCCAGAGGACGTAGCCCAGGATGGCGGCACCAGACACGGCAGGCAGAAAAAACCGATTGCTTTTAATTGCAGCAAAGGTGGGTGTCTCTTGCCATTTGGCCGCCAGGTAGCCACCGCAAAAGAAGGGAAACAGGTATTTAAACAAAAACAGGTTGCCTTTATCGGGGAGCAGCAGGAGCACGCCAAAGGCCAGGAGCATTCCCAGCGGCGTGTCTTGCCCAAACCGCCGGAGGAGCGCGATCGCAATAATGGCCCCAAAGAGCACCCACAAAAACCAGAACCCCCCGACTGTATTCGCCACAATATCGTGAAGAAACTGGCGCAGGGATGCTTCTTTGCCAATGCAGAGAAAGACCAGTGTGTATAAAACCGCCCACGCGACGATCGGCACCACCAGCGTCAGGAAGCGTTTTTTGGCAAGGCTCCGGAATGGGCTTTTGTGGATGGACGGAAAGGAGACAAAGCCACTGACCGCAATGAACAGCGGCATGTGGAAGATGTAGATGGCTTTGAAGATGGGGTCTTGATAAAAGCCTTTGGTGCTATAGACGATGTATTGCAGGATGTGGCCGTAGACGACCAGAAAGATGAGGATGCCTTTGGTGTAATCAAGAAACTGATTTCTCGGGTTTGTTGATTGCATAACTGGGTGCACCATCCAGTAGCGACAGTGATGTAAATGCTGAGACAAACGCTGGTGAACTGGGGAAGATCAGAAAAACGCAAGCCCTCACAGCACAAGCGTCTTGCCTACGTAAGCAAGACTCCCATACTACCATCCACTCTGATTGACTGACAAAGCTTGTGTAGAGCCTATTTTGTGGGTTCGCAAGGCTCAGCCCAGTCTATGGCAGGACAGGGGTTTCAGGAGTTCTGAAGCTTTCAATCAAACTAGCAATAAGCTAGCAAAAGGAATCAAATCAAAGATAGCGAAGACCTTTTATTTGTGATTCAAAATCCATCTACTTATATCAAATCTAGCGAACTCAAAAATACACTTACTTTTTGCGTACACTTACGTCAATCGTATGGTAAAAGAATGCTGAGGTCGCCAAAGATGATACCACCAATACTAATGGATTATTAATTCCTAAAACTGCAATCAAAAAATTAAAGGTTGGAAGGTGGAATAAATATAGTGGATAAGATATGTCACCCAAATAATTAAGAGAGCTCATAACACTCTTAGAGATTTTAATATAAGGTGCATACATTAAAGTTAATGATGCAAAAATGTATGTAATTACATCTAGCCTGCCGCCAAAGTTCTTATTAAGAATCAGAAGAATGCACCCCAGCAGAATAACAACTACTTTTATTCTTTTATCTTCGCCCACAACAAAATATAGAAATCCAAGAAGCCATGCCCACAAAAAAAGATAGAAGTCTACTCCATAGATAAAATGAGCATAATGTGGAAAAGAAGTGGAATGGCTCAACACTCGATAAAGATGCGGAAAGACCACATATAAGCAAGCAGAAACCACTATTAGGAATATTAAAAATCTAACTGACTTTTTTATAAAATAGGGTGCTAATGCATAGCACAATACTTCCACGCTCAATGACCACAGAACAGGATTTGCTAAAATCGGAAAAACAGTAAAGTCTTGAAGAAAGAAAAGATTTCCAATAATGGCTGCCCAGCCCGGAAACACAAGCTTCTCATGAAGCAGTTGAACTTCTTTGCCCAGAAACAAAAAGGGCAGTAATGAAAAAAATATTGAGCATGAATACAGTGGATAGATTCTAAAAAAACGACGCTTATAAAAATTTTTTGATTTTCTAGTTAGAGAGTTAGCTATTGAATAACCAGAAATCAAAAGGAAACCTATAACCGCTGTATTGCCACCAAGTTTTGCAATCTGGCTGAATACAAGAGTATTATGCCCCGGCAAATATGCAGTTAAATGGCTAGCAACAACAATAAAAGCTAAGAAAAATCGTAACCCTGCTAGAACCGACCACTTATTAGAAGTATTGTAGTCAGACTGAAGAAAATGAGTCATTTTTGCAGTACTTCCTCAGAAGAAATTTTGAACTCTTCTTAACGTGGATTTCCTAAATATATCCGTGGCAATAAAAAGTAAGCACTACCAACTAAGTAGCCTGAGTATAAATCGATCGATGAACTTAATCCGAAGTTTTGTGTGTTCAGGTTGGGAGTTTCTCAACCAACTGTGAATAGCTTTGTCTAGGAAATTACGTGGATCACGGCAATCAACGGCGGAATCATTATTGCCACTCTTCTGC
>JAJPKC010000373.1 GCA_021323955.1 Oscillatoriales cyanobacterium Centralia_MAG_596 | reverse complement strand
GTCCAGGCAACGGTATTCGCATGATCAAAATAGTCGTACTGGTCGCCATAGGCATAGGTCTGGCGAGCAAACAGAAATTTATCAATGATCCACTGATGGCTATCGAGCCAAATCTCATACTCGTTGCCATCACGCCCTTTATCTGTGTAGTGAGCACCGTAGTAATCACCATAGAAAATGCAGGGATAGCCCTCGCTACGGAGGAGGATTAAGGCGTACGCTAGCGGCTTAAACCAGCCTTCCACAACAGATTCTAGCGCTTGTAATGGCTGTGAGTCATGGTTGTCAACCAGCGTTACAGCAAGAGCGGGTTGATGTTGCACCAGCGTGTTATCAAAGATCTGCCGCATGTCGTAGTTATTGCCCTGGGTACTGGCAACACTAAAGTTGTAGTGCAATGGTGCATCAAACAGTAAGACATCGCCACCTGTAACCTCGATGAAATGGTGGAGCGCTTCCACTTCATACGACCAATATTCACCAACCGCAAAGAGATTACGGCCAACGTATTGACGACAGTGGTTTAACCATTCGGGGAAAAAGCCTGCTTTTACATGCTTGACTGCATCAAAGCGAAAGCCATCTACATCTGTGGTATCGACAAACCATTCCCCCCAGCGCTTCAACTCATCGCGCACTTCGGGATGTTCCATATCCAGGTCACAGCCCATGAGATAGTCAAACGCGCCCTTTTCCAGGTCAACATTGTCGTCAAATTTCTTGTCCTTGAACAGGTAAACGGCGTTTTCACCTTCGTTGTAAACGTTATAGTCCACGGCATCAAAGTGCCACCAGTGCCATTCCAGATTGGAGTATTTGCCCTGGCGACCGGGAAAGGTGAAGTGAGTCCACACTTTAATGGTTTGCATATCCCCGATCGGCTGGTTGCGATCCTCGGGATTATAAGGGGTAGCTTCTACCTCTTCAGGTTCATCAGCCCCTAATTTATGGTTGAGAACAACATCGGCATAAACGCGAACACCCGCTGCTTTGGCCGCTTTGATTGCCGCGATGTACTCTTCTTTGGTGCCGTACTTTGTCCGGACAGAGCCTTTCTGGTCAAACTCACCCAGATCAAACATGTCATAGACACCGTAGCCAACATCGTAGCCGCCGGCTGTTCCCTTATACGCGGGAGGGAGCCACACAGCGGTAACGCCCGCCGCTGCAAGTCCCTGTACTCGCTCCGCAAATTCAGTCCAGAGTTTGCCATCCGGAGGGATATACCAGTGGAAGTACTGCATCATTACGCCATTTAGCTGAGCCATGTATATCCCCTTAGTCAGGTTTATAGTTAATTTTGAGTGTGACCATGCACACTATACCGGGGGGGTTCTAGGATCTTTCTCTACCAAGCGATATAAACCCGTTCTGACCCTTTGGGCGTAATTATTTGGGCGTAATTAACTGAGGTTGGCGTCATCGGTGGCAGATAGCTCCTGCGCCAAGGTTTCTTGAAGGGCGGCCAATACCGCGATCGGGTCGGCCGCTTCTTGCATCACTTCTGCCTCTGGATCCTGGCGATCAATGACCCCCGGCAGATCGGCTCTAAGCTCTTCTAACAGCGCAATAATTTTGGCGATTTTTTGCTCGGAGAGGAGATTAAGCTGTAGCATTAGCTGTGAACGCTGTTCCGCAAAATTTTCTTGGCGCGTTTGACGGACGAGTACTCCCGTTGAAATGACCAGTGCGGCGGCATCCAGTCCCTGGGCGGCCCAGTTGAATGGGGGCAGGTCAAACGGCAGCGCGGATGTAAAAAAACTGCCCGTGATCCAGAGCGCCAGAACGACCAGCAGGCTATACAAAAAGATTGATCGTCCGAAAAACGTTGCGATCGCTTCAAATAGGCGCTGATGGGCGGGAATATCGCGCACTTCCTGGGTGTGCAGTGATGTCACCGCTTCAATATTTTTAGTAATTGGGTCTGGTAATGGCGCGGTAAACACTCGATTTCGAGCGGCCTTTGGGTTGAGCGGTTGGATCCTTGACCGGGCGGATGGCGGGGGCGTGTCGTTGGTGTTGGGCATAGTCCTGGTGTAATTCTTAGATCTCGATGCCCCGATTATTGCCGATCTTCCGATTTCCTTCCGCTCAGACAGCCATAAACCTGTGCTAGTCTGAATGCTCGACATCAGTGACTGACCCCGTCAGTCGTTTATCGCAAAACTTGTCCCTAAATTTTTTGGTCGTCAGACATAATTTAGCCGAGATTTATGTCACTGTATGGCGATAATGAATGAGTGATTGTAACCGCTTTGAGAGTTGGCTCACGGCTACTGCCAGTTGTTACAGCAAGGCTGATCTGCAATTACGTTTTTGAGTGCGGTAAGGTTTATGCACGGTAAGGTTTGTGCGCGGTAAGGTCTGAGCGCAGTAAGGTTTGTGTGCGGTATGGTGAGGGCAAAGTGCAGGCGATGAGTACTGATCCAATTGATGAAACGATTGATTTAGCAAACTGCGATCGCGAGCCGATTCACATTCCGGGGTTGATTCAGCCGCATGGGGCGCTGCTTGGACTGCATGAAGACACGTTCGAGATCATTCAGGTGAGCGCTAACACGCAGGCTGTGATTGGGTATGAACCGGCAGCGCTGCTGGGCAAACCTCTAGTGGACTTGCTCAATGCCGAGCAGGTGCGGCTGATTCAGCGCTGTTTGGCAGCGGACTTTGAATATACCAACCCACTGAAACTATCGATCAATAGTGCCGATCGCGCGATCGAACTGGATGGCATTGTCCATCGTTTCGACAGCGTCATCATTTTGGAACTGGAACCCAAAACCACACAGCACGATACCAGCTTTTTTGAGTTCTACCAGCAGGTTAGAGGGACAATTACGCGTCTACAAAAGGCATCGACACTACTCGAGATGTGTCAGATTGTCGTGAACGAAGTCCAGCGTCTCACTGGTTT
>JAJPKC010000503.1 GCA_021323955.1 Oscillatoriales cyanobacterium Centralia_MAG_596 | reverse complement strand
TATCGTGGCAAGGTCTTGCTAATTGTCAATACAGCCAGTCAATGCGGGTTTACGCCGCAATATCAGGGACTCCAGGCGCTCTATGAAAAATATGCGGATCAAGGATTGGTGATTCTGGGCTTTCCCTGCAACCAGTTTGGGCAGCAGGAACCAGGCAGCACGGCTGAAATCCAGTCATTCTGTGAAACTCGCTTTGGGGTGACGTTTCCGCTCTTCCAGAAAATTGATGTGAATGGCCCAAATGCTCATCCGCTGTACCAGTACCTGACTCGGTCGGCACCGGGCATTCTTGGAACCGAAGCGATTAAGTGGAACTTTACGAAATTTCTGGTCGATCGCGCCGGTAAAGTGGTTGAACGCTACTCGTCCATGACAAAGCCAGAAGACATCGAAAAGACGATTCAACGGTTGCTTTTGGCGAAGGCTTAAAGCAGGCGATGAAGCTCATGCTGACTTGATGTGCTGTTGCAGCCAGCGGAGGGCGCTGGACACATCCGTTACCCGCTCTCCTGGGGGCATCGGTGGTTGATCGACCATAATGACCGGAATGTTTAGCTCTCTGGCGGCGATGATTTTGGAGTAGGTTGCATCACCACCGCTGTTTTTGCTGACAATTGCCTCAATGCGGTAGTCCAGCAGTAACGATCGCTCGTTTTCAAGAGTGAAGGGGCCGCGATCAAGAATCAGCTTGCCGTTGGGCAACATTAACTCGGATGCGGGTGGATCAATCGATCGCAGCAAAAACCAGGTGTTTGTGAGTGGGACAAACGGTGCGAGCTGTTGTCTGCCAATGGTGAGAAATACGCGCGTAATATCTGGTGGAATGGCTTTTGCTGCCGCGTCAACGCTGACAACTTCAATCCAGCGATCGTCGGTCACTTTTGTCCACGCCGGACGGATTAGCATGAGGTGAGGAATGTTAGCGGCAGTGGCGGCAGTGGCGGCGTTCCAGGACATCTGGGCGGCAAACGGATGGGTCGCATCGATCAATAGGTCAATCTGTGACTCGCGAAGATAGGCTGTGAGTCCATCTGCGCCGCCAAACCCACCAACGCGGGTACTGCCGCTTGGCGCGATCGGGTGTCGGGTACGCCCTGCCAGCGATGTTATTACCTCAATCGTTGAAATCTGGGCAGCCTGTGCCGCTAGCTCAACAGCATCGCCTGTGCCGCCTAGAATCAGGACACGTACCATCTCATTCCTCTCGTTGCCGTTGGCCGCATGCGATCGTACTGAGCCGCGCGCGATTGTGTGGCGATTGACACATATTAATTGAATCTCTGCGCTAATCAATACAAAGGTGCGATTTCATCGGTTTACGGATGCCCTACGACAACTTGTGCAAAATACTGTCAGAAAAGTATCCCGATCAGTTTGCTGCGTGGGTATTGGGAACACCACAGCGATCGGTCGCCGTGCTGAAAACCGAACTTGGCATCGAACCGATTCGTGCTGACTATGTCACTTTTCTGCAAATTCAAGGGCGAATTCTGCATTTAGAATTTCAGACAACGTTGGAATCGAATCCGCCTTTACCACTGCGGATGTTGGACTACTGGGTGCGTTTGTATCGCCTGTATCGGCTTCCTGTTACTCAGGTGGTTGTGCTGCTCCTGCCGCCAGCGGAAAACACCGTGATTGCCACCACGTTTGAGGCTGAAACGACTCGTCACGAGTACAGAGTGATTAAGCTTTGGGAAGAAGAGGCAAATCGCTTCCTGAATGACCCGGCCTTGCTGCCACTGGCGACATTAGCAACAGGGCCATCGGCTGACCAACTGCTCCGAGATATTGCGGAACGCGTGAGCCAGCTTGAGTCAGGGCAACGACAGGAAGTATCCTCCTATGTGCAAGTGTTAGCAGGGCTAAAATTTGAGAAGAGCTTCATCCGTCAAATTTTTCGGGAGGGCATGATGCGTGAATCGGTGATTTATTAAGAAATTCTCGAAGAGGGATTGCAGCAGGGGCTTCAACAAGGTCGCCAGGAAGGGCGTCAGGAAGGGCGTCAGGAAGGGCGTCAGGAGGGTCGCCAGGAAGGTCGCCAGGAAGGGGAACGATCGCTCGTTCTGCTGCTCCTGGAACAGCGACTGGGAGTACTACCGGATCAGGTACGCAATCGTGTTGCCGCCCTGTCAATCGACCAATTGGAGGCACTGGCGATCGCGTTGTTGAACTTTACATCGCGTGCTGATTTAGAAAACTGGTTGTCATGAAAAGTGGTGGATCAAGCGCTGCCAGTGCCTGGATGTTGGGACTCAATCACACCTTCTGCTTCGTTGGCGAGCGATCGCAGGTTGTCTAGCATGGCTGGTAGGGCTTGTTTCCATAGTCCTCGCTGGTGCGCTTCGAGTAGCCGTTCTGCCATATCGCGTAATGCCCAGGGGTTGCTGGTTTGTAGAAAGGCTTGCACGGTTGAATCAAAGAGGTAGGCGTTGGCGATGCCTTCGTACATGAAGCCCTGGACGCAATGAGTTGTGGCATCGTAGGCAAACAGGTAATCCAGGGTAGCGGCCATTTCGAATGCACCTTTGTAGCCATGTCGCATGGCACCTGTAATCCATTTGGGGTTGACAACTCTGGAGCGGTAGACGCGGGCAATTTCTTCACTCAGTTTTCGGACTTTTGGTTGGGCGGTGCGGGAATTGTCGCCAAAGTAAACCTCGGGGTCAGTTTGGGAAATAGAGCGTACTGCCGCTGTTAAGCCACCTTGAAACTGGTAGTAGTCGTCTGAGTCGAGGAGATCGTGTTCGCGGTTGTCCTGGTTTTGCAGCACAATTTGCAGGGTGCTGAGCCGTTGGGTGAAGGCTTCGGGGGCTGATTTGCCTTCGGCGTTGCGGGTGTAGGCGTAGGCGCTCCAGTTGATGTAGGCGCGGGCTAAGTCGGCGTCGCTTTCCCAGTGTTGGGATTCGATTAAGCCTTGCAATCCGGCTCCATAGGCGCTGGGTTTGGAGCCAAAGATGCGGTAGCGCGATCGCGCGGTGGCCTGGTCTTGGGCTAATCCATCGGCTTCCCAGCGTTGGGTTTCTTGCTGGACATGAGCGGCGAGCGGGTTTTGGTCGGCGGGTTCGTTGAGGTTGGCGATCGCGTTGACGGCACTGTCGAATAAATCAATTAGGTTTGGGAAGGCGTCGCGGAAGAAGCCGGAAATACGGAGGGTAACATCGACGCGGGGACGACCGAGAATGGACAGCGGTAAAATTTCGAAGTCGATGACGCGACGTGAGATGCCATCCCAGACGGGCTGGACGCCCAGGAGGGCAAGGGCTTCGGCGATGTCGTCACCGCCAGTGCGCATGGTGGATGTCCCCCAGATGGATAGTCCGAGTGTTTGGGGATATTGGCCGTGTTCCTGGGTGTAGCGCTCGATGAGGATTTCGGCGGCGTTGCGTCCGATGTCCCAGGCGGTTTCGGTGGGGATGGCGCGGATGTCTACGGAGTAGAAGTTGCGTCCGGTGGGCAAAACGTCGGGACGACCACGGGTGGGGGCACCGGAGGCACCGCTGGGGATGTAGTGGGTGTCTAGCCCCCGGAGGAGGTTGGTGATTTCCTGGTGGGTTTGCTGGAGGGCGGGGAGGAGGCGATCGCGGACCCAAAGCAATTCTTGCTGGGTTTGCTGTCCAATGCTGTGTGCATGGATTGTTGCTGCGGTCGGCGATTGTGTCCGGGGGACTTCCCCCCGGTCCCCCGCGATGTGGGGGCCTAACTCCCCCACGCCCCCCGAATAAGAGTTCTGGGGTGAAAGGCGGAAATTTACCCGGGGGGGATGCGTGTTTCCCGTGGGACTGGGGATGTGATCATGGTCGATGAGGGAAGTAATGAGGGTGGCGGCGTAGTGTTCGATGACTTCGATCGCGTCACCGATGATGCGGCAGGTTTGGAGGGCGGGATGATGGGTTGCCGGGAGGGGATCGCCCAGATTGGCGGTGAGTGGGTCAAAGTCGAGCTGCCAGTCTTGCGCGATCGCGCGGGTGAGTCCCATACGATGGGTGGTTGGATTACGGGCAATGGCGATGATGAGATCGCGCAGCTGCGTGCCGCTGGGACACTGCCCGAAGATGTGCAAGCCATCGCGAATTTGGGCTTCTTTGAGTTCGCATAAATAACCATCAGCGGTGGTGAGAACCTGGGCGATCGCGTCGTCGGAGAGTTCAGCGGCCATGCCTAACTCACTGTGCAAATGTTCCTGGCGAATGAGCTGAATGAGGCGATCGCGCACCAGCCCTACTCTGCCTGGATCGAGGGTTTGGGCTTCGTAATATTCGTCGATTAAGCCTTCCAGTTGATGGAGTCCGCCGTAAAGTTCGGCGCGGGTCATAGGGGGCGTCAGGTGATCCAGAATGACGGCTTGCGATCGCCGTTTTGCCTGCGACCCTTCGCCGGGATCGTTGACGATAAAGGGATAAAAGTGCGGCATCGCGCCAAAGACGGCTTCGGGATAGCAGTTTTCGGAGAGGGCGACGCTCTTTCCAGGCAACCATTCTAAATTGCCGTGTTTACCCACGTGGACGATCGCGTTGGCAGCAAATTTTGCATTGAGCCAGTGATAGAAGGCGAGGTAGGAATGAGTGGGTTCTAAATCGGGCGCATGATAGTTGAGTGCTGGATCGCGATCGTAGCCACGAGCGGGTTGAATCCCAACAAAAACATGACCAAACTGCACGCCTGCAATTGGAAAGGCATCTGTTTCAGATGGATCGCCCCAACGGGTTTGAATCCCTGTTTGCACTGCGATCGGCAATGTCTGGAAATGGGTTTGATACTCTTCAAGCGATAAGGATTGATGGGACGATCGCACGCCTATACCCTCTGGATCGTTCGTCACACCCGCCGTTAACATCTGCATTAATTCATCGCTGGTTGCCGGTAAATCGGGAATGGTATAACCGACCGACTTCAGTGCGTTCAAAATAGCTAAACAACTGGCAGGTGTATCTAACCCAACGCCATTGGCTAACCGTCCGTCACGGTTGGGATAGTTCGCCAGAATCAGAGCAACGTTTCGTTCGGCAACGGGAGTGTGACGCAACGTAACCCACTTTGCCGCCAGATCAGCAACAAAATTGATGCGCGATCGCTCCGGTTCATACACCACGACATCCGTTTGCAGCAGTGGATTCTGCGACTGCACCGCCTTAAACGACACCGATCGCGTAATGATGCGACCATCCACCTCCGGCAGCGCCACATTCATCGCCATATCGCGAGGCATTAATCCCTGCACACCCGCCGCCCAGGCTTCCCGTGTGCCACCACTAAAAATCACCTGGAACACAGGCACATCCAGCGTTTGCCATAAATCCACCTGGGGCGTATCCGTTTCTAAACTCGCCAACGAAAAACTCGTCGTGTTGAGCAACACTTCAACATTTCCCCGGCAGTAGCGCACCAATTCTGCCTGTACATCCGGTTCTTTTAACGACGACACAAAAATCGGCACAGGCACCAGATCCCGCTCCATCAGCGCCTCACACAGCGCATCGATCGCCGCCGTATTCCCCGCCAAATAATGCGCCCGATAAAAAATAATCCCTGCCGCTCGCGTCTTTCCATCCGCGCCACTTCTTTCCGCCACCACAGAAACACTTGAACCCTCTTCCCCCAGCCCTTCGGTGAATACCCAATCCCCTTCAATCACTACTCGGTTTTCTCCCAAGCACTCCAGTTCGGGGGGTGTGGGGGAGTTAGGACCCCACATCGCGGGGGACCGGGGGGAAGTCCCCCGGACACAATTTTCAACGAAACCCAAATCTACATCAACCCCAGCTCCAGCCACATAAGGTCGATAAATCCCCACCCGTGGCACCGCCCGCGGCGCTTCATACTCGATCGCCCGCCCCAAGAACCGTGCCGCCACAAACCCCAGCAACTGCCGATAATTCTCCACCCCCGCCTCAATAAAGTACTGCCACACCTGATTCACCACCGACAGCGGCACTGTCGAATGGCTTGTTAACGTGGCATCAGGACGCTCATCCCCCGGCACCACAATCAATGCGGCACCCGCCTGTTGCGCCGTTTCCTCAACTACCTCCAGCCCATAGCTCCAGTACGCCTGCCCCCCAATCAGCCGCACAATGATGACTTTGGCCTCTGCCAGCACAGCTTCTGCATAGGTATCGATCGTCAACTGCTGCTGTAACTGCAGTAAATTCACCACCCGGATCGATGGAAAATCCGCCGGTAGCGGCCCAACCGCCGCCGCTAACGTTTGAATATCCGTATCCGCCGCCGTGATCACCACGATCGGCGCGGGCTGTTGCTCGACAAAAATCACGCCATCAGCAGACGGATTCCAGCCTCCTGGTAGGGTAGCAAGACGATGCATCGGTGGATTCCTGCCAGACAGACAATGGCTACCATTATTGCAGGTGAACGCCGACGCATAGAAATGTTCATAATTTGGGAATGTCCACAATTTCAGTCTCTAGAACGTTTTAGATACCCTTCCCGCAGACGAAAATACTTAAGCTCCAATTGCTACTTGAAGCATCATTCAGCACTGAGTTCTGTGCTACCCTACCGCTCGTACCGCCACGCTATTCAACTTACGCTGCCCATGTTTACCAAAGTCCTGATTGCCAATCGGGGTGAGATTGCCTGCCGGATTATTCGTACCCTCGATCGCATGGGCATAGCCTCCGTTGCCGTCTATTCCGAAGCCGACGCCCACGCCGCTCACGTTGCCGCCGCCAGCGAAGCCGTTTGCGTGGGAGCCGCTGCCGCCGCTCAAAGCTATCTCCGTGCCGATGCTATTCTCGCCGCCGCACAGTCAACCGGAGCCGATGCCATTCATCCCGGTTATGGGTTTCTGAGTGAAAACGTGGCCTTTGCCGAAGCGTGTACCCAATCAGGCATTACCTTCATTGGCCCCACCCCCGACCAAATCCGGCAGTTTGGGCTGAAACATGAGGCCCGCGCGATCGCCCAGCACGCCGGACTGCCCCTCGTCCCTGGCACTCCCTTACTCGAAGATCTGGAACAGGTGCGACAGGCCGCTACCGCGATCGGCTATCCCGTCATGATCAAAAGTACCGCAGGCGGTGGTGGCATTGGGATGCAGCTTTGCCGTGAAGCCGCCACCCTGGCAGAACAATTTGAAACCGTGCAGCGCCTGAGCCGCAATAACTTTAACCAAAGCGGCGTGTTTCTCGAAAAGTACGTCGAACGGGCACGTCACATCGAAGTGCAGATTTTCGGTGATGGTCAGGGCACCGTCGTTGCCATTGGTGAACGCGACTGCTCCATTCAGCGGCGCAACCAAAAAGTCATTGAAGAAGCCCCCGCTCCCAACATCAGCGATGACCTCCGGCAGCAACTCTACACGGCAGCAACCAGACTGGGGCAATCAGTCAACTACCAATCCGCAGGCACCGTCGAATTTATCTACGACGTAGACACCGAGCAGTTTTATTTCCTCGAAGTCAACACACGCCTCCAGGTTGAACATGGCGTCACCGAATCCATCACGGGCATTGACCTGGTGGAATGGATGCTGCGGCAGGCTGCCGGTGAATCGCTGTCGCTGGAAACCTTTCGCTATCAGCCCCAGGGGCATTCCATTCAAGTGCGCCTGTATGCCGAAGACCCCCACAAAAACT
The DNA here is from genome assembly GCA_021323955.1 of Oscillatoriales cyanobacterium Centralia_MAG_596. Classification (GTDB taxonomy): domain Bacteria; phylum Cyanobacteriota; class Cyanobacteriia; order Leptolyngbyales; family Leptolyngbyaceae; genus Stenomitos. Next base: position 12,226 of record JAJPKC010000503.1, on the reverse strand, counting down.
TCCAGCCCAGTTCTGGCACACTCACCAATGTCCAGTTTCCCAATACCGCGCGTTGTGACACCTGGATCGCCACGGGTACGGAGGCTTCCCCCTTTTACGACCCGCTATTGGCCAAGGTGATTGTGCATGGCGAATCGCGAGAGGAGGCGATCGCCGCCCTCCAGTCTGCCCTCGCCTCCTCTCGCATTGATGGCATCGAAACCAACCTGGAGTACCTGCGCCAGATTGTCGCCACCCCTGACTTTGCGGCTGCCAACCTGACCACCAAATTTCTCAACGGGTTTACCTACCATCCCCGCACGATCGACGTCCTCGTGGCCGGCACCATGACCACTATTCAGGACTACCCCGGACGTGTGGGCTATTGGGATATTGGCGTACCGCCCTCTGGCCCGATGGATTCGCTGGCGTTTCGGCTCGGCAACCGGATTTTAGGCAACTCCGAAGCTGCCGCTGGCCTGGAGTGCACCTTATCGGGGCCGACCCTGCGCTTCAACGCCGACACGGTGATTTGCCTGACGGGCGCACCCATGAAAGCGACCCTGGACAAAGAGCCGATCGCCTTCTGGACTGCCGTTCCCGTCAAAGCAGGCAGCACCTTGCGCCTGGGCACCATCCAGGGCAACGGGTTTCGGACGTATGTTTCTGTGCAGGGCGGCTTTGACGTGCCCGACTATCTAGGCAGTAAAGCCACCTTCACCCTCGGCGGGTTTGGCGGACATGGCGGGCGATCGCTGCAAGTTGGCGATGTTTTGAAGGTGAATGCCGCCTCGCCTCAGCAGTCGCAAGCTCTACCACCGGCACTCATTCCCACTTACCCAGAACACTGGGCGATCGGCGTCCTCTACGGTCCCCACGGTGCGCCCGACTTCTTCACGGATGACGACATCGGGACATTCTTCAATACCCACTGGGAAGTCCACTACAACTCCGCGCGGACGGGTATCCGGCTCATTGGTCCTAAACCCCAGTGGGCGCGACAGGACGGTGGCGAAGCGGGGCTACATCCCTCCAACATTCACGACAATGCCTATGCCGTGGGCACGATCGACTTCACAGGTGACATGCCCATCATCCTTGGTCTGGATGGACCCAGTCTGGGTGGTTTTGTCTGCCCCGCCACGATCGCCGAAGCCGAGCTATGGAAAATTGGGCAGCTCAAACCAGGCAACACCATTCAATTCCATCGTCTGACCTTCGAGCAAGCGCTACAGCAAGAATTACACCTCGATCGCCAGATTCAAACCCTGCAAGCTGGGCCAGCTCTTGAGGTCAGGGATGATGGAAGTAGCAATACGGGCACACACACACGTGAACGCGCCATTCTTGCCACTCTGCCCGCAACCGAAACGCAGATTGCGGTGACCTACCGTCAGGCCAGCGATAAATATTTACTGATTGAATATGGCCCGCTGATGCTCGACCTGAACCTGCGCTTTCGGGTGCATGAGTTGATGACCTATTTGCAAGCCAATCCCATTGATGGAATTCTTGAACTCACACCCGGCATACGATCGCTCCAAGTGCATTACGACAGCCGCATCATTTCTCAACCGGATTTGCTCACGGCATTGCAAAATATTGAAGCGCATCTACCCGCGATCGCTGAACTGGAAACCCTGCCCACGCGCATTGTCCATTTGCCCCTATCGTGGGATGACGAATCGACCCAACTCGCCATTCAAAAATACATGCAGTCCGTGCGAAAGGACGCACCCTGGTGTCCCAGCAATATTGAATTTATCCGTCGCATCAATGGGCTAGACAGCATCGAAGCGGTGAAGGATATCGTGTTCAACGCCAGCTATTTGGTGATGGGACTGGGCGATGTGTATCTGGGTGCGCCTGTTGCCGTACCGCTCGACCCGCGCCATCGTCTCGTCACCACGAAGTACAATCCGGCCCGTACCTGGACACCCGAAAATGCGGTGGGTATCGGCGGGGCATACCTCTGCGTCTATGGTATGGAAGGGCCGGGGGGCTATCAGTTTGTAGGCCGCACCGTTCAGATGTGGAATCGCTACAAGCAAACGGCTGACTTTAAAGATGGAAAGCCCTGGCTGCTGCGATTTTTCGACCAGATCCGGTTCTACCCCGTGTCTAATGCCGAACTCATGCAAATCCGTGAGGCGTTCATCGAAGGCAAATTTAAGCTCGACATTGAAGAAACGACCTTTAACCTCCGGGAGTACCAGCAGTTTTTACACAGCATTGCTGATGAAGCTGCCGCTTTCAAAACCCGCCAGCAGATTGCCTTTCGTGAAGAGCGCGATCGCTGGGCACTCAGCGCTCAGGATGAAGCCGCGATCGCCGACGAACCCGATCTACCACCCGCACCAACGATTGACATCCCCGATGACTGCTATGCGTTGACGGCGGCTACTACGGCTAACGTCTGGCAAATTCTCGTCCAACCGGGCGATCGCGTCAACGAAGAAACGGGCGTCATTGTGCTGGAAGCCATGAAGCAAGAAATGACGCTCTTCCCGGAAGAACCAGGCATTGTCACCGAGGTACTCTGTACTTCTGGGCAACTCGTCACCGCCGGACAGATTTTAGCGATCATTCGTGGCGACGGTGGCGCTTCGTCGTAGCCCCGTCAGGCTGGATGGCAACGGTGGCCGTCACCTGTACCCCTGATTGACGGTGCGATCGCCCGACAATCTGCAACCCGCGCTTATGTCAAACATTTAGCCAGGACGCTGCTAAAAGCTTCGTAGGGCTTAGCGCCCACCACCGTTTCCGCCAACTCCCCTTGCTTAAAGAACATGACAGCCGGAATACTGCGAATACCAAACCGCTTTGCAACCGACTTGTTCGCATCGAGGTCTAGCTTAAAGACCTTGGCGCGATCGCGAAACTCATCGGCCAATCGATCCATCAACGGCGCAACCAGTTTACATGGGCCACACCAGGTCGCTGTACAGTCTACCACCAGCAGCGGTTCGGCCTCTAACAGCGTGTCGAATTCGGCTTCGTCTTGAATATACGCAGCAGCCATGAAATCTCCAGTAAAACAGCATTATCTCACAGGCCCATCACGAAACACGGACTGATGCACTGCTTGGGATCGTGAATTCAATCACATCGGCAAATCCAGTCGTCAGGGCTTAGCGTGCGGCAGGTAAGCTTCCGGTGACGGCAGCGGTTTTTGCCCGCCTGCTAAACCCCTACAGAATTACCGATCTTATTGTGTTCTCGTTCCTTGGCGTCGTCAAAGAACCACGATCGGTGATTCCTGGGCGCTACGGCGTCGCCATGCATGATGTTTGTCCTGCATTAAATTTTTTCAGCGCCATCGAATTACTTGATCGCTCCCATGCTCTATCATTCCTGCTCGTATCAGTCCAGTCAGTTCATCGTTGCGCCTGTTGGTGATCGCCGGCCATTAGCAGTCCAACCGCTTCTACCGTCGCTGACGGGCGATCGAGCACATCCAGAAATTGACCCTCGTAGATGACTGCAATGCGATCGCTCATCGCCATCACCTCTTCCAGTTCCGTTGAGATATAGAGAATTGCTGCTCCGCGCGCCCGCTCAGCCAGCAGCGCCGTCTGCACATATTCCGTCGCGCCCACATCCAACCCGCGGGTCGGCTGCATGGCGATAATCAACGCCGGTTCCCCCGCGAGTTCTCGCGCCAGTACCACCTTCTGCTGGTTGCCGCCAGACAGTTGACTGACCCGCAGATTGCCGCTGGTTGCCCGAATGTCAAAGGTTTGAATGGCAGCGGTTGCATTCGCATTGATCGCCGAGCGCTGCAACAGCCAGCGCCGACAGAAGGGGAACCGTGCAAACGCTTTGAGAATAAGATTGCGGGCAATGCTAAAGCGCATGACCAGTCCCATCTTCTGGCGGTCTTCAGGAATGTAGCCCACTTTGAGCTGCTGCACCCGCTGCGGCACTGGCCATGCCGTAATGTCGGTACCATGCAGCGTGATGCTACCGGCTGTTGGTGTGCGGAGGCCTGCGATCGCGTCTGCCAGTTCGCGTTGTCCATTGCCATCCACCCCCGCAACGCCTAAAATCTCGCCCGCCTGTAGCTGGAATGAAACCCCTTTCAGCGCTGCAAGCTGGCGATCGTCCTGCACATGCAGGTTCTGTACGTCTAGAACAACCGACTGACCAGTAGCCTGCTCAGTTGGCGTGCTAACCATTGGCCGATCTAGCTGAAACAGCACCTCCCGACCGACCATTAGCCGCGCCAGATCCTGACGCGTAGCACCTTCCGTTGAGGTTGTTGCGACCACCTGCCCGCGTCGCAGTACCGTCACGGTATCACAAAGGCTCAGCACTTCCTCCAGTTTGTGGCTGATGAAAATGATGGTGTGGTTCTTGGCGGCTAACTGACGCAGCACCGCAAAAAATGTCTTTACCTCCGGTGGCGTCAACACGGCGGTCGGCTCATCCAGAATCAGGAGCCTGGCCTGACGATAGAGCGCTTTGAGAATTTCGACGCGCTGCTGTGTCCCGACTGGCAGATCGCCCACACGCGCAAAGGGGTCAACCGTCAACCCATAGGCCGCTGACATTGCCGCAATGTGCTGGGCCTTTTGCCGCAGATTCAACCGCAAGGCCGACCCTGTCCCCAGCACGATATTCTCCGCGACAGTGAGCTGCGGTACCAGCATGAAGTGCTGGTGGATCATCCCAATGCCGTACCGGATCGCAATACCAGGTGACGCGATCGCAACGGGTTGTCCATCCAAGTAAATCTGTCCCGCATCCGGTTGGTACAACCCGCTCAAGATATTCATCAACGTAGTCTTACCAGCCCCATTCTCACCAAGAAGCGCATGGATGCTGCCCGTTTGCACCGTGAGATCGATGCTGTCATTGGCCGTAAAATTGCCAAAACGCTTGGTAATGCCTTCGAGGCGGAGATAAGCGGAGGGAGAGGGGGGGATGGGGGGCATAGGGAGAATGGGATGGTAGACGGTAATAACATCGTCATCAGTCATCAAGAGCGCTTTCGCGTGATTCACGGCAACTAGTCACTGACCACTAGCTTCAAACTCTCCCGTCTGCATCCTCTGCGTCCTCCACACCCTCGGCTTTCTTGCCCCGATCTTCCATCCTCGCTACGCCCCCTTCACACACCGCGTCTCCTTGCCACCCTCCGTGCAGCTTTCAAAGGTGATTTTTTTTGCCACGATCGCGTCTTCAACTTTTTTCACCTTATCCTGAAGCGGTTTGGGAACGGCAGGGCCGTATTTGCCAAGGTAGAGAATCTCGGTCTCTTCCAGTCCCAGAGAGTAGAGCTGACCCTGGAGTTGATTTTTGGCAGCCAGGTCAGCGAGCTTGTCGATCGCCAGGTCAATCCGTTTAATGGCGCTGGTCAGAATCGACTTGGGCGTAATGTCGGACTGGTCAACCGTGTTGCCGATCGTGTAAGCGCCTTTTTCTTCAGCCGTTTTCAGTGCGGTGGGTGCGGCATTATCAAGCCACGGGTAAACGACATCGGCACCCGCTGAAACCAGCGCATCAACCGCTTCCTTCGCTTTAGCAGCGTCGTTCCAATCGCCTGTAAAGGTCGATTTGATTTCAACCGCAGGCTTGACCGATTTCGCTCCCAGCGTAAAGCCGCGCAGCTCTTCTTGCGTTGCTAAAAACTCCTGACCAGCAATGTAGGCCAGCTTGCCCGATTTTGTCATGGATGCAGCCAGAATGCCGCACAGATAGCTAACTTGCAGGTTATCCAGCCGTAGGGAGGCGACGTTGGGCCTGTAGCCGATCCGTTGACTACCACAAAGAAGGTCTTGGGAAACTGGGCCGCGACCTGCTTGGCCGCGGCATCAAACTGCCCACCGTGGGCATACACCAGATTAAATCCACGGCGCGCAAAATCCGAGAGGGCTTCGGCCTGGTCAGCCTGTCCGACTTTTTCAACATAAGCAGTCTCGGCTCCCAGTTTGGATTTAATGCCTTCAAGCCCGGTATAGCCTGCCTGATTCCAGGCTTTGTCAGTGATAATCCCTGGCAGCACCATAGCGGCTTTGAAGCTCGTGCTTGAAGCACTGGGAGCCGGTGAAGCAGCCGTAGAGGATGAAGGGTTGCTGCTGGTTGTGGGGCTGCTGGCACAGGCTTTGAGAAACCAGGTGCCGCCCAAGGCCGCCGAACCGTACCAAAGAAATTGACGCCGATTGTGCCTTCCAGTCATGTGCTATCACTCCTCGTAAACTGACATTGAGACTAAAGGTGGCTAAGGGGACCAGGCAAATTATGCTCCGAATCGAGCATTTGAAGCGATCGATTGTCTAATGTCCACCGTTCGCCGCTGTGTGATCGAACTCTAAGCAGTCATTAAACGGCTTTTGCACCAGCAAATTGTATCGTCAAATACGCTTTCCAGAGTATCGCTCAGAAAATGGCCGGAAAAGGGCGGTTGCAACCGTCAACCAGGCAGCCACCCACATTGGCGCGGCACGAAAAAGGGGTTGGCGATCGCCAACCCCTTTTCGTTTACCCGCATGCTGGTGTTACGAGTCTTTGCTGCCTGCCTTCCCTTTCTCTAGTGCTTTTTGCACAAGCTCATCACTGACATTGCCCACTCCTTCTGATGTGCGGCCAATATCGTGAGCAAGCTGCTTGTAGTCGTCGGGATTGCCCGTCGTGTTTGCATCGAGCGTTGTGTCATCTGGCGTGGGCAGGTCAAACTGTGGGGCTGTCGCTGCTGTTGCGGCTTGGGTGCCTGCCTCGGTATCGTCGATTGGACTGGTGCTAAACTGCTTGGACGCTTCGTAGTCGGCCTCGACATTAGCGCTGGGGGCCTTGCGATCGCCCGCGTCAATTTCTGCCGTCGTTTGCTGTGCGTCGTAACTTTCAGATGTAATGTCAGTGTTATTAACTTCAGACATAGAAAACTCCCAGTTAGCAGTATTTGACTAATACGGTCACACTAGCAGAGCGATCCCCACGGTCTTGAACCCCTAGAGATAGATCCTCCTGCTCACTCTCATGGCAGACATTGCGACCCGTATGACTGCAGCCAAGCTCCCTCTTCCGAACGGTGAAACCAACGGTTAAATTCAATACACCTTTACGGTAAGGCCACCTATGGAATTGCCGTTATGTCTCAATCTGCTAGCCAAAATATACCTTCGTCTGCATACCTGCCCGAGAAAACCCAGAACGTCATTAATGCCTTCGGCAAGCTGGGAACGGACGATAAATTGGCGCTATTGTACCTGGTGTATCAGAAAATGGGCGACTCTGTTACGCCTGCTGCACCGACAGCGACTGATCCAGAGCTAGCGCCGCTCCTGCTCAATGACTTTTACAGCCTTTCGCCTGACAAGCAGCTCGACGCTATGCGCGACATTGTGAACGGCGCAGACACCGAATACTCTCACGCTTACGGTTCGCTCAAGGAGAACAATCAGCTCATGGTGTGGTTTGCCTGGGCGCAGGCGATGGGGCAAACCGTGATTGGCCTGCCAGATGGGTACAACCCGACTCAAGCGGTGACCGGTGCACTCAGCCACATCGAAGACTTAGACTTCGAAGAGCAAATTTCACTGCTCCGGGAAGTTGCCAGCAGTATGGGCTACAGCAACATCAAGCCCATCCCAACCCAGGCCGAAACGGGTAAAACAGCCAGTCTTTAGGTCTTGGCCCCTTTAAGGCACCAACTGTCCTTGCCATTGACTTTGCAGTCCTCAAAGGTGAGTTTTTGGGTGACCAGCGCGTCTTTTGCTGTGGCCACTTTTTGCTTGGTTGCATCGGTCACGATCGCGCTATAGCTGCCCACTCGCAGAATGTCAGGCTTATCCAGCCCAAGTTTGTAAATCTCACCTTTGAGGGCACTGTTCTTGGCGATTTCGGCAATTGACGCGATCGCCAACCCGTAGTTTTGTACCGCGCTGGTCAGCACGGTCTTGGGTGCCAGATTGAGCTGATCTTCAAAGTAGCCGATCGCATAAGCGCCTTTATCGGCCAGCGTTTGGACGACGCCCGCCGCCGCTGCATCCAGCATGTTGTACACCACATCCACACCGCTAGCCAGCAGTGCCTGAGTCGCTTCCTTCGCTTTGCCCACATCATTCCAGTCGTTGGTGTAGCTGGCCGTAACTGCGATCGCGGGGTTGACTGACTTTGCGCCCAGCTCAAACCCACGCCGTTCTTCATCCGTTGTGGTAAACGACTGGGCCGTGAGGAATGCAATCTTGCCCGATTTGCTGGACTCAGCGGCGACAATGCCGCATAGATAAGAGATTTGCAGATGGTTGACCTGGACAGAAGCAATATTGCTGCCGGTCGCTACCCCATCGGAAATAACAAAAAACACTTTGGGAAACTGTGCGGCGACCTGTTTTACGGCTGCCTCAAACTGTCCGCCATGGGCAATCACCAGGTTAAACCCACGACGGGCAAAGTCGGACAACACCTCAGCTTGATCAGCTTGCGGCACCTTCTCAACGTAGGTGGTTTCAGCACCATATTTGGTCTTGATAATATCCATCGACTCGTAGCCTGCCTGGTTCCAGCCTTTGTCAGTAATCGGGCCAGGAAGCGCGATCGCCACTTTGAAGCTGGCGGTGGGTGAAGGGCTACTAGCGGCTTCGTTGGCGGCAGGACTTGTGGTGGGTGAAGGGCTACTGGCACAGGCTTTGAGAAATATACTGCTTCCCATCGCAGTTGCCGCAAAGGCTAACAACTGACGCCGACGAACATTAACCATAGTGATTTAACTCCTCAATTAAGTTAGGCGATGAGCACGATCGCGCTCACGGTTTTTAGCCTACAGGCAGGGCTAATTTGATTACTAGGTCAGCTTGCTACACTTTCTGGGCAGCGCCTGATGACTAATATTCGATAACCAATAGTTGATGAACAATAGTTAATGACTAATATATGGGGATCAGCCATGTTTTCGCCCCACCTCCCATCCGATTTGGCCTGGCTGCTTGCCAACTGGCTATCCCGAAAAACGTGATCGCCCCCCTCGCTGAATCAACAGCAACGTTCCGCAGTCCCATCCCCGATCGGTTCTGTCTGAGGCGACATTTTGGTCTGGGATCGCTTTGCCATGCCTTAATCTGATAAAACCTGGGGTGGGAACCAGTCTGAACGGTCGTTATCGCCCCAATGCGCTGACTGTAAGCTCTGTCTGGCCTACAGTCACGCATCCTGATTTTAAGGAAGGTAGAAACTCAAACCGATCCTAATCTGGATTCGAGTTGGCCTGATTCAAACTGTGCAGATAGGACTCGATCGCGGCATTGGCCAAACTGCTGACTGGTTTGCCCTCGCGTACTGCTGCTGCCTGTAGGCGGGCGTAGATATCTTCCTGAATCGTGACGCGACGGCGAATTTTACTGGTGGCTGTTCCCTGGTCGGGACTGACGTTACCGTTTGCGGGGACAGTCTCACTACCTGCTGCTGAAACCTCAGATGACTGGTAGTTCGCCACGTATTGATGAATGGATGCGAGACCAACACGATCGCAGAAATCTCCGAAGCGTTCGCCCGGTGTACGAGCCTCCTTGAAGTAGACGAAGATTGGCTCAAATGCCGTTTCTAAATCGCTGATGTGGAGCTTTTCCAGGTATACCTGCGCCAGCCGCGTTTGGTTGGGAGCGGCACCCAGCCAGATCTGGTACGTATCAGGCCCATTGCCCACAAAGGCAAGTTCCGCTAGATAGGGACGGGCACAGCCGTTGGGGCAACCCGTCATCCGAATGATGAAATGCTCCTGCTCCAGACCAACCGTGTTCAACAATGCCCGTATACGATCAAGGATGCCGGGAATGGCTCGTTCTGATTCTGCCGTGGCGAGTCCACAGGTAGGCAGCGCCGGACATGCCATTGAGTAACGCACCAATGGGTCGATCGCGTCCTCCCCTTTCACCCCGCAACGAGTAAGAATCTGCTGAACCTGCGTTTTCTGAGCGGGCTGAATGTCGTAAACAATCACATCCTGACTCGGCGTTAGCAGCATTGGCAGGTTAAACGTCTGCACAATTTCGCGCAGCGCCGTTTTGAGCTGAAGGGCTTCGCTATCCTGAATGCGCCCATTGTGGATTGAAATGCCGAGAAACAGCTTACCGTCGCCCTGTTCATGCCAACCGAGGAAGTCCAGATACTCAAACTCAGGCAGTGGCTTAAAGGGTTGGATTGGCTTGCCAAAATAGCTGGCGACCTTGTCGCAAAATCGCTCTACGCCCCAGTCTTCTAGCAAATACTTCATCCGGGCATGACGGCGATCGGTGCGATCGCCGTAGTCCCGTTGCGTGGCCACGATCGCCTTCACCAGATCGTAGACATCGGCTTTATCCACATAGCCGATGGGGTCGGCAATCCGGGGAAACGTCTCTTCCTTGTTGTGAGTGCGTCCCAGACCACCGCCCGCAAATACGTTGAAACCCTCCAACTCACCGTCGGGGGTTGTGATGACGACCAGGCTCACATCCTGCGAGTAGAGGTCAACCGAGTTGTCTCCTGGCACCGTAACGCAAATTTTGAACTTACGGGGCATGTAATGCTTGCCGTAAATTGGCTCTTCTGGCTCATGAGAAATCGTGCCGTTGCCGTTGCGCTGACGCGCCGCTGCCACAGCCGGAGCTTCTTCGGCTGAGATCGCCTTTTCACCATCCAGCCAGATCTCGTAGTAGGCACCCGACTGAGGCGCTAACAAATCGGCAATGTTGTTAGCATACTCACGCGCGTATTCGTACTCCGGACGATTGCGGAACGGGGCCGCAGGAGCCATCACGTTGCGGTTGATGTCACCACACGCACCGAGCGTTGACCCCATGCTGCGCACGATCGCCGCGATCGTCGCTTTTAAGTTTTTCTTTAACACACCGTGGAGCTGAAATCCCTGTCGCGTCGTTGCTCTGAGCGTGTGGTTGCCATACTCATCAGAAAGGCGATCGAGCGTCAGATACAGCTCTGGTGGAATGAATCCGCCGGGACTGCGCGTCCGCAGCATAAACTGATAGTCTTTTTCCTGCCCCTTAACCCGGTTGTCCCGGTTATCTTGCTGATAGGAGCCGTGAAACTTCAAAATTTGGATGGCATCTTCAGTGAAGTGGGTGGTGTCAAGCAGCAACTCAGACGCAACGGGTTCGCGTAAAAAATTACTGCGATCTTTGATTGCTTCAACTTTGGAGGGTTTGCGAACAGCGGCGGGGGTTTGAGTGTTAACCATCAGAAAGGCAGCAAAAAAAAGGGTCAACTACAAATCCGACCGACTTGCGAAATAAATTTAAGCAAGAATAAAGAATCCCACTAAGTCGGTCGGATTTATGTGAATATCACTGATCCTATCACTGCTTTTCCAATCCCGGCGACTCCTCACAATTTCTGCAGCAGAACCCTGTCTTTCCCATAGCAAACTTTAAAAGCGCGTACTGTCTGTGGACTGAGTCAACAGGCAATACACGCTGGTTCTTCGCCATCAGCAGCCAGTTGACTGGCCCTGCCGACTAGTACTTCATGATGTCTCGCTGCTCAGCAGGCGGTATTTGTGGCACAGGGCGATCGATCGCATCATCCTCGTCTACCGCATCAGCCGCACGCTGGAGTAGCGCACTCAGCAGCTTACGGACTTCGCGCTCACGACGAGCGAGCGCCGTCCCAGCTTCACCAATTTGCTGTTCCAGCCTGGCAAACTTCTCGTCTTCTGGCAAACTTCTCGTCTGCCTGCCCTTTCACTGCTTCTGCTTTCGGGCGCGCCTGACTGTACCAGCTTTTGGCATCGTCCAGATGGGCCTGTGCCTGGTCGTAGTAAGACTCAGTACGGGCAGCCAGTGTCGCTCGCAGGATGGCAGCTTGGGCTTGTAGCTGGGCGTAGCGCCGTTTCAAGAGGTCAGCTTCCTCACTGTTCTTGAAGGTAGCAATGGCCTCTTCGACAAGCTGCTGCACCTTAACTGGTGATGCTTTAACTGCATCCTGGATGCCGTCTAGGCTGGTTTCAATGTCTTGTTCCAGCGCGTTTTGCTGTTCTGTGAGCTGGGACTGGAGGCGCTTGACTTCAGCTTCTGTGTCGGCGATTTTTTGCTGACGCATACTGCTAATGCCATCCACAACGCCTTCAATCGAGGCCGTAATTTCGTCCTTCGTTTCTTTACCGCTTTCCTGAAGTCCGGCGATCGTCGAAGAAAATACATCCTTCACAATCGAGCGAAACTCACTAGAGCCAGCTTTGACCTCAGATGCAATTTGGGCAACAGCCGCACGCACAATTTCACGGACGCGATCGCTCCGCAATTTGCCAACCTCT
>JAJPKC010000216.1 GCA_021323955.1 Oscillatoriales cyanobacterium Centralia_MAG_596 | reverse complement strand
CTTCGAAGTCATCACCCCGTCGATCGCTTCCCGTAGTGTGTGCAGCGGAATGCCCTGTTAGCAAACTCCTGTCGAAGGCTACAGGATCGCAGACCATATCAGAAACCACAAGGCTTCCTGGTGATTTGCTCAATTCAGCACAACATTCAAGCTGCAACGGCGTAAGTCCGATCAATCAAAGCAATCCAAACCGGGTAAAGCCCCTCACCACGTACAGTTTCTATGGCCTCGCGGGTATCGAGGCTTTCCGATTTTCCGCAAGCAATTTCAAAACACCAGGATGATAATCGACATCTGAAGTCGCGGGAGCCATTGGCTGAGTCGTGCCAAACAGTTGCCAGAACGAATCTTTTGATCGTAATTCAGGCGCTTTACTATAAGCGGCTTTAGCGAACTGATAGACTTTGTTTGCATTCAATGTTTTACGTATATAAAGGAACGAGAACGTTGAAATAGCATTTACGTCCTCGTTCTGCCAGGGATAAGTATGAGCAGAAATTTTTCCCAATCGATACAGTGCCGATTTATCTTTGAATAATTGCTGACTATCAGTGAAAAGCTGTGAATCGATCGACAATAACTTCAGCGTCTTTCCTTTCTCGGCAGAAATATTCTTTAATAAGGGAGCACCAGAACCAGCCGTATAGAATGCCGCATCTAGTTCTCCTTTTCTAACTTTTTCAATCGCCTCTTGAACTTCCAGCTTGTTGAAGTGTTCGCGAGTAACATCGAAGTTGTTCAACTGACACAGTAACAGCGCGCTAATGTAAGTACCAGAGTCTTGCGGCCCAACTCCAATCGCTTTACCAGATAAATCCTGGAAGCGATTGATTCCAGAATTTTTGTTAACAAGAATATGAACGATCTCATTATTGACCGGAGCAAAGACCTGAATATTGTCTGAAAGCTTTGCAAGATTCTCATCGCTTAAATTGCGGAGTAATGCAAAAGCATCTTGCTGCGCAAATGCCATATCAGCATTACCTTTGCCGAGTTCCTCAAGGTTTTGAAATGATCCAGGAGACTCCTTGACGTTGAGTGTAAATGCAGACTTTCGTAGTGCGCTCTCCAGCTCTTTAGCAGCTTGATAATAAAGACTATCCTTGCGTGCCGTTAGTACTGTTAGTGAATCCTTCACAGTACTAAATCCATAACCTAAAGGACTCAAAAGAGTAATGCTTAAGCTTGTATCAGGGCTAGAACAAGCAATCTAACAGTTCTTTTCATAAAATTAGCAAAAGCAGTTGTAAAGTAGTCACTAAATCAGCAAAAAATACTAGATTAAACCAAGCCTTAGGGCAATCACAGCAATCTTGATTCGGCAATCGGCTCCCAGCTTATTCATAATGTTGCGGACATGGGTTTTAACTGTATTTTTGCTCAGGTGCAGCGTTGCCGCGATCGCTGGATTGCTTTGACCTTCTACGATTAAATGGAGAACCTCTAATTCGCGTGGGGAGAGTTGGCTAAAAGGAACTAAATTGAGCGATCGTTGAACATTATGCTCTCTACTCGCCACAATCTGGATCTGTTTACTGATGTTCATGACGAGTATCTTTCTCCAAGCTGTAATAACAAGTTCGCTGCGATTCAATACACTCAAACGATGACAATACTGATTACCAATACAACCATCCGAATGCAGCGAATGAATCGATCAAGAAGGCAATGGCTGGTCATATTTACGGTTAGTTTAATGCCTTGATTAACTCATGGCGACAAGTAACATCAAACGAATCATGAAAGCGCCAAGAGGATGCAGAAGCATCCCCTGAGGCGTAGACACAGAGTACTGGGGGAGACAGAACACCGCGATTTTGCAATCGTGCGAGTTTGATTATCTACGCTTGGTATCATTTGCACCAGTGAAGAAAACTAAGTTAGACCGGAACTTAACGCTAATTAGTGCACTGATACTACTCCAGTGACGATCGCCAAACGTTGACCAGGCAGCAGTGTCGTCCACTAGCAAAAGGTGTCCAATATGGCCAATCGGCCACCGACACGAAACGGTCAATCAACAGTCTTTAAATACTGGCGACGAAAAATTGGCGCAGCCCAGTTTCCAGGCGTCTGACCGTCGATCGCCCAGATTAAGTACAGAACGCTTTTCGCCGCCGTTGGTTCAGGAGACTTCACAGCGACAGCCATTTTCATTTGCATTCACCAATCTCAACCGCCGACACCGATTCTCCTGGTGCTGTGACTGATCAAATCGTACTGCGACTGCCCTGATCAATCGCCGCTGTAGATTTACGCCCATGCTCAATCCCAAATCACCTTTCTGGCCGTCTGACGTACAGCTCCATCGTCTTGACAGTTTCAGTAATTGTACTTAGAAGCTTTTCAATGCGCGTGGGTAATGTGGGAGAAGACAAACGGTGAATGTGGTGCAGCCATGAGAATCTTACTAGTAGAAGATGACGAGTATTTTTCTGAAATGCTCAGGGCTGCGCTAATGGAACAACGCCACATTATTGATACCGCAAAGGATGGACTCAGCGGCTGGGAACTGGCAATATCTGTAAGCTACGATTTGGTGTTGTTGGACGTAATGCTGCCAAAACTCGATGGCATTCAGTTCTGTCACCAGTTACGCGATCGTGGTTCTCACGTCCCCATCATGCTGCTGACCAACCGGGATACCAGCCAGGACAAAACCAAAGGGTTAAACGCTGGAGCCGATGACTATGTCCTCAAAACAGTGGAATGGCAAGAGTTAGATGCTCGCATCCGAGCGCTACTTCGTCGTCAGGCTGCGACAGTCTCTACCATACTGGAATGGGGTAAGTTACGGCTGGAACCAGGTAGCTGCAACGTGAGCTATGGTGGCCAGGCGCTAAATCTGACGGCGAAAGAGTTCACCCTGTTGGAATTATTTTTGCGCAATCGAGAGCGAGTCTACACCAATAGCGCAATTGTGAACCAGCTTTGGTCACTAGACGATGAACCGCCCAGCGAAGATACAATCAGGTCGCATATTCGACGGTTACGGCAAAAGCTAAAAACAGTAGGAGCCGCTGACCTGATTGAAACCGTGTACGGGTTAGGCTATCGGCTCAACCAGGCATTTGGTGAAGACCCGATCGTCACCAGCAGTTCTGGCATAGCGAGCAACCACAAGACACCAAAACGGCTATCACTCCAACCCAAAGGAGATTGTCGGTCTCTAGAAATGGCGAAAACGGTTGAAGCGAAAATAATCGTTCTGGACGATGACCCATTTACCCTCCGGCTCCTGAAAGGAGTTTTAGAACCGTGGGGGCTACGGGTTGTTACCCTCCGCGATCCGCTTGAGCTTTGGAACCAGTTAGACACTGTCGCTCCTGATCTGCTGGTGCTGGACATTGAGATGCCAAACGTGGATGGTATTGAAATTTGCCAGACACTCCGTAATGATTCTCGTTGGAGTTGGTTACCCGTCCTGTTTCTGACGGGACATCGGGATGCACACACCATTCAACAGGTTTTTACAGCCGGGGCCGACGATTACATCAACAAACCTGTCCTTGCTCCTGAACTGGTGACTCGCATTTTCAACCGCTTAGAGCGAACTCGGCTACTCCGCAATCAGACGGAGAATGACGCCTTGACTAATTTGCCGAATCGCTACCGTGCCAGTCAGGATTTAGACAATCTGCTGCAACGAGCCGCACGATCGCAGGAGTCGCTTTGTCTAGCAGTTCTCATTTTGGACAATCTCAAACAAATTAATCGCCAGTATGGCCATCGTTTGGGTGACGCCGTGCTCCGTCACACCGCAAATCTGCTGCGTCAGAACCTTGGCGATGATGATATACTGTCACGCTGGGATGGGGCCGAATTTTTAATTGGTATGTATGGCCTCACCCGCCAGGATGGCATCGAGCGGTTAGATAAAATCCTCACATCCCTACAGCTATCAGACTTTTCTACCCCCGATGGCAGCAAAATTCGGATATCGATCAGTGCTGGACTTAGCCAGTATGCCATTGATGGTGAAGGGCTCCAGGTACTTTACCAAACCGCTGCAGACGTTGCGGCAGCCATAGATAGGGCGGGTGATAGGATCGGCGATCGCGTTTTGTCAGCGTAATCAAAGGTCGGCGTAATCAAGGGACTAATGAGGTGAACCGCTGATCTCGCTTGAAGTGAACCTTACATCAGCCATTGCGCACCGCATCAATTCACCCTGGCGCGAAATCGGATGAAGCCATAGGAGTTAGTTGGGGTGCCAGGCGCAGTTGCCGTTGGTAAACTTGCAGGGCTTTTAACCACATTCACAACTACAGCGCCATTTGTATTGGCAGCCGAGCAAGAAACCGAAGGCGTGGCACCGGGATTGAAAAATTGACCTGCATCACTATCGGGTACATTGGTCAGGTTGGTGGAGGTCGAGCCGATCGTCAGCGTAATGCCCGACTCTGGGGTTGTACTAAACGCATTTGGCACAAAGGTACTGTTGCCTGGTACTAAATCACACAAATTGATATTGGTAGCGGCTGACCCGCCATTGGAAAGAAAATAAATCGTATACTCCACCACGTCACCTGGTTGGATGGTGCCGCCATTAATCGCACCCTTGAGATAGGAGCTGATGCCGCTGGTCGCGTCGATCGGGCCGGGCCAGTTGGCAGCATTGTCGTTCGTGGAACCAGGATCATCCACGGTCGTTGTGATATTGACTCCATTCATAGCGGTAATGCGTTTGACCAGGAGCACTTGAGGAGCCGCGCTGGCACCAACAATGGTGGTTGGGTCGCTGCTGCTGTTGTTGCCTGTATTCCCGTCGTTCCCGCCCGAAACGGTAGCAATGTTAGTGATACTGGCAGGAGCATTCGCTGCAACGCTCACAGTCAGCATTATGGCGGGATAGCTGGTCAGGGCGGCCAGCGCATCAGAACGGGTGCAAGTAATGGTTTGTCCGGCGATCGCACAGGCCCAACCCGTACCGCTGACAGCAGTGGGAACCAATCCAGTCGGAACGGCATCGCTGACGGTAACAGTTCCACTGGTTGTCACGCCACCGCTGTTCGTGACAGTGATAGTGTAGGTGCCTGTTCCCCCTTGAGTAAAGTTTCCTGTGTGGGACTTGGCAATGGTTTCATCCGGTGTATTCGTGATGATATTGACTGCCGTAGAAGCCGCAGAACTGGGGGTATACGTCCAGATATCTAAGCCCTTCGCATCGCCAAAAGCTCCCGTACAGGATGTATTGGTATTGCCGCCTGTTGCCCCGTAGGCTCGCTGTGTTGAAGTGGTAATAAAGCCATTCACGGTATCGCTATTTGGGATCGAAGGTGGGGAACCACCGCAAAGAACGGTACCCACCGTGCCTACCGTAGTGCCGCCGATCGTCTTGTAGCCGCGATCGTCATAGAAGCCTGTAGTATTGCCCAAAGGATTAGACGCATTCAATAGAGTAAAGCTGGGACCGCCCAGAGTACTACTTTCGGCATCCAATAAGGGAAAGTGGTATTCACCATTGCGAACCGAGATATGGACAGGATAGTTCGAACCAACCGGGAAAAAGGCACCACTGTTATCTTTGCCATCCCAGGCGACGGTTTGTAGCCCAGCCGTAGAGATGAGTCCAACCAATCGTCGGTTTTGAGTATTGGTTGGGTCAAAGTTAACCCCGTCACGACTCAGCACAATCTCATAGGTGCCAGGTACATTGCTGTTAAAACTAAAGGTGCCACCTGTATTTTGGGCTGAGGTGTTTCCAGCGACTGTGCCCGCAAAGCCAGCACTACTCACCATTGGAGTGGTGGGGATCAGTGGAATGCCACGGGCGGCGATCGCGTCTGTTGCGCCCGCACTACTCATTGGATTGTTGAAGAAAATAACGTGAGTCGGCAACGCAAGATTGGTATTGCCCTGGAGCACGGTCAGTTGCGCCCCATTGCCTAAAACGTCGTGATAGAGAGGTGTTCTCCCATCGCTGTCATAAAAACCAATGTCGTTGCCGTACATGACCCATCCATTTGGGTCTAATCCATTTAGATTTGTGGCGTAGCGATAACCATCTTTTGTAACCATATAAATAGTGGAATCCACAGGTCTACTGTTTCCACCTGTAAACAAGGCCAGGTAGTCAGCAAACAACCGTCCATTTATATCGGTCGTTGAAGTGAGACTGCTGCGAACGGTCACATCCCATGCCGAAATACTGGTTCCCTGGGTAGCATTGAAGTTATTGGTACTTGTCAGACTGATATCTGCGGTTGGCGAACCGTCAGTGCTGCTATTACCACCACTAGGACCGTAGAAAACAACATCATAGATGCCACTCGTGGGAGCCTGGTAAAAACAGGGAACGTAACCAGAGGCAACCTGTCCCCCAGCCGTTGCAGTTACGGCATTAGTGATGGTGTCAGGGCCAGCCAACTCCTGGTTACGGCTCGTGATTTTACCCTGATTTGTATTTGTTGTTGTAGTTCGTTGGGTTGAACATTGAAAATCTGGTGTGCTCGGAACTGTTTCATTACCAATCCGTCCCGTAATGCGATTGGGATTATAGATCAGTACATCACCGGCAGTCGCACCGTTTGCCACGCCGACAGCGCTTGATCCGGTCAGAATGTACTCTCCAGCATTGACGTAGACGTGCAGCAGCGTCCGACGCAAAAGAGAATTATTAACGGGTGATGTCGGCCCATACACTTTATTGGCTTCCCATTCCAGGTTAGCTCTAGAACCCATCGCCCCGTTGGGATAAAGATTGCGACTACCTTCTGCATGAGCGGCCTTGGTCCAGCCGATGAAGGCGCAGAGCAGAAAGATAGAGCTACTCAATAAAAGGTTTTTGGCAAGCAGAGCGTTGAATCGGAGGCTCATGTTCATGTCAGTTTACGGATTCAAAATAGCGGCGGTGGCGGGGACGCTTCCAGGAAATGGAATTGCAGGGGGCAGTGTGGAGCCTTGAGTACCGGGTGTCAGGAGGGACGGCGATTGGGGCGCGATCGCCAGCTCAGATATGGAGGCTGTCTGCGCACCACTTGTGGTGGCCGCAACGGATGCTAACGGTTGCGCCTGGGGCGGTGCGATTCGTTGTTGACCAAACCCGCCGAAGAGTTCGTTGAGTTTGACGGTGACACCGACATAGGGACCGCCTGAGGAACGGGAGTTGCCGTCAAAGTCACGATCGCCCACCCGTCCGAACATGTAGCCTGCCGCCAACCGTAGATTGGGAGTCAGGTAATACCCCACTTCGGCAACCAGACCCGTTTCGCTATAGCCCACCCCAGGTTGATTAATCCAGCGGGCTTCACCCACCAGATCCCACTTATAGCCGAGGCGATAGGTGGCACGAACCTGCCCCAGTGTGACCAGTCCCGTGTTGACCAGATCACTCGCAATGTAGGAGGTGCTGCTCCGCAATGCAAATTTGCCGTAAAACTCCCAGCGCCAGTTAGGGGCGTAGATAGCTTCTGCGGCAAAGACATGGTCCACGGCCCCCGTACCAGAGCCAAACAAAATGGTGTCAGGGATAGTCGAAGGATTTTTACGATACTCATAGCGCAGCAGAGCGTTGAACTTGTCATCATTTGGATTACGGTAGGCCAGACCAACTTTCAGGGTGGCAGTGTCGCCCAATCCAGTGAGCTTCTGGTTCGCAGCGTTAGCTTGTTGATAGCGCACCAGTGCGGTTAAAGCGGGGGAGATTTTGCCTGTGACAGCAGCAGAAATCACCGTATTGTTCCCCTGTGAAGATGTGCGATGCTCAAACCGAGCGCTGGCTTGAAAATCGGGGTTGTCTGTGTACGCAACACCAATGCTGTAAGTGTCGCCAGATTGCAACCCGAGGGATGCGCTCGACTGACCAGGGGTAAAAGGCTGTGCAAATTGGCTGCCGGCTGCCGTTCTGCCAAAAAAGTTACCAAATACGTGCTCATAGGCCAGATCCATTTTGAGACCCGGTGCCAGAATAATCTGGTGGCTAATGCCTGCAGTACCATACATGGTCATGGCATCCGAACTTCTGAGCAACGAGAGTCGTCCGCTGACGGTGGTATTGGCACCCAGCTTGTAGTCCCCAGCCACACCCAGACTGGTGATGGACTGCCCCGCAAACTGTCCCCGTGTGTAAAACTGCTGCGCCAGTTGAACGTTGATACCGGGCATGGCTTGCCAGTTCAGCGCCAGCAGGGTGCGATCGCTATAAACCGCGTCAGTCTTTGCAGAAAGGGTGGTTTCGTTTTGCGCCAGGAAGGTGAGACGCTCGTTCAGCGGAACCGTGAGGCGCGATCGCAGTTGATCAGAGGTTGTATTGAAGGAAGAGTCCATGCGATCGGCGCGATCGCGGTGAAACCAATCAACCGTGAGTTCAGAGGAACCCAACTTTTGCACGACTCCAGCCGAAATCGTGGTGAGCGAGTTGTCCACTCTGGAACCGGGAACCGCTTCTAACCGAGGCGTCAGCAGATCTTCCAGAGTATTCAGTGGACGGGGTGTAATCCCTTTATTGTCTTCATGGTCATACTGGAATCGGAGAGCCGTGATAGGAGAAAGTTTGGCCGCCACTTGAGCACCGTAGCGAGTTTGACCGGGTACAAAACTGACCGTCGCATTATTGGCAAACCCGGTTTCAGCAGAGCGGAAGTAGGCACGTCCGTAAATGCCACTTGCAATTTCCCCTTCCAGTTCAGCCCGATATGCCGACCCGCTCACCCGACCCAACGTATCCGAAAGGTTGTTTGAGTGGGCGAATTCGGCAATCAGGTGAGCGCTGGAACCGAGAGAAATAAAGGCATCAGCGCCATATAGTTCAAAATCACGGTTGCCCTGGTCTTCCTTTAAGTAAGTGGCTCCAATCCAGCTTTCCCGGTTTTGCTCCCGTGAGAGGTGGTAGACCGCTCGCCCAGCATAAATACTGTTATTGGATCCCGGTGTGTCGTACTGGTAAGTGACGACAATCCGGCGCACCAGGGTTTCGCCAACGCTGCCTACATCTGTTCGAAGGACAGGCTGGCGGAACAGCAATGTGCCGCGATCGTAATCAATCTCGTAATCAGGGCCGCGGCTCAACGCTTTGCGTTCAATCACCGTACCGGGACGGTTCAGCTCTTCCAGTTCCAGAAAGACGTTTTCACTGCCTTCAACCAGCAAACGGCGAGACAGGAAGTAATAGCCACTGGTGCCATCAGGCGCGATCGTGTCGCGCTGAAAGCCCTGCACATTGTTGCCGTAAAAGCCGGTTAGTTGGAGGTTGCCAAAGTTGTAGTTAACTTTTAAGCCGTGCAGTTGGCGAGTAACGGCTGTGAATTCCTGCGATCGCCGCGCAAACTCTTCAGTGTTGTAGTCACCCCACATGGCGTAGTCGATGCCAGCACCGAGTACGGGCGAAGTCCGCTCAATGCGCAGGTACAGACTATCGTTGGATGGAGCCAATACCGTAGATTGGGAGTTGTCGCCATAGGTCGGATAAGCCTGATCGCAGGATTGAGTGTTACGGAACAAACTCGTGGTGCCATCACAGGTCTGGTTGAGATTGCGATTACTGTTGTAGGCTCCGGTAAACAGCCATTCACCAATTTTTCCGGTGGCAAATACCGCACCCCGCACATCGAGTTCGTAACGGTTGTTGCGATCGGCTGGCAGAAAATTCCGAAAGCTGTCATAGAAGTTAGTGCCTCGTTTGCCAAAGCGAATATCAATGACACCAGTGGCAATCGATGGACGCAGATTGGTTTCAAACAGCAGTTGGGTGAAGGCTTCCAGGTTACCGGATACCGCTCGGATATTGACCGTTCGAGCGTTCAAGCTAGACCGCAACGACGCCGTAAACTGTCCCTGAATCGCTTTTACCTGAAATCCCGGCTGATCAGGACTGGCATCGGCACCCACAAATTCACCTTCAGACGCAATCAGCGTCACGATCGCGTCGCGGTTTGAGCGATTGCCCTTGTCATCCAGCAGTTGTCCCTGAATGGTAGCGGTCGATCGACCATCGGCAGGGATTCTCGTCTCAACGGTGGCGATCGTCATTTGCTTCACATCACCACGCACCTGCACCTGTGTTGAAACCAGTACACCAGCAATGCCATTGGTCGTAGCCTGAGCGGTTAGAGTGTTTTCTCCCTCTTTTAGGGCCACCCCGTACCAGATCTGCGTCACAATTCCGGTCGTTTTGTCTGTTTCGGTGCGTCCTACCAGGCTATTGGATACCACTACACCATTGACTTTTAGCTCAATCTGGCTACTCTGGGCGTACTGCAAAACGACTGTGGCTGCAGGAACGTCCAGAACTGACTGAGCGACAGGTGTTAGAATGCGGACTTCGCCGGGAGCAAGGGGAGCAGCAGCAGGAGAAGAAGGGGATGGTGGGACAGCGGCAGGAGATGATGGAATGGTTTGAGGCGAGGCGATCGGGGGTGATTGAATGATTGGAGATGATGGAATGGTTTGAGGCGAGGCGATCGGTGTTGCTTGAGCACGTGGACTGGGCGCAACCGGTGCTTGAGCGGTGACGAGTTCCCTGGTCAGGGTGTCACCTGCAACCGCTTGAGAGAGCATAACAGGCGGTATCTCTGAGGCAGGAGTGACCGCCTTCGCGGGCGTCTTTAGCCAACACAATAGTAATAATTCGGTTGTCAGCGATAGCCAAAGCCAATACGGATTCAGGTGACGTTTCTGCGATTTCATGGTTTCACTTCTCCTGCCGCAGGAGTGACAGCAAAGTTCATCCGCACCATGCCGTTGGGTTCTAAATGCACCAGGCGAGACTGGCTATTGCGTTCGCTGAAATAGAGGTTGGGAGCGAGGGTGTAGCCCGGAATGCTGCTCAGATCGAGCACACCAGTGCGATAACCCGGCAGTACATTGGCAACTGAGAACAGACCATCTTTGTCGGTGGTGATGCGGTTCCCGTCATCCATGAAGATGACAGCGTTAGGCACTCCCGGTTCTCCGGGCTGCTGCTCACCATCAAAATTTTTGTCAATAAACACGCGTCCGATAATGGTGCCGCAGTCAGTGATAATGCCAGCACGAATCCGGAGCTGGTGAACAGCAGGGCCATCCTTTACCTCGAAGCCGTTGTCGGCCCGTTGTCCAAAGACGATCGCGCTGTTCCGTCCCTTGCCGCGTACGGCGTCCGGCGTTACAACAGCCGCGTAGGCTATGTTCATGACAGCGCCAGGGTCGGTTGCGCCCTGCGGTAGAGCAACTCCAATGCTGAAAGTGACGGTGGAGCCGCTCTGCGTTGTCGTGATGGGAACCGCCGTACCGCGAAAATCACCGCTTACCGATTTGGATAAGAAGCGGAAACCCAGTGGCAATGTATCCGTGACAGTCAGGTTGTTAATGGCAGCACTGGAGAGGTTTTTGATTAACAGACGGTAGATCACGGTATCGCCCGGTTCGGCAGCAGCTCGATCGCCCGTTTTGATCAGTTGAATTTCCTGCGCCTGACAAACGCCTGCCCCAAAGTTAAGCGCTGCTAGTACCAAACTGGTCTGTGCTGCATCCCGAATCGTGATGGTGCTGGTGACAGAGGTGTCATTGCTGCCGCTGCTGATCGGCCTGCCATCGATCGCTGTCGCCGTGTAGGACACTTGATTGCCAATGCGTGTCCCAACAGTCAAACGAAACCGTCGCTGTGCATAAATTGAATTGCGCGGTGGATTAACCACCAGGATGTAGGAACGCCCTGCGTCTAGCTGCCCTTTTTGTACGTCCAGCAGAAAGTTGTAAGTCCCGCGATCGCCGTTCGTGAGCGAGAACGGATTGCTATTTGCGGTGTTCGGCGCTTGGCCCTCTGGAATCCCATTCCCTGGTCTGTCTGGTAGCTCTGTCGGAGCCAACGAAACCAGTCGTCCCAAGTTAACGCCAGTCGGGTCTGCCGCATCAACCTCATACAGCGCTACAGTAAATCCGGTGTAATCGCTCAAGGCTTCCCCGGCACAGCCCACAATGCGCCCCAAAGGGTCTACCAGCGTGGGTGTAAATGTGCCCCCAATCTGATTCGTTGTATTCAGGATTTGAATCGATTGGGTCAATCCACAGTTTTGATTACTTCCTGTTTGTGGGTCGCACGCAGGAAAATTCACGGCATTGTATTGATAAGACGCCGTATTTTGTAATCGGACACCAGCTGCGCTTGATGCCGCCGCAGGGGGTGGAGTTTGCGCCTGTGCTGTGGCCACTGACAGCGTGCCACTCGCCAAAAAAGCAATTGCCAGTTGTTGAAGTCGCTTGGAACGATCAAAAAATGAGTGTGACATGAGTGCATCCACCGCAAAAATCAGACATACGATTCCATCAGAAGCGCCATAGAGTCGCTTCCGTAATCGGCCTTTGCAATCCGAACCTTAGTAAGGGGGCGCTACGGCAGCAGCAGGAACCGCGATCGCCCACCTTCACAGACAGATCAGTTAGCGCACTTTTACCTGGTACTCGGCGTTCACAGGTGCGTTGGCTGCCAGGGTATTCGGGAAATTCCAACGAATGTGGGTATAGGCTGCGGCGGGGGCAGGTCGGGTTTCAACCTTGCCGTTGGGCAGCGTTACTTGCACGGTCGGTGCTTCAACAAACGTGCGTCCAGCATCGATGCTGTAGGTAATCCGTGCGGTTGAATTGACAGCAACTTTCGCAGAATTAAGTACAAACACCGTGCCTTTGGGGATAGGCTGGTTCAGCGTCAGGTTTTTAATGGGACGATCGCCCGCGTTTTTGCCCATCAGGCGATATCGCAGCACATCGCCTGACTGCACCGCGAGTTGATTGCCACCCTGCCAGGTGATGGTTTCCTTGCCTTGAGCATCTTTACTAATGATTTGCTTCTCACCCATCAAATCCAACTGCACTTTTGGGTGCTGCATTGACTTAGCGATCGCGGCATCAGCGTGAAACAAACCCGCCACAACAGGCAGTTTGTTAGCAAAGGGGATCGTCAGCACAACCGCCGCTGCTCCCAGACCCAGAGCGAATTGACGTTTCATAATTTCAGCCTCTACAAATTAGGTAATTGACAGGGGGCGTCAGCGATTCTGATTGCAACCGCTGACTGAAGTGCATTGGTCTAGTTGATCTTGCGGCGGAAGATGAACGTACCGCTGGCTCCGGGTTGCACTGCAATACCCAGAGTATTGGTGTAGCGGGTGACATCCGTTGCTGCCGTTGTGCCTGCCTGATCGCCACTCGGTGAGTAGGTAATGGTGCCGAACTGAGCCGTTGTCGAACCCACCACATTGCTGGTGTCGATCGTGCCGTTGCCGTCGTTATCTTTTGCCCATGTGTTGGTGCCTGTGGTGCCATCCTCGATAATGACCACGTTGCCTGCATTCAAGGTGACATTGCCGGCACCAACTGGTGCGATCGAAACATTGGTGTAAGTAATGCGATATTCAATGAATCTACCCGTACGCAGATTGGCAGCCGTTGGGGTTTGTGTGTAGTTCTCAATGACCGTCGTGCCATCGGTATCGAGGATGCGAGCATCCTTCACTACTTTTAGAAATCCCGTGTAAACGCGATCGATCGTGCGGTTTTGTGTCGGTTCCACAGCCACCAGATCAGGTCTACCGTTGCCGTTCACATCCTGGAACGCATAGATGGGAATCGAAAAGCCTTTTGCCGTATCGGTGGAAAGTGGCGTGCCAGTTGGTAAATCTACCGCCACGCTATAGTTTACCGAACTACCCGCGGTCAGCGTCGGGATAGTGATTGCACTGCCAGAAGTGAAGATAAAGTTGGTGCCGTTGTAGGTGTAGACTGCCGTTTGAGCCCCATACGTTAGCGTGACCGTAGTGCCCGTTGGTGGCAAAACTTCGCCCGTACCAGGAGTAAAGTTAGCAGAATCAGGTACCAGCAGAATATTGCTCAGACTACCAGTGGTAGGATTGCTGATCGTGTTCAGGAATGTGACTGAATTTGGATCGATCGTGGTGTTGGGTGCAGTGTTTGCCGGAATCGTAGATGACTTATTGGTGAAGTCATCGTTGTTATTGGTCGGTCCAACAGCTCCAGGCTGACCATTGGGACCATTGAGGATAGTACCTGCTGTTGCCACGGTATACACGTTGTCTTCACCGCTGGGGCCTGTACCCGTGTTGTTATTGTTGTTATCAACACTGTCGGCTGTTGGGTTAGCAACACCATTGGTAGGCGTGTTAGAACCCGCTGTGCCGTCATCATTAAAATTGCTGGGGGTCTGGTCGCCCGATTCGTCATAGACCAGCGTTGTGCCGCCGCCTGCTGTTTGACCAAAGACCTGAGCAATGTTGGCGATCGTGGTTGTACCTGTTACACCCGTTGTCGTCACCTGGAAGCTGAACCCTGTAACGGTGGTACCGGCATTGACCGGTCCATTGTTGATAAATCCAATTCGGGTGGCATTGCCAATACCACCGATCGCGGCTGGATTCGTCACCCAGGTCGCCGCATTCGCATTCGTTCCTGTTGGACTATTGGTATACACCACCGTCCAACCCGCAGGCGTAACAGGAGTGCCCGTCAACGTTGTGCTGGCCGGAACGGCATCAGAAACCAAAACTCGAGTCACGGCGGCACCATCAACATTAACCGTCGTGCCCACCAGATTTGCAGGGCTGAGTCCAGTGGTTCCTGAAGGAGGCGTGGCATCGACTCGGAGCGACAGGCCGTAGGTCAATACATCATCATTGAGCGCCGTTGTCCCAGAATCGGTATAAGCTGTACGGGTTAGCAAAGCGGCTGCAAACGCTTGAGGCTGCGAACCGACGAGTACTTGTTGTGTAACGCTGGTTTCTCGTTCCCCGTTGCTAGGTGTGCCTGCCGCTTCACCGGGCGTGCCATCCGGATTGTCCACAGTTCGGATTTCATTTGCGTTTGCGCCATCAGGTGCATCCGGTTGGTTTTGGGTGGCAGCGCTGTTGTCGTTCGGGCCAGTGTCGCCTAATCTCACGGCAACTGTTGACCCCGATGAAGCCAACCCAGAAATTGTGACAGGTACACGTACAATCACTGAACCACCAGCCGGAATAGACGTTGTTGTGAGACCACCAATTGGCACACTGTTAAAAGTGGTACCGCCGTCAATACTGTATTGCAGGGTTCCCGCTGTACCAGGGCCCGTCACCGTAGCGCTACCGGGAATGAAAAAGCGGGTAGGGTCGTTACCAACGTTAGTGAGCCGATAATCATAGTTGAGAACATCGTTGGGCAGTACCGTACCACCATTGACATCGGTAATCGCCAAGGGCGTTGCCGTGATACCAGCAACTTCTGCAACAGTAACGGTAACGGTGTTCGATGTCGCGTTAAGTGTGGTGCCCGGAGCATTAGGATCTTCGTAGGTAGCGGTCGCCGTGTTGCTAATAGTGGTTCCAGCGGCTGTTCCATCTGCAAGGGCAGCCGTCGATAAGGGGAGGGCACTACCAACCAGAAGCGTTGCAGCTATCATTCGGCGGTGCGTCCAACGCAATCGTCTTTTCATAAGTTTATGAACGATAAGAAACTGAGTAAGTCGGTGCATGTGCAGGCTGGAAGCGCTGGAAAATGCGATTAAGGAGACCCAGGCTTGCAGCACAGAAACCACGACTGCAAAACGACTTGCAATCAACGCCGTACTACGGCTGTGGAGTCTGTAAAAGTCTGAAATCGTCTAGCGGCTTTTTGAGTGGTTGAATCAGCAAAGGATCAACATGGGGAACTCGCTGACTGAACCTGATCGAACCAAGCTTTTTTGCCTATAATTCGAGACTACGGTTGCAATGTGCAAAACTTGTGCAATTTCAGACTGATTTGAATTAATTACTGCCAGTAATCAATTCCCGCAATTTTGAGTCAATCTTGCAATAGCTATCAATTCTGGAAATCCCCTCTGGCAAAGTATTTCAAGCAACAGACGGTTCTATCAATCACACCAGCTTTTACTGTTTCAATATAATTACGGTTGCTTGACGCAACCTCACCGAGCTAACTGCATGAAATTATGTGGATTCTGACTTCATAACCCTGGTGTAAAGCGGTATGAGCAAGCTAAATGAGATGGGAAACCGGGGAATGGGGGCATACTGACAACAGCTTGTTGTGGGCGAAGAACGCTAGCGATCGCCCTACTAAATTGATCCACTCATTGTGGAGAAACTGCTTAACTGAAGTAATCATGCGAAAAGAGGCAGCGCCGACCTGCTGCAAGTCATCGGCGCTGGATTACATTGGTGTTTCGGTAAATTCTGGGTTACTGATCTGGCCGCGCAACGATTAGGTTATGTGGAAGCCTACTTTCTGATGCCAAGGCCGATCAAGAATTTGAGCACGTAGCTCAAACTATCGCCCGATTCAGCGCTCTGATCCGGGACAGCAACGGATAGGGCAGGCGATCGAGCATCCAACCGAACCGTTTATTCAACACAACCATTTATTCAACACAAACAAGCAAACGTCCCATGAGGAGAGAACAAAGAGCAGCTACAACGAGCGTTGAGCGGTTCAAAGGATATTAGCGATCGCAAATGCATACGTATGCAATCACCAGACTCCAAACGCCAAACCCATCCGGCAACACAGAACACCGTGCTCATTCAAACGCAACCCATAACTGAAGATGCTCCCATCCTTGATCCACTCATCTTTGAGGAATTTCGACGCATGGTTGGTGTGGCATCCTCTGACCTGCTACAGGAAATGATCGACTGTTACATCGACGAAGCGCCCAGGTTAATCCAGGCAATGCAAGAGGCACTGGTACTATCAGACGCCGTTGGGTTACGGCGATCAGCACATACACTCAAATCCAGCAGTGCCGTTTTGGGCGCAACGACACTTGCCAAATTATGCCAGACCCTGGAAACCGCAACAGCATCAGCAATTCTGATAGACGCTACAACCTCGATCGCTCAAATTGAAGCTGAATACAAAAAAGTTCGGATTGCTCTCTCCATCACCCAATAAACTTGATGGGAAGGCTGTGGCCTCACGTGGCGACTGCGTTGCTGGCGTAGCGCCCTCTTCCCGAACTCTTCCATGCCCCCTTAGTTCTACCGACTGAAAGAATATTTGTTACCGAGTTCTTAGCGCGCTGATAATCTGATTTCGACAGACCATCATACAACTCAGCCATCACATCATCAGCCGTAAGGGGTGCTGCTGCACGATTGAGGATTTCACCCACAGACTGTGTTAAAGTCTGGTCACGAAACGAACCTTGCAAAAACCGCTGCAAATTAGACGGTTTACCACGTTGACCAGCCTTCGATGTAGATGACGATGGCGTTGATTGTTTTGCTGATGCTGAACCCGTCTTTGACTGGGTGGGCGTCTTCTGACCCTGTGATGTCTCTTTTCCACCGGCCTTGCTCTGCCGCCCACGTGGCTGACCTTTCGTGGGTTGTTTGGCAGGCAAAGCGGCGATCGCCGCTGCGATTGAATCAGTTGACATTTCGGGTAGCGTACTGCCATTGGCTTCAGAGGCCTCTGCAATTACAGACGGAATTGCTACCTCTGGTGGTAAAACGGGGGGTGGTACCGCTACTGGCGTTGATTCTACCTTCTGCTCAGTAATGGTTGTAATTAATCCCAGAGCGACCGCTTCTGATAGGAGCGTTTCAATCCCTTGAATTTGGCTTGTTTTCTGCTGCGACTGTTCACTCAGCCACTGAATTTCATGACTTAAGTGATCTTTCACCTTCTGCAACGAAGCAACAAACGCGATCGCTTCAGCTTTCGATAACGTTTGCAAATAGGAAGTCGGAGAAGTTGCCACAGCTAAACCCTTAAATATCAATATTCTTCGATTCTACTCCAGACTTTCATTGCCAGAACACAAATTTGTCAAGGTTCTCAAGTGTTTGGACGCCCCCATCGCTTATACCGTGAATTTGGTCAGCAAACCGTTGCATTTCTGGGGCAAGAGTAGAATTAGCGGCACCCAGGCTCCGACGCCAATGCATCTACCATGTAATCCGTTTACCATATAATACGTCATCCCACAGGCGATCGTAGTTACCTGGAAACCTTTGGATTCTAACGACGAGAATCCCATTCCATCATCACACCACAAAGTCACCGCTTGGCAATACAAATTACATCTGAGTCACCCATGATGGTAGGGCGTCAGTTGTAGAACGTTTGCTCGAATGGGATTGAGACAGGACGTTGACGATCAGCCAGGTGTGTGCGGTTCACGATCGCCGCATCGTCCAGTAGTTTCAACACTTGATCGACATTCTGTTGATCGACATTCTGTACCGATAACTCAGAGCGATGAGGTTGGCGAAGCGCCTCCGGCCAGTAGAATATTGACCTTCTCATGGTGGTGACTTCTCATGGTGGTGATCCACGAACCTGAAGAGTGCGTTACCTGCGGGGTGAGTAACGATTCTTTACCCCAGGTTCAATTAGTTTTGACGGTCACTCAGCGGATTCCCATCAGAAACCAACTTGTCTCTGACATGTCTCAATTGATATAACCTGGGTTAGACAGGGGTAACATTTAAGCGACCCTGACACGTGAGGTTCAGATGATCGAAGTTGAGCACTTAAGCAAGGTTTACGGCTCAACCCCTGCCATTGAGGATGTCACGTTCGCGGTGGAGCCGGGGGAAATTTTAGGGCTTTTAGGACCCAACGGAGCCGGAAAGACGACAACCATGAGGATCTTGTCGGGTTATCTACCGGCATCAGCCGGAACGGCAAAGATCGCCGGATTTGAAGTCCACGAGCAGTCGATGGCTGTGAGAAAGCACATCGGCTACTTGCCCGAAACACCGCCGCTATACACGGACATGACGGTTGAAGGCTTTTTACATTTCGTTGCGCGGATCAAAGGCGTGAGCGCGGGCGATCGCCCGCGTCAGGTGCAAATGGCGATGCAGCGCTGTAACCTGACTGAAAAAAGCCACACGTTAATTCGCAAGCTGTCAAAAGGCTATCGGCAGCGGGTGGGCATCGCGCAGGCGATCGTTCACGATCCGCCCGCCATCATTCTGGATGAACCCACCGTTGGATTAGACCCGCGTCAGATTGCTGAAGTCCGCAGCCTGATTAAAAGCCTGGCAGGCGATCATACGGTGATTCTTTCCACGCATATTCTGCCGGAAGTGAGTATGACCTGCGATCGCATTGCCATTATCAACAAAGGTCGAGTGGTCGCAACGAATACCCCCGATAACTTAATGGCACAGCTTACAGGCGGTTCCGGGTATGAGCTGGAGGTAGAAGGCGATGTCGCGGATATCCAGTCGCGGCTGATTGTCTTTCTCCAGGGACTGCCGGGTGTGAAGCTGGCGGAAATAGTGCCGACCGATCTGCCAAACCATCATCACAGGCTACGTGTCATTGCCGAACAGGGCACCGATTTAGTGGGGCGCGATATTGCAGCAACCGTCGTGGGCGCGGGAGTGGGGTTATACGAAATGCGGCGATCGCAAGCGACCCTTGAAGATGTCTTTTTACAGCTAACGACCGAAGAAAAACCTTTGGATACCCTAACCGATCCAGACGATGTTGAACCATCCGCGGGAGAAGCAGCTTAGATGCGTGTAATTATGAGCAACATTCTGGCTATTTACCGTCGCGAGCTACAGAGCTATTTTGCCTCACCGTTGGCTTACGCGATCGCAGGCGTGTTTTGGCTGCTGTCAGGCTTTTTCTTTATCACAATTTTGAGCGGCATTACGCAACAGGTCGCCTATGCCGATAGTGCCGGCTACTCCTCGCCGATTGATGTTCCCTATCAGTTCTTGCAGTTTTTTCTGGGCACGTTAGGGTCAGTCGCGCTCTTTGTGCTGCCGATTTTGTCGATGGGGCTGTATGCCGAGGAACGTAAGCGTGGCACGTTGGAGCTGCTGGCAACCTCTCCCGTGACGAATTGGGCCGTTGCGTTGGGTAAACTCCTGGGCGTGCTGACGTTCTTTACAACAATGGTGCTGCCGTTACTCATTTATGAGGCGATCGTGTTCAGTACGACTACGCCTCCCTTCAGCTTTACGGTGGTATTGCTGGCACACCTTGGCTTAATTCTGTTGGCTGCAGCGATTCTCTCGCTGGGCATGTTCATCTCATCATTGACAGACAGTACCATTCTGGCGGCGATCGGCACCTTTGGGTTGGTGCTGTTTCTGTGGGTCATTGATGTGCTTGGTCAAAAGTTGGGCGGCCCTTTTGGCGCGGCGTTGGGACATCTTTCGCTGCTCAAACACTATAACAATCTGACTCAGGGCATTTTGGACAGCAGTAGCCTGGTACTGTTCGCTAGCTACATTGTTTTAGGGCTGTTTTTAACCGCGCAGTCGATCAATGCGTTTCGGTTCCAGCGATCGTAGCAGGAGGGGAGACGATTGCGTGTTGAATGATGCGTAGCACCTTCATGCTGGATTCCATGAGGATGCTGGACTTGAAAGCGTTGCGGATCCTTTCAGACGTTCTGCCACTGCCCCTGGCG
>JAJPKC010000377.1 GCA_021323955.1 Oscillatoriales cyanobacterium Centralia_MAG_596 | reverse complement strand
GCTGGCCGCGTAGGGGGTGATCTGGTGCTCCAGCACACTCGCAATGGGAGGCAGCGCCACCGACATCAGCGGGTAATACAGCGGCAGAAACGGCATCAGCCGGATCTTTTCCCAAACGGACAGTCCGATGCGGTGTACAGGAATGCCGTCGATCGCGTAATCGCGGCTGTTTCCGGGTGCCCGCAGCGTGGTACCCAGCAGCCAATCGGTGCGGTTACGATCCCACTGACTGACGACCTGGACTGAGTGCCGCAGGTGTAGCTGCTGCGCCAGATAGTGCTGATGGATCTGAGCGCCACCGATGCTCGGCGGATAGGTGGTCAGCGTGTAGAGTAAGCGCATGGAAGTTTACCGTGTCTCGTTACCCGGACAATGCCTCTTTGAACGCGATCGCCTGGAGGGCAGCCCCTAACCCGGCAACGGGCGCGAGGCGATAGGCCGTGGTAGCGATCGGGCGTAACCCGGCAGGCAGTGTGGCAACGCTGTCAATGACCTGGGGTGAACTCGTCAGTATCCGAAAGGTTGTAAAGCCAGCTTGCTTTAGTGCATAGCGCAACGAGCCAGACTCAAAATAGGTCAGGTGTTCGGGCGGAATAATATGTGACCAGTGTTTGCCGCGAATGCGTGCGCCCAAACCGCCAAAGTTGGGGGTCTCAATCAACGCCATACCACCCGGACGCAACAGCCGATAAATCGTGGACAGCACCTCGACCGGGTTAAGGAGATGTTCAATCACGTGATAGCTCGTAATCACATCGTAAGCATTGGCGGGCAGCCGCAACTGCAAAATGTCACCCAATAAAATCTCGTTTTTAACGGTTGCGTCGGCCTGGGCGATCGCGCGATCGGCGATCTCAGTCCCCGTGACCTGCCATCCAGCCGCTTTGGCCGCCTGCAATAGATCACCCACACCGCAGCCAATATCTAACAGGCGCTTTTGGTGGGGCGGCAGTAGCGCCGGAGCATAGCGCTTGAGGATCGTGGACAGCTCTGCGTAACGTCCTGCTGCAAAGGTCTGGTCAGACATAATGCTGGCTTTATACCGTTCCCGATAGGGGGCCGTGTTGTAGTAGGCGGCCAGTTCTTCAGCGCTGGGTCTGGGAGTATAGAAAACAAGGCAGCATTGCTGGCATCGTACCAGACTGCCCTGCTGGAGGGTATACAAACGCTGGCTGCGATCGCTCCCACACACAAGGCAGTTTGACTCGGACGTTGGCGCTTCAGATGTTGGTGCTGCAGACGTTGACATGGCAAACCCTGAATTGATTAATGGTGGTGTCATGGGTGACGATCAGTTGCTCTGTGCGCCATCGCTTTTGGGAAGGCGGCCAATCAGGGCCGCGTCTCCTGTCAGGCAGTCCTCGATCAAAGATTGGTATTGGCTGGCAACGGTATCGGCATTAAAGGCTTGCGCCCGTTGGATTCCCTGTTGGCTCAGCGTTTTCGCCAGTTCGCCATCGGTCAGCACTCGGAAAAGCGCCGTCGCGATAGCGGTGGGATCGTTCATTGGCACTAACAGTCCCCATTTTCCCCCTTCCAGAATTTCATCAGGGCCAGAGGGGCAGTTGGTCGCTACCGTGGGGCATCCTACGGCCAACGCTTCAATTAGCACGCGCGGCAGACCTTCATAGTCTGATGACAGTAGAAAGGCCTGCGATCGACGGACATAGGCGTGGGGATTGGGGACAAAACCGGGCATAAACACCCGTTCGGTTAAGCCCAATGACTGCACCTGTTGTTCAAGCTGCGACCGTTGTTCACCATCTCCCAGAATGAGCAAATGGGCGTCGATTGAGCGCGATCGCACCAGCTCATGAAACGCCGCGATCGCAACATCAAAGCGCTTTTGGCTGGTAAAGCGTCCGACAGACACAATCACCGGACGGCTGAAAATGGCGTGATGGTCAGGATGAATGGGTTGTTGGGCGGCCTGCGCGATCGTCCCTAGCTCAAACGGGACATAGATGACCGACAGTTGAGCGGCGGGAACGTGATAGTGAGACTGTAGATCGTGCGCGACGCCTTTAGCCACACAGCGAATAGAGCGAAGGCGAGGATAGACCCAGCGGCTCAGCGTATGGTGAATGGGATGGCTGCCGTCGTTGATCCAGCGGCTCAGGTAGACCTGCACATCGGCAATGAGCGGTTTGCGGTGCCAGCGGGACAGGAGCCAGGTGATGTAGGTTGGCGTGAGTTCTGACGTGACGATCACCAGATCGGCCTGGGCGATCGCGTCCGACAGTTGGCCCAGTCCCCGGAGTCGCTGCCCGATGGACTCGCCCAGTGGCTTGATGACCGTACCGGGAAACTCGTGAAAGATGGTGTCTTGCTGCGGCGAT
Source organism: Oscillatoriales cyanobacterium Centralia_MAG_596 (assembly GCA_021323955.1). Lineage (GTDB taxonomy): Bacteria > Cyanobacteriota > Cyanobacteriia > Leptolyngbyales > Leptolyngbyaceae > Stenomitos. The sequence goes on along the minus strand of JAJPKC010000377.1, from coordinate 5,300 downwards.
CGCACCAGCAGCAGCGTCAAGTCATACCCCCGATGAGCGAGTTGTTTCGCCAGCGGCATCAGACTCCGCTCTGCTCCACCTGACCCAAATAAGCGACCGACAATGAGAATGTTCATGCGGTTTATCCTTCTACAGAGCGTTGGGCTTTGAGCTGGTGCAGCACGGGCCTGGGAAACAGAATGCGTAATGCCCAGATAACGGCCAAACGAATGTATGGCTGTACGAATACTAGAGTGCCCACCGGCCCCCAAAAGGCGAGGCAAAAGCGCCAGAACCCTGGAATATAAAAGGGGGATTTGGGCGACAAAAAGCTTTGCCACCGCTTCCAGATGGGAAAATCGCTAAGGAGCCAACTGGGATCGCCAGGATTTTTGGCACATACGGCGGTGGCCCAGCCCAGTACGGTTAGCTGATAGCCTGCTTGCTTTGCCTTCCAGGTGTAGACCGAATCGCCGTGGTAGTGGGGAACCTGGTGCGTGGGCGGGTAGCCAATGCGATCGACGACAGCACGCGGAATGCACACGACATTGCCATGCAGCGAATCGCAGATCGCTGATTCAGGCGGCGCAACCGCAATGAGCAGATGCTTCAGTCCGGCTTTGCGCTTGCCGCCATAGGTTGGCTCCTTTAATTCAGCCGTGGCGTAGCACTGGGCAGACGTAATGGTTTGAGGATTGTCTTTGCAGGCCTGCACCAGACTGGCGATCGCGTTGGGTGAGGGTAATGTGTCGTCGTTGAGCCAGACAAAGAACGCCGCCCCGTGCGTATAGGCATACTGCATCCCGTGGGCGATCGCGCCTGTCCACCAGAGGTTGCCATTTCCCGGCAAGACAATCACGCTGGGATAGTGTGCCTGGATGGCAGCAGCGGTGCCATCGGTGGAGCCGTCATCCACTACGATGACCTCAAACCGATCCAGGTCGCCCTGCTGCTGTAGCTGCGACAGACAGTGTAGGGTCGTTGCTTTCCGGTTGTAGACCGGGATAATGATGTAAACAGCCTCGCGTTGGGTCATAGCGGCATTCTAGGACGGAGGATGGACGCGCACAGGGTACGATCGCAGCGCATGACGCTGGCAGCCTATTCACAGTAGCGAATTGTAGATGGCACAGGTTTGCTCCACACAGTTTTCCCAGGTGAACTGTTTAACTCTCTCGACGCCACGCTGAACGAGCGTCTGGGCGCGATCGCGCGAGTACACCACCCGTTCGAGTGCGCTGACGATGCTTTCGGGGTCAGATGGGTCAAACAGCTCTGCCGCATCGCCAACCACCTCCGGAATGGAGCTGCGATCGCTACACGCAACGGGACACTTGCAGATCATGGCTTCCAATGGCGGTATGCCAAACCCCTCGTAGAGGGACGGGTAAACAAACACCGCCGCATTGGTGTAGAGGTTGGCCAGCACGGTATCATCACCCTGAACGTGACGGATCTGAGTGGATGTGAGTCCGTAGGTCGAAAATTGCTTTAATTCGGCAGTGGAGAACGGGGAACCCCCAAAGCAAATGACATCAAAATCGCGCCTCAAGGTCTTTGACATGGCGTAGGCGATGAGGAAGCCACCAAAGTTTTTATAAAATGGTCGATAGCCAATGTAAAGCAGGTAGGGACGGGGCGGTTTGGGGGCATCGATCGCGACTGGAACGACTGGCTGGAGCGAACAACCCAAATACGTCACCGACACGTTTGCCGGGTCAACATCAAACCATTCCAACAGATCGCGACGGGTATTTTCAGACACGCAGATGATGTGATCGGCGCGCGCAACGGTCTTTGCCTTATAGGCCGATGTCGGGTCATTGGCTAAAAAGGTGGCTTTAAACTTCTCATGGATCATGTCATGCACCGTAACCACAAGCTTCGATCGCGGTGGGGCTAATCGTCTGGGCGAATAGTAAGTCTCATGCACCAGATCAGGCTGCCATTGGCGTAAAGCCAGTCTGGAAAGCCCGCGATTAATCGCCGTCCGAAACCGCTGCGTCTGATAAAACGATGGGATGGGTTGACCAACTAATAATGAGTCAGAAACACCCCTGAGATAGTGATTGATATGGGCTGGTGCGATGATCTTTGCGGCGAACCCATCCTTATTTGAAATCCGCGTTGCCAACTCATAGAAGTAGCGTGAAATACCGCCGTATTCCTGCAGCAAGAACGCCTGATAGTCATAAACAACCGTTGTCGTCATCGGGAGTATCTCATTTGTTGCAGCTAGCTAATGGCATTGGTCTTGCTCTTATTTTTCAGGTTCTTAGCAAAAGCCATTTCCTGGCACCTGATGGTTCTAAATAAGTCAATGTCCTCCGCATGGAATACACAAATATCGGCATAAAATAGCCCCTGACGACCGGAAAGGTAACAGTGAAGCTCTTCTAAAAGATCTTTTTGCTCTAACTGCAATGACAATAGATAGTCCCCAAAGTTGTCATAGACAATAGCTGCTTTATATCCAATTTCTTTTAAATCTTCAAAAATCGAAATCCCATCATCGCTTTGCTCAGACAGAAAATATGGATCATACTCAAAAAAGACGATTGGTTTTGCCCTTTCCAGAAAGTCGATCGCGCCTCGAATGATCAAGCAATCGAAGCCGTCAGTATCAATCTTGAGCATTTTGGCTAAAGCAAACTTTGGATGCTTCTGCAAAATGCTTGTAAGGCTCATGATGGGTACACTTCCAGTTGAGTCAACTAAATGTGCTGTCCCATCTTTCCTGACTATTTCTTTGCTTATCTTCTGATTTGCCTGTCCAACATACGCTTTTTCAACAGAGACATTTGAAAACTGAGAAATGTTCTGCTGGAGAATGCCCAAAAAATAGTCATCACCTTCAATGCATAAAATTGGGCAATCAATCTCGTTTTTCAAAAAGAAAACTGAATCACCAATATTTGCACCAATATCGATAAGGGTCAAATCGCTATAGGTTGCTTGAACATATTTAGCTAACCTTCCAAGATTAGAAGCATACTGAGCGTGTGCTTTTAAGATAAATGGAAGATTATGGGAAAAAGGAATCTTTAAGGTTGCGCCTCCGCATCGAAAGTTCACAAGCGGATCGTTGGTTTTCGCTATCAAGTTATATACAGTTTTGAGTAGCTTATAAGCTATTTTTTCGGTGATTCCTTGGGCAGGAGCGGACAGCATTTTTCTGTGGATGAATTGATACATTGTGCCCCAGAACGATTTTGTTCGATTTCATGTGCCAACCTGTTAACTGTCTTTGCTATAAGGCTTGAGCCATTTCAACAAGTAAGGTTTATCTATATACTTCTTGATGGTGTACTTGATTGCGGCTTTAAGTTTTTTGGGCCAGCTTGCCCGATCAAAAGCTTGATGTGTCAACGCATCGGCTTTGGTGTCTCGAATCACAAACGTTGGATGCTGTAGGGGAAACGGCATCGCTTCAGTTGCTAAATTGCTGAACTGAGTCACTTCCGTCGTATGGGTTGCACCAGCGCCAAAACCAAGATTGGAAATGAGATTCACGTTTGGTAACACGGTTAGACCATGCTGAGTCCAGCAGGCAAACATCCATTGGTAGTCCCACGTATCAATGAGGTTACGCGATACGGCATCAAACACCTCCGTCCAGTAATGCACAGCGCGATCGTCCCGCAAAAAATCATGCAACCAGTCGCCCCGCCTGATCGTGGGCCAGAGCGACATCTTCACGTCGTAGTAGCGCCATGCGCGTCGCCAGGATGCCCATCCCCAGATGTGGTTATAGTGCGAGAAGTAATAGCTGTCCGGGGTACGCTTGCGCCCAAACTGGAAGTTATTGCCCGAAATGACCATCACCCGCGTGTCGTGGCGGTAGTGATCCAGCAACGCTTCGCAGAATGGAAAAAACGTGGGATGCGGTAGACAGTCATCTTCCAGCACGATCGCTTCTTCCACCGTTTTAAACACCCAGTCCAGCCCGCTAGAGACGCGCTTTTTGCAGCCAAGATTGGTTTCCGAAAAATTGGTCAACACCTGGCAGTCCCAATCAACCTGCTGAATGATGGCACGGGTTTGAGCGCATAGCTCTGCTTCACCAGCGCGATCGACACGCGGGCCATCGGCAATCACCAGCAGGACGGGTGGCTGCGCCTGACGAATCGCATTGAAAACAGTTTGCGTCAGATGCGGGCGGTTGAAGATGAGAAAAGCAACGGGCGTCTTCATAGGCGTTGGTCAGCCGTCATGGTCTGATGAAACTGAGCGTATCCCAGAACCATACCGGAGGCAATTTTGGCGAGTCGTTGGGGTGGGGTGTGAATGGGCATATAGCGATACCGAAACGCCGCGATCCGTGGATCGTGCTCCTGGTACAGGATGTCCTGCACCACATTGCCCCAGCGATCGTCCGGCATCAGGTCGATCGTCATACCAGCGTGCCCCGACGGTAGCAGCATGTTTGACCCATGGACGCCAACGACCAGGCGGCTCTGGGCATACATCTTGCAGAGATCCCGCTCCGTTTCGGCATCGAACTGATCAACCCGACCATCCTCAATCCAGTCGGGAAACCGCGTCCGTTTACCAAACCCAGCCACAGCAAACTTAGCATCGGGCAGATCGTCTCTCATACGGTTGAACAGATTTTGAATCAATCGGTTTTGCTGCCAGAGTAACCGCTCATACCCACCCAGTTTGGAAATCACGCGCGTCATCCAGTAATTGTCAGTCCAGCGATTGATCCAGAGACGGTCTTCTCGCCAGATAAACGTGACGCAGGTACTGGTCGTGTTCCAGTCGTGCTGGGGGACTCTTGTGAAGCGAGAAAGATTAAAATCCCCTGGGTGAGCGTATGCTTCGCTGACATAAATGGCATCAAACCGTTTGCATTCGTTTGCAATGAACTCGTGGATGCAGGGGTAGTAGCGCTGTCCGGCCCTGAGAGGAAGATGGACAGTCCAGATCTCCGCAACCCCATCGGGAACCAACCAGCGCAGCAAAGCCGGGACAATCACAATCAGCCCATACGCCTGATCCTGGCACAAATGGCGCTGGGCATTCAGCAGCTTTAACAGGCAGTGTCCATACAGATAGTCAATGCAGTTCAAAACAATAACGCGTTTGTTTTCATGGCACACCTCTTTCTCGATCGCAACGGTGGTCTGCTCAGCGTGTTGCAGGGACGTTAAGAACGGTTTTCCCAGCCACGCTTCTGCATTGGGATCGCCCTTACCAAACAAACGCCCGCGATTTAAGTCGATCTGATAGGGAAACTGAATGGCATGTCCCACCCGCAGATCTTCCACGATCGATGCCTTACAGTGCGGACACTCAGACTGCACGCAAATATGGAT
>JAJPKC010000311.1 GCA_021323955.1 Oscillatoriales cyanobacterium Centralia_MAG_596 | reverse complement strand
GGCTGGTGCCAATGCCAAAGGCGATCGCGCCAAAGGCTCCGTGCGTAGCCGTGTGACTATCACCACAGGCGATCGTCATCCCCGGCTGGGTCAACCCCTGCTCCGGTGCAATGACGTGGACAATCCCCTGATTACCCGACCCGACGTTGTAGAAAGTGATGCCATTCTCCTTGCAGTTTTGCTCCAATGCCTGCATCATTTCTTCGGCGATCGAGTCTGCCAGGGGACGCGCCAGATTGTCCGTTGGGACGATGTGATCGACCGTAGCAATGGTTCGTTCTGGAAACAGCACCTTCAGCTTGCGTTCGCGCAGCATCGCAAATGCTTGAGGACTGGTGACTTCGTGAATCAGGTGCAGCCCAATGAAGAGTTGTGTTTGTCCAGACGGCAAAATGCCAACGGTGTGTGCATCCCAAACTTTATCAAACAGCGTCCCTGTACTCATGGTCTTTGTCTTATGTGCCCGCGATGGGTGTGTGGTGGGACTCCATTCTACCAAGCGATGCTAACAACGTGGGCAATCGTGATTGGTCAGGTTCCCAAGGGAGCCATCACCGGACGTTACGCGCACACTTTTGTCACCTCAGGAAGCTGACTTACATGCTCCCACCAGGCTTTAAGCTTGGGTGTTTGAGCGGTAATGGCAGCAAATTCGGGAGTTTTAGACAAATAGATGAAGATGGGAATGAGGTAGAAATCAGCAATGCCGATGTCGTTACCCAAAAGATAGGGAGTGCCCAGTGTTAAGGCTTCGATCGCCTCTACCGCTGTTTTTGCAGGCGCAACCGCACTGTTCACCAATGCCTCATCCGTAGTGCCACCCTGACTGGGCACAATCAAGCGCTGGATGACAATAGTGCCGATCGCGCGTGGATAGAGGTAGCTGTCAATAATTCCCATGATTTGGCGCATTTGCGCCTGACGCAACGGTTCCGCAGGACTGAACTTATGGTCGGCTACCACCGCATCCAGGTATTCGACAATGGCGTTTGTTTCATAGAGCAACACGCCATCGACTTCCAGTGTCGGCACCTTGCCAAACGGGTTTTTGGCCAGATAGTCTGCTGACTGGCTTTCGCCATTAAAAATACTGACGCCCTTGAGGGTATAGTCTGTACCGGCGCGCTCAAGCAGCAACCGTACGGTACGAACGTAGGTACTAATCGGGGTGCCGTAAACGGTGAGTGTTGCCATTGGTATATCGGTTCAAGGTATGTGAATTCGTGGCTTGATAGTCAATAGAGTACTCTGTCAAAACCGCGATCGTCTCAACCGATGATGAGATTCCGATTCAATTTCACTGAGACGTGCTCCAGGCAGCCTGGTAAGTCAGGCATCTGGTTAACTTGGCTAAAACGGCACGACCAATGAAGCACCCAACAGTAGAACAGCCGTTGTATCCACAATGCCGTGAATGGTGATCGACGCCCATAACCGATTGGTTTCACCAAATGCCAGGGAGTAAAACAAGGATGCCAGCGTCGCCAGCACGGCATAAATCGCTTTGTATTGGAACGGCGAAAGGGCAACACCAGCCCCCGGATTATTACCAATATGACAAATGCCAAAAATGACGGAACAAATCAGCGCGGATACAGTGACCAGCTCTTTGCGATCGAGGGGCCGATACGATCGCGCCTGAATCTGGTCACGAATGAAGACCATCAGCCCTGATCGAAAGAGAATTTCCTCAAACAAGCCAACGCGAAAACCAAACAAAACGGCATAGCTGAGAAAAAACAGACTGTAGCGGGCGATCGTGCCGAGGTCGAAAGCGATCACCGATTTCGCCTGGGTAAATCGCAGCAACAGTGCAAATGGCACCAAAATCACAGCCGCCATTAAAACCGCTTTGGCTGTGTACACCACATCGGCGTAGCGAATTTGCAAACTGTAGCCAAAATGCTCCCGTCCCAGACGTGTGCCATGAATCACTACCAGCACAAATGTTGTTAGTCCAATAAATGGGCCAAACGTGAAGGATGGTCTGGCGAACCAAAACAGACTGATCAGACAGGCCGCTACCAACAGCAAATCAAACAACATCATGTGTTTCGATGACGTGGTCTTCGCAATTGGTAGATGCATCAACACCGCAATCAAAAAGTAGCTAAAGCCAATAAAAAATCCCGAATATTCCCTTTGAAATGCTGTGGAAATCAGTGAGGTATTCACCAGACTGATATAAATAAAATTGATCACGAGCAGCAGAATAAGCTGGCTATTTTGCTGCGCGATCGAGAAAATCGTTTGCTTTTGTTTTCCATAAAGCTTGCGATCGCGTAAAGCCAGCAGTAAAAAAGGCAACCGCAGGACAATAAACGCTCCCACTAAAAATAAGGCCGTATTCAACCAAAAGGCATTGTTAACAATCAGGCGATCGAGCTGGTGCAGCCATGCAAATCGCTCTGGGTTCACGTTCAGCAGCCGACCGACACTAATATAGAGGCCGAGCAACAAACAGGTGAAAACTTGGAACCAAAATCCGTGGTTTCTTAACAGCACCCGCTGCGCAAACTTCGTCCCTGCATTCGTGGCCAAAAAAAATATAGGGACGCCTGCAAAGATGATAAAAGAAACGGCTTCAACGAGTTTTTCGGTTAATGTCCAGGGTCGATTGCTAAAGCTGAGACGGATGACGATCGCGCCAAACCAGACGATGCAACCAACAACGGCAAAGGTCAATTCACCGTTACCGTTGTATCGCTTTGGTTCTGCAAACTCGCAGCGATTGCTTAAAAAGCCTACATCCATCGGTCAGTCATATTGCAAACGAACTTTGAAATCATAACACCCTGCTTTTTTTCTTTGCGATGAGAGCACTGGGCTGAAACTTGATAGCGTAATAAAGCCGTCAATGGTTTAGCGGTCGATGACAGGAGTGAGCATGCCAGCGTTGCAGAAATGGTTGCGTCAACGAGACCACCTATACCTGACCAGTCTTCTAGCCGTTGGACTGGTGCTCCGAGGCGCGATCGCCCTGTGGCTTCCCCCCGGCTTTGATGAAGGCTACTACTACCTCTACACGCTGCATCCCGCCTGGAGCTACTTTGACCACCCGCTGATGGTCGCGCTGACAACGGGCTTGGGTGTCGGGCTGACAGGCGATGTCTCGGCGTTTACAATTCGCCTGGGTGCGCTGCTGCTGCACACCGGATCGCTACTGCTGCTGTATCTAACGAGTGCACGGTTGTTTTCCCATCAGGCTGCCAGACTGACGCTGGCGATCGCCACGCTGATTCCCATTTTCCAGCTTGGCTTTGGCACGCTGACCTTACCAGACAGCCCGCTGATCTTTTTCTGGACTGCAACGCTGTATGTTTCGGTGCGTGAGTTTTTTGGCGAACGCGACTCCGGCACGCAGACACTGCCCCTGACCCCGTACCGGGGCACCTATCGGCTGGCGATCGTGGGTCTGCTCGTCGGTCTTGCCTGCCTGAGTAAGTATCATGGGCTGGCGCTTGGGTTTGGATTAGTCGCGTTTTGCCTGACCAGTCCGCGTTACCGGGTTGCCCTGATTTCTCCCTGGACGCTGCTCGGTCTGGGGCTATTCGCACTGGCTGTATTGCCGATCGTCCTCTGGAACGCCCAATACGACTGGGTATCACTGCGGTTTCAATCTGGCCGCGCGATTCCTGGTCGAGGCTATAGCCTGCTGGATTTGCTGGTCACGTTTCTGGCGGGTGCAGGATATCTGTTTCCGACGTTTGGATTTCCCCTCTGGTGGGTCAGCGGCAACGCATTAGTCGGGCAGTTTAACCAGAAAAGTAGAGCCGCCGCAGTCCCTCACCCCTCACGGAAAATCGCCCTGATCCTCTGGCTATCCCTGCCCTTGATGCTGATTTTTACGCTCATGGGTGGGTATCGATCGATTCTACCGACCTGGGCCACGCCGGGTTTTTGGGGCGCAACGCTCCTGTTGGGGCAGCACGCCGCCATCTGGCAGCAGCGATCGCCCAAGGCTGTGAGGCGGTGGCTCTGGGGTTCCGCCCTGGCCGTCACCAGTTTGCTGCTGGTCGCACTGCTCCATGTGACGATCGGCGCACTGCAAAAACCAGGACGCTATGCGCTGTTTGGCGGATGGGTGGCTCCCAGTAACGATGCCTCTGTGCAGCTCATTAATATCCAGCAACTGCGGCGAGGATTCGCTGATACGCCCTCGCTGATGGCAGCCATGCAGGCGACCGACTTTTTATTCACCAACGATCTGTATCTTGCAGGGCAGCTGGGTATGGCGATCGCGCCCCTCCATCCCAAACCAATTACCTGCTTTGACCAGGATTTGCGCGGCTTCGCCTTCTGGTCAACCCGGGATCAATGGGTGGGGCAGGATGGGTTACTTGTGACAACAGCTGCACAGGCACAATCAGCCCTCAACCAATACCAGCCGTATTTCAAGACCATTCAGAAAGTGGCAGATATCTCGCTCCAGCGCGGCGGGGCGATCGTCCAGGTGATTGAAATTTACCAGTGCCAAACCTTGCTGAAGCCGTATCCACGCCCTTACGGACTGTGAGGAATCAACCGTAACGTTCTGACCAACGCTGTCGCCTGCGCCTGAGTAGCCGATCGCCCAAAGAATGTGCCAGGATCAGGTGTTACTTATCGGGGCTACCATGCTGGTGCAAACTTCTGTTTCCTCACTCCCGTTTTTGGGTCCGGACGTTGCGGCAACGTACGATGACGCGAAGGTTGTGATTCTGCCCATCCCTTATGAGGCGACCACCACGTATCGTCGGGGCTGTGAGCATGGCCCAGACGCCATTCTGGACGCGTCACAGCAGGTCGAATACTACGATGAGGAACTCGATCAGGAACTCTGGCCCGTAGGAATTTACACCCACGACGCGATCGCCGATACCCGCAACGGGCACAAAGTCTCGTCCGAAGCTATGCTCCGCGTGACGCAAGCAACGGTTCACAAACTGGTGTCAGACGGCAAATTTGTCATCTCGCTGGGCGGCGAACACAGCATCACGACCGGAATTGTCGAGGCGTATCGTCAGGCCAATCCGGGTGAAGCCTTCACAGTGGTACAGGTCGATGCTCACGGTGATCTGCGCCACGAGTACGAAGGCTCTATTCATAACCATGCCTGCGTCATGCGACGAATTGTCGATATGGGGTTGCCGACCGTCCAGGTGGGTATCCGCAGCATTTGTAAGGAAGAAGCCGATCTCATCAAAGAAAAGCAGCTTGCGGTCTTCCGCGCTCGGGAGATTGTCGTCCAACCGGACTGGATCGATCGCGCCGTGGCCAGCATCAAAACCGAAAAGGTCTTCCTCACGATCGACCTGGACGGGATCGATCCAACCCTCATTCCCGGTGTTGGCACACCAGAACCCGGTGGCCTCAACTGGTATAGCCTGCTCACCTTGATCCAGCGCATCTTCGCAGCGCATCAGGTCATTGGGAGTGATGTCATGGAGCTGGCCCCCATCAGTGATTCTGTGGTTTCAGAGTTTACGGCAGCCAAATTGGTCTATAAACTTATTGGATATCAGGCGATCGCCCAGGGCTGGAAGTAGCTGTTGGCTGAAGGACTGGTTCTGAGCAAGAGTCAACGGTCAGATCGCAGGCGTAAAACCTATATAGCGAACCTTAACCCGGATCCCCTCTTTGCTCGCATGGCAGACAACGAATTACCAACAGCGGACAACGAACAACGACACCCTACCACTCGTGCATGGAAAAGATGAGTACTGTGATTGGTTGCTACGCTCCAGACTTTGAAATCCCGGGGATTGATGGCTCAGTGCATCATTTAGCGAAATACCTCGAACGGTTCCGGGCGGTAGGGGTGGTTTTTATGTGCAATCATTGCCCCTACGTGCGGATGTATCTCGATCGCCTGAAGCAAATTCAAGCGGACTTCCAGGCGCAGGGCGTGACGCTGATTGGCATCAATGCCAATGACGCTGAACGGTATCCCGACGACAGCTTCGACAACATGAAGCGGTTTGCTGCCGAAAATCAGCTCAATTTTCCTTACCTGCGCGATGTGACCCAGGACGTTGCCCAAAGCTTTGGGGCTGAAAAAACACCCCACGTGTTCCTGCTGAATCAGGCCGGTGTGCTCTGCTATAGCGGCTCTGTAGACGATAGCCCCACCGATCCTACGAGTGTGCACGTCCAATATCTGCGCGACGCGATCGCCCAGGTGTTGAGCAATGCGCCGATTAAGCCAACGTCTACAGAACCCGTGGGCTGCTCCGTTAAATGGCGGTCTTAAACTAGTCCTGAGGGCGCGATCGTCTGGCAGTCAGCCATTTGGCGCTTCGTGTTTAGCCTTCTGACGCATGACTTCCTGCAATTGCTAACCACTCCAGCGTGGCCATTTCAAGACTTGCTTCGAACAACATTTTCCAACTGTCCTGACCACGGACGTGAGTGGACGAATATCTAATCTAAGGAGTATCGTATGGTTGGAAGCAACCTGACATTAGAGAAATAACACTACATGGGAGTAACTTACCAGCGGATTGTGCTGAAGTTAAGCGGTGAAGCCCTCATGGGTGAGCTTCCTTATGGCATTGACGCTACGATTGTGCAAGACATTGCTCAAGAAGTTGCCGATATTGCAGCTGGCGGTATCCAAGTGGCAATCGTCGTCGGTGGTGGCAATATTTTTCGGGGCGTTAAGGGAGCCGCTGCTGGCATGGACCGCGCTACTGCCGATTACATCGGCATGATTGCAACTGTCATGAATGCCATGACCCTCCAGGATGCACTGGAGCAAATCGGTGTGCCGACCCGCGTGCAGACCGCGATTTCAATGCAGGAGGTTGCCGAGCCTTACATTCGACGACGCGCCATTCGCCACCTCGAGAAAGGACGCGTCGTGATTTTTGGTGCTGGCTCTGGCAATCCCTTCTTTACGACCGACACCACGGCAGCGCTTCGTGCCGCTGAAATCGGGGCCGATGTGCTATTTAAGGCCACAAAGGTTGACGGTGTTTACGATTCCGATCCGCGCGCCAATCCCCAGGCACGACGTTACCAGACCCTTACCTATGGACATATTCTCACTCAAGATCTACGAGTGATGGACAGTACTGCCATATCCTTATGTAAGGACAACAATATACCCATTATCGTCTTTGACCTTTCCGTTAAGGGAAATGTGCGTCGAGCCGTAAAGGGAGAACAGATTGGAACGCTTGTCGGAGGTTTCTGTGAAGTTAGCTGACGTTGAAGACCACATGCAAAAGGCGGTTGAAGCGACGCAACGATCGTTCAATACGATTCGGACTGGTCGCGCCAACACATCCATCCTCGATCGTGTGCAGGTGGAATACTACGGTGCCCCTACACCGCTGAAATCCCTCGCAAATATTAGTACACCCGATGCCTCCACGATTACAGTACAGCCATTTGATCGCGGCAGCCTGAGCCTGATCGAGAAAGCGATTTCGCTATCCGATATTGGGCTGACGCCAAACAACGATGGCAGCATCATTCGCCTCAACATTCCACCACTAACCAGCGATCGCCGGAAAGAACTGGTGAAAGTTGCGGCAAAGTACGCCGAAGAGGGCAAAGTCTCGATCCGTAATATTCGACGCGATGGCGTTGACTCGGTGCGGAAGCAAGAGAAAAACGGTGAAATTTCTGAAGATGAAGCGCGGGACTTGCAGGACAAGATTCAAAAGCTGACCGACAAATACGCTGCGAAAGTCGAAGAACTGCTGGCAGAAAAAGAAAAAGACATCATGACGGTCTGATCAAGAGGTCCGTGCACGGTGTCGTGGCGCTCGCGTCCCGGCTCATTGGACGACAGTGGTGATCAGCCGAGACCCCAATCTTCTCACGGTGCGCCGCCCGATCGGGCGGCGCACCGTTGCAATGAGGCAGATTTGAGGCCAGTTTTTTGCTGCCGTCGGTGGCGCACTGTTTACCAGGGCACTACGGAGTAGTGCCTCATTCAGCATTGGCATGCAATCCAGTGGCGGCTGCCCTACGCGTCACTACCAGCATCATCCGGCAGGGCGTCTTCTTCACCGGTAGACGGTGGCACCAGCGCCACAGCCGCGATCGCATCATCTTCATCCAACCGCTGCACCCGAACGCCCGTGGCCGATCGCGACTGGGACGAAATGGCATCTACCGATTGACGAATAATAATGCCCCGATTGGTGACCATCATCAGTTCCGCACCTTCGTTGACAATGTGGAGTGCCGCCAGACGATCGCCCTTCTTGCGAAACTTGGTGGCGACCAACCCCATCCCCGCGCGGTTTTGCAGGCGGAACTGTGAAACGGGGACGCGCTTGCCGTACCCACCCATCGTCACGACTAAAATCCACGGACCGAGCTGACCGCTAGCGGTGGGCGGCTGATCGGATTCCGCATTCTCACCGGTTTCAACCAGTTCGCCGTTCAGTTCCTCAACCTCTGGCTCCACGTCCGACTCCAGGACTTGTGCCAGGTCGGCGACGATTTGGCTGGGTAGAATATCCATCCCAATCAAGCTATCGCCCTCGCGAAGCGACATTGATCGCACGCCTCGGGTGGCACGACCCAGCGGACGCAGTTGCTCATGGTTGGCGCGGAAGTGGATCGATCGCCCCAGACTGGAGCCAACAATGATGCTGTCATCGACCCGCGCCCGACGAACCCAGCGGAGTTCGTCTCCTTCCTCCAGCGAGATGGCAATTAGCCCATTGGCTCGAATGTTGCTAAACGCCGTGAGTGCCGTTTTTTTGATGTATCCCTTCCGGGTCAGCATGACCAGGTATTCGTCTTCGCTGAATTCCGTCACAGGGATGATAGACGTAATTTTTTCTTCACGCGGAATTGGCAGCATCTGCACGATCGGCGTTCCCCGTGATGTGCGCGACCCCACGGGAATCTGATACGCCTTGAGCGCATAGACCACCCCGCGATCGCTGAAGAACAGCACGCTATCGTGGTCACAACAGGTCAGAAAATGCTCGACCCCGTCATCGTCCTTCATGCGAGTACCCGCTTTGCCGCGTGTCGCACGGCTCTGGGACTCAAACGTATTGACCGGCATCCGCTTGACATAGCCCTGCTCCGTCAGCAGAATAACCGCTTTCTCGTTGGCAATCAGGTCAATATCGCCCAGTTCATCTTCCGATTGCTCAATCACCGTGCGGCGTGGCGTGGCATGCTTCGCGCGAATTTCCGTAATTTCGGTGACGATGATTTCCAGAATGCGCTCGCGCCGCTCCAGGATGTCGCGCAAATTGGCAATCTGCGTCTGTAAGTCTTCGTGCTCCTGCTGAATTTTTTCCGCTTCGAGTGCCGTCAGGCGGCGGAGTTGCATTTGCAGGATGGCATCCGCCTGCTGTTCTGACAGCCCATAGGTATCAATCAACTCCTGCTTCGCCGTGGGTGCGTCTGCCGCGTGGCGAATCAAGTTGATAATGGCGTCCAGGTTACCCAACGCAATGAGCAAGCCTTGCAACAGATGATCACGCTCTTCAGCTTTCCGCAAGTAGTAGCGCGTACGGCGCGTAATAGCTTCAATGCGGAAATCCAGAAAGACTTCCAGGAACTGCTTCAGCGTCAATAGCTGCGGTTCGCGGTTGACGAGCGCCAGCATATTTGCGCCAAAGTTCGCCTGGAGCGGAGTCTGTTTGTAGAGATTATTGAGCACGACACGCGGATAAGCGTCTCGCTTGAGTTCGATGACGATCCGCATCCCATCACGATCGCTCTCGTCCCGAATATCGGAAATCCCTTCCAGGCGCTGCTCGTTCACCATTTCGGCGATTTTTTCAATCAGCGCCGCTTTGTTCGTCTGATACGGCAACTCGGTGATGATGATGGCTTCGCGATCGGGCCGCCCCCGGTGCTCGATCGTCTCGATCTGCGCCACACCGCGCATGATGATAGAACCTCGCCCCGTGGTATAGGCTTCGCGGATCGCCGTTCTGCCGATAATTTGAGCGCCTGTTGGAAAGTCAGGGCCGGGAATGTACTGCATCAACTCCAGATCCGTGAGATTTGGATTCTGGATCAGCGCAATCAGCCCATCAATCAATTCACCCAGGTTGTGCGGCGGAATATTGGTCGCCATGCCGACCGCAATCCCCGAAGAGCCGTTCAGCAAGAGTTGGGGAATCCGTGCTGGCATGACCAGTGGTTCTTGCTGGGAGCCATCGTAGTTCGCGCCAAAGTCAACGGTTTCGGCTTCGATGTCTTGCAGCAGCGCATCGGTCGTCAGCGATCGCAGACGACACTCGGTATATCGCATCGCGGCGGGCGGATCGTTGTCAACCGAACCGAAGTTGCCGTGACCGTCAATGAGCGGCGATCGCATCGAGAAATCTTGCGCCATCCGCACCAAGGCGTCATACACCGCTGTGTCACCGTGAGGATGGTATTTACCAATCACGTCCCCCACAACACGGGCACACTTACGGAAGGGGCGATCGGGCGACAGACCCAGCTCGTGCATGGCATAGAGAATGCGCCGATGCACGGGCTTGAGACCATCTCTGGCATCAGGGAGTGCCCGCCCTACAATCACGCTCATCGCGTATTCCAGGTAGGATCGGGACATTTCGTTCCGCAAGTCGGTTGGAACGATCCGATCCTGGGGGGTATCCTGGGAGAAGGTCATAGACGAAAAGCTCCAAAACGCAAGCCAAAAGACTCGATGGGAGGCTCTAAATGCGCCGCCTCATACAGCGATCACATCGTTGTCGATGCGCTCACTCATACCTCTAAATTGTATCATCGATCGACCATTTCGACCGATTTGCGTCTGGCAGTAGTTTCAGCCAAATGCCTGCTGAGAGAGCATTTCAAACCACAGTCTGATCCTGCGATCGTCATCTTAATTTGAGACTCGCAATGAGATTCAAGGCGCAGGGCGTCAGTTCTCAATCCAGTGCTTCTGGCACCGCCAGTGAGCGATGCCCATTCTATGTTGTCCATACCGTTTCACGCGACACGACAGCAGACGGTAACGGGACGATGGGCATCCGCTGGCGTGGTTTCGGTTGCTGCCGGATCTGGACTGATCTGCTATGCAAGGTTGTGCGGCCAATTGCTACAAAGAATTTTGTAGTGTTCACGCATAAATAAAAAATAAGAGGATTGAAATGGTTAAAAACATTTTATTAAGATGACAACCAACGTTTTGATTCTGGGTGGACGGGGGCGAATCGGCAGTCAGGTGGCGGCTGATCTGCTGGCGCATACAGCCGCAGCGATTACCATTACCGGGCGGAATGACAGCGCGCGGAGAATACCGGATCTGGGGCCACGCGTGAAGTTTCAAACGCTGGAGCTCACCGATCAGGCAGCGTTAACGGCGGCCATTCGAGCCTTGCGAACGGTGGGAACCGACACAACCAAAAATGTGGTGGTGCACTGTGCAGGGCCGTTTCACTACCGCGATGCCAGCGTGCTCAAGGCCTGCATTGACGCAGGCGTGAACTACGTCGATGTCAGTGACCATCCCTCCTTTACGCGCAAGGCGATCGCGCTGCGATCGGTGGCTGAAGCGGCTGGTGTAACGGCGATCGTCAATACGGGTATTTTCCCCGGCATTTCTAACAGTATGGTGCGCCAGGGGGTTGAACAACTCGATGCGGCTGACCGGATCCACTTAAGCTATGTGGTAGCCGGGTCTGGAGGCGCAGGCATTACCGTAATGCGAACCACATTTTTAGGGCTACAGCGTCCGTTTCAGGCGTGGTTCAATGGGCAATGGCAGACGGTAAAACCCTACAGCGATCGCGAAACAGTCGAGTTTCCCGCTCCCTATGGGCGCACTGGCGTCTACTGGTTCGACATGCCAGAAACGTTCACCCTACCCAATGCGTTTCCGGTTAAAACGGTGATTACCAAGTTCGGGACAGTGCCCGATTTTTACAACTATCTCACCTGGAGCGTGGCGCGGTGGTGGCACCCACGACTGCTACAGACTCGCGTTGTGATTGAGTTTCTCTCGCAGGTCAGCCACTTTATGACGGATGTGACCGATCGCTTTAGCGGCATTGGGGTCGCCATTCGGTCTGAGGTCACGGGACAGAAGCATGGCAGGCCGACTCGACACGTGGCGACGATGGTGCATCCCAATACAGCGATCGCCGCTGGCTACGGGACAGGCAGCGTGACTCAATTGTTGCTATCGGGCACGTTGACAAAGCCAGGGGTCTGGGCGATCGAAGAGGCCCTGCCAACCAATTTGTTTGAACAAACGATGCAGGAACGGGGAGTCACGATTGCGCAGCGCTTAGTCCCGGACTAGGGGCTGTCATCAATTAAGGGCTAACTCCACCAGGTACGGGGGGTTACAGCCCCTAGCTTAATTGATTGGACGGGCGTGGTAATGCCTGTATCTCAAGCGTTTGGTGAAGAATTAATGACACGCCTTAGGGACTGGTAAAACAGCTGGCGATCGACCCAAGGGCAGCCAACCATACGCGCTCAGTGCTGTACGCTCACCGTTGCCCCTGAAAGCCAGACGCAACAGCTTACGCTGATGCCCACCGGGCGGTAAATTCCGTTGCTCAACGCGAAGAAAGCTGGAATCTCCCGTCAGAGGGTGGCAGAATGGACGGTACGAATTCGAGTAGAAAAGCATCATGACGATTCCCACGCTACAAAACGCCCTGGACAACGGTCGCGCGCTCAAAATTATTAGCGGCTTGCATAACTTCAATGCCGATCGCGTTGCCGCAACCGTCAAGGCCGCCGATCGCGGTGGTGCCACCTTTGTAGACATTGCGGCAGACCCCGATCTTGTGCGGTTAGCGAAACAGCTCACCCACTTACCCGTTTGTGTGTCTGCTGTAGAACCAGCCAAGTTTGCGATCGCAGTGGACGCGGGCGCTGATCTAATCGAGATTGGCAACTTCGACAGCTTTTACGCTCAGGGTCGCCGCTTCGAAGCCGATGAAGTGCTGGCGCTGACCCAGGCAACTCGCCAGCTCTTGCCCACGATCACCCTATCCGTGACCGTGCCCCACATTCTGACGCTGGATCAACAGGTACAGCTGGCTGAAGCCCTGGTACAGGCCGGAGCCGACATCATTCAGACCGAAGGCGGCACCAGCAGCCAGCCAGCCCACCCCGGCACCCTGGGCCTGATCGAAAAAGCGGCACCCACCCTGGCCGCGGCCTACGAAATTTCGCGGGCGGTCAAGGTTCCAGTCCTGTGCGCTTCTGGCCTGTCAAATGTCACCGCTCCCCTCGCGATCGCGGCTGGCGCATCAGGAATTGGCGTTGGCTCTGCCATCAACCAGCTCAACAGCGAAATCGCCATGATCGCCGCCGTGCGGAGCCTGGTAGAAGCGCTGGCAACCGTGCAGCGTTCTAACGTTTACGCCTAGCGCGATCGTTGATTACGATGAACGTTTCTGTCTATCGTTTTAATCAGGTATATGGGCAGAAACGTTCAGTCTAATCGTTGTGAAATAGCTTTGAGCTAAGTTGGATCACTCTCCAGAAGCAGATAGAAAATAGGAAACCAGATGGGGGGTCGTACAAAATCTTGATTTATGACTGCAAAAAAGATTGAGAAACTACTGAATCAGGCTTTGCTCCATGAAGGCAAAATGGAGTACGCGCTATATGAACATGAGTTAATGGAGATTCTAGATGACTTGAAGTTGTCTATTAAACGGGATAAGGACGATTACATTTTCACTGTGACCGAAAATCGTGGTCACGTCGCAATGCTGCTTGTGGAGAAATCAGGCCGTGTTTATATAAATGAACAGGCTAGAGAACGGCTAAAAGTCTTATGGCCTGTTGCGTATGAAAGTAACATGAGAAGATTTATTCCAGATTTTGCTCAACAGCTCGACGAGGGTGAGTTGCCGATTAATGGCGTAAAAGTCGCTAGAACTTAAAACGATCGC
The DNA here is from genome assembly GCA_021323955.1 of Oscillatoriales cyanobacterium Centralia_MAG_596. GTDB lineage: Bacteria > Cyanobacteriota > Cyanobacteriia > Leptolyngbyales > Leptolyngbyaceae > Stenomitos. The sequence continues at coordinate 32,701 of JAJPKC010000311.1, read as the reverse complement.
CCATATCTTCGGGATTTTTGCTATTCAGCAACCCCACGACCGTACTTTTAGGGCTGCCTAAATTCGCCGTTTCTCAGAAAACGTACAGCGCTCAATGAGGAGCGATCGCCCGATCAATGACTGATCCACCCGCTCAATTTAGTCCCGATGAACTGCGCGAATGGCAGCGTGGCATTGCTGAGGCAAACAAAAACAATATCCTCTGCCACTGTCGCACGTGCGATCGCGAATGGATTGCGTCCACTGAGGAGCATTGCATCTGTGGCAGCACCAGCGTCGAGCATATTTCCTGCTGGCAGTTCCCCGACGACTAAGGCCCAAACCGCAAATGGTTAGGCCCTGGCACCCACGATCGCCTCAGGCAAAATGAGCATAGCATCGCCAAACGAGTAAAAGCGGTACTGGTCTTCGATCGCAATCTGGTAGAGATCCAGCAGTCGCTGCCGCCCAATTAACGCACTGACCAGCATTAGCAAGCTGGACTTGGGCAGATGGAAGTTGGTCATCAAGCCATCGACCACGCGCCAGGTATACCCCGGATAAATGAATAAATTGGTCTTGCCGTAGAAGGGTTGAATGCTGTCACCCTGCGCGGCGGCTTCCAGCGATCGGACAACGGTTGTCCCCACCGCAATGATCCGCCCACCCCGGTCTTTGGTGCGCTGAATTTGTTCTACCGTTGCGGGCGGTACCTCAACCCACTCGGCGTGCATTGTGTGTTGGGTAATTTCTGCCGCCTCCACCGGGCGAAATGTCCCCACCCCAACGTGCAGCGTGACAAATGACTGCTCGATGCCCTGTGCCTGGAGGCGTTGCAACAGTTCTGGCGTAAAGTGCAGTCCGGCGGTCGGAGCCGCCACCGCCCCAGGGCGATCGGCATAGACTGTCTGGTACTGCTCCGGTTGGGCATCCGTTTGCGTGATGTAAGGCGGTAGCGGCACCTGCCCCAACTGGTTAATCCACCAGTCCAGCGTGGTGCCTGACGGCACTTCAAATTGCAAAATGCGCCCTCCCGTCGCTTCGTCGATCGCGCGCACGGTCGCCGTCAGCTCACCGTTCAATGGCTGAGCGTTGACGGCTAGCGGGGGAGCCCCAAACGCGATCGTCGCCCCTGGTTTCAACCGCTTTCCCGGCTTTACCAGCGCCAGCCAGCAGTCTTTTTCCCCATTCGCTGTTTCCCCATTCGCTGCGCCCACAGCCTGGGGTTCCAGCAGCAACACTTCTACCGGGACACCACTCGATTTCTGGCCGTACAGTCGGGCTGGAATCACCCGCGTATTATTCAACACCAGCAAATCGCCTGGCCGTAACCAGTTGGGCAAATCACGCACGATCGCGTGACAGTGCTGCTGCGGATCGGTTACAACCAGCAGTCGAGCCAGGTCTCGTTGAAGACAGGGCGTTTGGGCAATGCGATCGATCGGCAGGGTGTAGTCGTAAGCAGACAGGAGATGATCAAAATCCATACAGAACCAGAGAGACGAACATTAGCATACGCGGATCAAGCAGGGAGGGAGTCAGGACGAGAGAACACAGCCGTCAGGCGTTAGCAGCGAAGCGAACAAGGCTGCGTATCGATCCTGCTGCCTCCCCGCCCCTGGTCTTGATCCCCTTCCTTAAATCGCTACTCGCGCAAAACTTCCTACAATTGGGTGAAACCACGCGTCATGTCGGGGGCTTTTCCCCTGGTAATGAGTGTGGTCTTTAGTGAACTATAGAGGATGAAAGTGTTTGCCTGGTCTAACAGACTGCTATGGACTACCTTTATCATCTTGCAAATGCCAGCCTCACTTTAAAAGTTGTAGAGCATTTGCATTCCGCTACTCGTCTTCCTGTCCGCTTCATGACCGTGATCCATCAGATCGACGGTTGGATTATCAAAGTGAAGATGAACCGCTACTTAGAGCCTCATGAGCACGGAGACTTCCGCGCATTTATGCATGAGCTGGGTATTCCATGCAACCCTGGCATTCGAGTTCAGATGGCGCTTTGGGGTTTAGAAACGGGCCAGTCGCCGGTCGATGTCATGCATCGCTATCAGGTCGCTATTGTGTCCCACGGCAAGCCCGATCGTGAAGAGATCGAAGCGTTCCGCGAACAGTTTGTGCAAGGGTTGGGATATTGCCCGGAGACGCTGGCGTAGGAGTGCCAAAACAGAATTCGCTTACTAAATCGGTTAATAATTCAGTTACTAATTCAGTTACTAAAAGCTCAATCAAGAGTAAAGGCCGCAGGGATGTAGCGCTGAAGCGTCAGGCAATACCCTGCGGTTATTGTTTGAATTCGATCCGCTTGCGGCAGTGTTGCTTTCCCTGGCGCGATCGCCCGACAGCACACCAGCGCGACATCAAACTGGCAGGGCAGTTCAGCCCAGATGGGATGGGCCGCTAAGAAGAGCTGTGCGGTCTTCCAAAGCTTGGCTCGTTTCTGGGCAGTAATGGCCAGTGCCCCATCGTTGTCCCAGTTACCCCGGCTACGGGTTTTGACCTCGACAAACGCGATCGCGATTGGCTCTGCTGGTACTTGAGCCGACGCCTGACCAATCACCAGATCAAGTTCTCCCCATCGGCAATGCCAGCGCCGTGCCAGGACAAGCCAGCCGCGATCGCGCAACCATTGCGCCACAAACGTTTCCCCCAACGCGCCTGGATCAGCCGATGGCGGCAGAGTAAGTTTTGACCGACGATTGGGTTGGGATGGCATGAGCTTCCGGCGGGATGATGGCAACTGACTCTCCTAAGCATTGACCGTCTGAACGCCAGAATTTGCAATCAATCCTGATATTTCAGTTTGCTGCTGCCCGATATTTCAGTTTGCTGCTGCAAAGCCAGAAGCGCTACCGATTCGGGTAGGATCGAAGCAGTAGCGATCGCGAGGAGCCGCTGATCGGCACGATTAGTCTGGCTACTGAGCCGTTCAGTCCAGCCGCGAACGCTACGGACTATCGTTGTAGGGTTCGGTATCAGCATTCACAATGAGCAGCAGACGGATAGGCACTGGAGTTACCCGGCATCCAGCGGGATGCCCTGCGAAGTACCTGCGACTCGTACGGGTTGGGCAGCGATGGCGCTGGTCTGGCCGCATCGCAGTCAGCATCATTCTCAACCTGGCCGCGATCGTGAGCATTTGGCTGTGTGGTTCAACGCCTGTATTGGCCGACGACTACAACAAAGATTTTCTTCTGGGTGCCGATTTTTCGGGGCGGGTGTTGACCGACTCTAGCTTTACTAAGGCCAACCTGCGGGGCAGCAACTTCAGCCATAGCGATCTACGGGGCGTTAGCTTCTTTGGGGCCAATCTGGAAGGCGCAAATTTTGAGGGAGCCGACTTGCGCAACGCGACGCTGGACACAGCTCGGTTCTCGCAGGCAAACTTGACGAACGCAAATCTGGAAGGGGCGTTTGCGTTCAATGCCAAATTTGATGGCGCGATCGTCGATGGAGCCGATTTCACCGATGTGGATGTGCGACAGGACGCTCAAGTACTGTTGTGCAAGCTGGCCAAGGGCACGAATCCGACCACGGGACGCCAGACCCGCGATACGCTAAACTGTCGTTAACCTTGCACCACCGGAACCTGTACCAGGTCTTCAAAGGTGGTCTGGCGTTCGCGATCGAGTTCCTGAATTCGCTGTTCTTCCGCAGCAATTTTTTTGTAGTAAAACTGTCCCAGTTCAGGTGCGGTGGCGCAGTCGGTCTTTTCCCACAGCGAAATGAAGTGACGACGACGTTTTTCGCACATCACTTTTTCCATCGAGGCAACAGCTGAACGGATGACCAGCGCCGATCGCAGCACATCAATATCGTCCGTCTCGCTAAGCTGAAACAGGGCATAGATCTTGCGCATATCGCTGGGAAAGTCAGTGCAGCGGTCTTGCAGCAGCGTCAGCAGATCTAGCGAGGGGTCAGCGGCGACGTCCAGCCCTTCGTCTTTAAGGGCCAGCACTTGTCGCCACAAAAACCGATGGTGCGACAGGCTGAATTCCAGATCGCGCGCTTCCAGTGCTTCAACGATCGCCGTACGGTGGGGCGGCTTATGCAAATAGAGACGCAGCAGTTGGGCTTCCGATTCTTCGAGCAAATCGCGTTCACTGCTGGTCTGCCACTTTTGCGATCGCCCGTGCCACCGTTCACCGCGCACCTGCAGCCGCAGGTCATCCTCCAGTTGCCGCATCAGGCGACTGTTGCCCTGGCTCAGCAGTTCGGCACACTTTTGAATGTAATGGGTACGCAGCATGGAGTTGGGCAGGTTGCCCAGCAGTTTGACGATCGCCTGCACGCTCTGCTGAAACTGGTCGGCCTGATTGAGATCGTGCCCCGCGATCGCCTGCTGAATTTGCCAATCCAGCCACAATGGAGACTCGTCTAATAATTGCTGGTAGTCGGCTGGCGAGTGTTCCTGGAGAAACTCGTCCGGGTCTTTGCCCGTAGGAATGTTGAGAATCCGAAGCTGCACCTCGCCCTGATACGCCAGCGCGGCGACTTCACCAATCGCCCGTTCTGCCGCTTGAGTGCCCGCGCGATCGGCATCAAAGTTAAACACAATGCGCTTGGATTCGGTGTAGCGCAACAGTTGGCGCACCTGAGCGAGGCTGAGCGCTGTCCCCATTGAGGCCACGACATTCGTAATGCCAGCACTGTGGAGCGCAATCACATCAAAATAGCCTTCCACGACGACCGCTTGATCCTGCTTGGCAATCGCGGCCCGTGCCTTGTCCAGCGCAAACAGAATATTACCTTTGTCAAACAGCTCGGTTTCCGGTGAGTTGAGGTATTTGGGCTGCTCGTCGCCCAGCGATCGCCCCCCGAAACCGACCACTCGCCCCTGGAGGTCATGGATGGGAATCATCAGGCGATCGCGGAAGCGGTCATAGTAACTCCCCGCCGCCCCTTTGCGCGGCACAATCACCCCTGCCCGCTCCACCAGTTCAACGGGATAGTGTTTTTGCTCGACCAGATAACCAAACAGCGTTTCCCATCCGGCAGGCGCGTAGCCCAGTTGAAACTGTTGGATCGTGGTCGCGCTGAGCTTCCGTTGAGTGGTCAAATACTCTAGCGCCGCTTTGCCTTGAGGCTGGTTCAGCGCATGTTCGAAGAATCGTGCCGTCAGCGCCAAAATTTCGTGCAGCTGCTCCCGTACTGAGATCTGGCGCTGGAGTTCCTGTCGCTGCTCCGGCTCCAGCGTTTGTACCGACACCTGATAGCGCTTGGCCAGATCCAGCACCACTTCGCTGAACGATCGCTTCCCCAACTCCATCAGGAACTTGATCGCGTTGCCCCCCGCACCACAGCTAAAGCAGTAGTAAAACTGTTTGCTGGGGCTGACCGTAAAGCTGGGCGATTTGTCGTCATGGAAGGGACACAGCCCGGTAAAGTCTTTCCCCAGCTTTCGTAGCACCACATGCTCAGACACCACATCCACAATGTCTGCTCGCTGGCGCACCTGTTCGATCGTATCGGGGTGAAGGCGGGGAATGTCCATGAGGAAGGGCGTTGGGAGTGGGGCGTCGGGAGTAGAGGAAACGAAGTCTACCTATTGTCGCAAATTTGGTTGGAAATCGCGCAGAAGCCGGGTTTCTTAATCTAAGTACAACTCATTGATTAGGAGGGGTCGGAAATCAGATGTTATAGAGTATGGGTCATTAGTCATTAGTCATTAGTCATTAGTCATTAGTCATTAGACTCTACAGGCATACCAGAAAGATCGTTGATGGGGAAAGCGCCGGGCATGAGCCTGAGGTGTGGACGTTCAATTCCAACCCCCTCTTACGGTGACGTGTACTCAGGATCGCTAATGGACGAAGGGGCAATGCTCTGCGTTGAAACGCGGCTCCACGGGCAGGTGTCCCAACGCTGATTCCTACCCCTGCGCTTCCAGGAGCGGCAGGAAGGCGGTGGCAAATAGCGCGGCCTGGGTGCGATCGCGGAGATGGAGCTGGCTCAAAATGTTGGTGACATAGTTCTTGACGGTACTTTCGGCAATGTGAAGCGTGGTCGCGATTTCGCGATTGCTGGCCCCCGCCGCAATCAGACAGAGCACTTCGCGCTCACGCGGAGTCAACTCGGCCAGTTCGGGCGGTAGCGTCACGGGGGTGACCGGGGGCGCTGTCGGTAACGGTGTGAACGCTTTTTCGAGCAGTCCCGGCCCCAGTTGCGTATAGCCCCGGTGAACCAGACGGATGGCCAGCGCTAGCTCATCTGAGGGGGTATCTTTCAGCAAATAGCCGTTGGCCCCGACGCGCATTGCCTGGGAAACATATTCGTCATCGTCGAAGGTGGTCAGCACCAGCACCTTTGTGGTTGCATAGTGCTGACTGATAAACTGGGTTGCGGCGACCCCGTCCATACCCGGCATACGAATGTCCATGAGCACCACGTCCGGCTGGAGCGCTTCAACCTGCTGGATGGCACGGTGACCATTTTCGGCATCCCCCACTACCTGTAGATCCGGCTTTGACTCCAGCAGGCTCCGTAATCCTTGGCGAATGATGGTCTGGTCATCCACTAGCAAGATGCGAATCATAGGGCGTTCCCCGATAGCGGAATAACGACAGCAATCTGGCAACCCGCTCCTGGTTGGCTGGTAATCGTGAACTGCCCCCCTAGAACGGCGGTACGTTCTCGCATGCCCCGCAGCCCAAACCCCGTTGTGTTTTGGTCAGGGTCAAACCCATGACCGTTATCCTCTATCAGGATATAAATACCGTCGGGCTTTTCCCAGACTCGGAGGGAAACGGCGGTGGCGGATGCGTGTTTGGCGATATTGGTAAACGCTTCCTGAATGATGCGGTAGATGGCCGTACTGATCTCAGTGGGCAGGAGCGATCGCGTGTCAATGTCCACAACCGGCGTGATACCCACGGTCTGGGCAAATCGTTTGATGATGTGCTCGATCGCGAGTGTAATGGGGTGTCCCCGTAGGGGATCCGATCGTAGCGTGGCGACCGATTGCCGCACTTCCTGGAGCGCACTGGAGCCAAGCTGTCTGGCTTCAGCCAAAAACGACTGGGTCTTCTCAGCCTGTGGTGGCAAAAACAGTAGCGCGTTTTCGAGCTGGATGCTCTGCGCGGTGAGTAAGTGTCCCAGCGAGTCGTGGATTTCACGCGCAATCCGATTACGTTCCTGGAGCGTCGCCTGGTTCTCGATGCGGAGAGCATACTGACGGAGTTGCTCGTTGGCAGACGCTAACTGCTCACGACTTTGGCGCTCAATCAGCAGCGCATTGACCAGAAACAACACAAACATAAGCGCCAAACCAAACGTCAGGGTCGCATTTAGCTTGAGCGCAAATAGTGCCATCGTATCTGGAGTCCCGCCGGGAGGCTTATGCAGATGAGCGGGTGGGTGCATCCAGAAAAACATCGTCAACAGAAAGGACATGAACGTCAAACCGGCGACGACCATCCGACCACGTGGCTGAAACATCGCGCAGCTCCGAATGGCAACGATGAGATACAGCAGCGGGAAAAGCCCGATCTGGTCAGCGCTGAGGGTCACCAACAGAAAGACCAGCCCAAACTCGAAGCCGGTATAGAGCAACTTATAGCTGAGCTGGCGTCTGGGAACGCGAAGTCCCAAAAGGCCAAAGACAGCGACAATGCCAATCACCAGTGGTGAAGGCAGCGCAAACCGATTGATGGGGTTGGGCACCATCATAGTTAGCACGACCATACCTAACAAGAGCCACTCTAAAAAGAGCAGCAAACGGAAGGGGTTGCGCTGGAGTGGGAACAACGATTTCACTGAGCTGAGAACAATGTTGCCAACCTCCACGAGGAGGATTCTAGACTGTCTTTACTGTAGGTCAAAGGAATTCATGGCGTTAGTGTCTGGTGTCCTATTTAATCGCTGTGAACCTGTGACTAAAGTCCTACTGCACCAGGTATCCGGTATGAGCAGAACAGGACTTTCTCTGGATGTGGCCACGATCGCCGATCGCTAGGATGAACGCATTGGGTTAACCCAGTCGGAACGGGAAATCCAATTCTCATAGAGGTTCTGACATGAAGCTGATCGGTCACGCGATCGGTGTGCTAGTGGTATCAGGGGCGATCGCCCTCGTGATCGCCCCTGCTTTCTCCCAAGCACAGACGAATCAAGCAGTATGTAATTTTTCCAATCTTTCGAATGTGGCGTTGACGCTCCAGCAGTGTGCTCAACTGAACCAGATTGATGTTCAGACGCGCGTGCAACTGCAATCAGTGTTGACACCAGCGCAACTCGATGAACTCCAAACGGCGCTAGATCGTAATGGTAATGTCCGCCCGGATGTCATTACGGCTCTTAATCTTTCACCACAGCAACAAACGGAATTGATGCAGATTTTGCTGTCAACGCATCAGCAAGTGACCGATGTTCTCACGCCAAAACAAATCGAGCAAGTGCGCCAAAATTTGCCCTTTCACCCATAGTCGCTAGTCGGCTGATCGTTAACAAATGATGCACCATCCACAACGGCAAGACTTACGTACGCGGGGGAGGAAGTCCCGCTCACCCCTGACCTTCACCATCACTCGCCGTGTTGGTCAAAAGCAACAGCAACTTGATCGAATCCTGCGATCGCCGCGAATGCGTCAGCGTCACGGGATTGATGCTAATAACAGGGCAACAGCATGGGGAGCTGTTTCTGCGTGCGGAGTTGACAATCAACTGTTATGGCGAGGATCCGGACGACAGCCCGCTTCCCATGATTTGTGGATCGTGGCGTATGACGCCGATTTGCAGACGATTGATTATGGCGATCGCGCGCCGGTTTCGCAAGAAGGATGAGGAGTGAGAGGTGCAGAGGCGGTTCTGAGTTGTGACGGTGACCAGTGACCAGTAACAGGATGGGTGCCCACCTGAAACTGAATCTGAAACCTAAAGACTCCGAACTGACGACTGGCAACTGGCGACTGAATTATTTCCCTTTCCCGTGATCCGACTTCGCCTTCCTTACTTCCTATTCCCAGTTACGTACTTTTCGGTTTAGGGATAGTGATGTCGATCGCCGTCACGGGTTGCCCCAGGCGGTTGAGCGGTGGTTTGATTGCGGCTTCACTACCCACCACGAGCGTCACCAGGTTTTCTGGCTTCAGATAGGTTTTCGCCACGCGCTCAACATCTGCGATCGTCGTGGCGGCGACGCCCTTCTGATAGCGAAAGATAAAATCGTTGGGGTAGCCAAAGTATTCGTATCGCAGCAGGCGATCGAGGGTCTGGCTCGGCTGCTGGAAGTTAAAAATAAACGAATTGAGCACCGAATCTTTGGCAAACGCCAGCTCTGCAGCGGTGATGGGCGTTGTCCGAATTTTTTCAATTTCAGCCCGCACGCTCTGGATAAATGGCACCGTGGCATCCGATCGCGTTTGCCCCCCGGCCACGAACAGCCCTGGGTAATCGTACTGTGGCCCCCAGTAGGCGTAGACCGAGTACGCTAATCCCTGGCGCGATCGCACCTCGTTGAACAGACGCCCCCCAAACCCATTCAGCACTTCATTCATCACCGACAACGCCGGGTAGTCAGGGCTATTGGCGAGTCCGCCCAGATGCCCAATTTGCACATTACTCTGCGTCAACTGCGGCTGGTTGATCAGGAACACGCCACCGCGTTTAACCTGAGATACCGATGGTAACGGAGGTTGAGACGACGGCTGTGATGGCTGCCAGTCGCCAAACTTGGCCTCTACCATCTGCCGCATGGCTTTGGTGTCAAAGTCACCCACAATCCCCAGCGTGATGTTGTTGGGCTGGAAGTAATGCTGATGAAACCGCACCAGATCATCACGCTCAATGGGGTCAAGCGTGGCGTATTCCACCATGCGGGCATAGGGGCTGCTATTGCCGTAGACAAGCCGACGGAATTCGCGATCGGCGATCGCGCCCGGTTCATCATTCCGACGCGCAATTCCGCCCCGTTGTTGAGTCTTGGCCAGGTTTAGTTTATCGATTGGAAACGCTGGCTGGCGTAAGGTTTCGGCAAACACGTCAAAGACCGCCGGCAAATCTTCGGTCAGCGTGTCGAAATCGGCGTTCCCGTTCGTTTCACCAATGCCAACTTCAACAGATGCGGCCCGCTGCTCCAAAAATTCGTTGATTTCATCGCCAGTCCGATGCTGGGTGCCGCCCGATCGCATCACTTCGCCAACCAGTCCCGCCAGACCAACCTTGTCGGCTGGTTCCAGGCGATCGCCCGTGCGGATGTAAGCATTGCCATTGACCAGTGGTAGCTCGTGGTCTTCCACCAGATAGACCACCATTCCATTCGCCAGCTTGAACCGTGTGTACGCTGGCAGCTTAATTTCGGGCAGGGGGGGCAACGACAGATCCGTGTAGTGCTTGGGGACAGCCGCGACAGCGGGACGCAGGGCCAAAACCAATAAAAGCAGGGGGATCACCAGTAAGCAGAACACAAGGGTGATGACTTTGGCTAGTTGCGGCGGGTGATGTTTGACGCTCATAAGTGTCTCTAAACTGGTTGCGGTTGAATGGTTGCGCTCTACGTGCGCCGGTCATCACTAGTGATGCTGAAGTGCCACAATCTGTGTCATGACCAAATGAATGACCATAGGCTCACACCCCGGCTATGGCTCAGTCTTCCGGCATGAGTTTGCCAATTGTCCGGTTTTGCGGCACGAAGGTAGCCTGGGCGACTCGTTGAATATCGCCTGCCGTCACGGCCGCAATGTCGTCCAGTTGCTTGAATAAATTGCGCCAGCTCCCGGTTTTGACTTCATATTCCAGCAGCGCTTCCGCCAGACCCATGTTGGAGTCGAGCGATCGCAGGAGTTCTGCCCGCGCCTGGATCTTGACGCGATCGAGTTCCTGTGCCGAGACAGGCTCCGTTTTCAGGCGATCAATTTCAGCCCGGAGTGCGGTGGCCAGTTCATCGACCGTATGCCCCGGAGCGGTGAGCGCATAGAACAGCAGTAAGTTGGGAAACTTATTGCCGGGAAACCCGCTGAACCCCTGTGCGCCCAGTGCTAGCTGCTGTTTCTCGACGAGCGATTTATATAACCGGGAGGTGCGTCCATCGCTCAGAATGCTGCCGATCATGTCGTAGATGGCATTGTCGGGATGGTTGAGTGCAGGGCGGTGATACCCTTCCAGATACCACGGCTGGGTCTTTAGCTTGAGCGTTACTTCGCGGGGTGCCGTCTGGGCTGGCTCGGTGGCGACGACTTCGGGCGGGGCGGCTTTTGCCTTATAGCGGCCAAAGTAGGTTTGGGCCAACTGCTTAACCACAGTTGGGTTCACATCGCCCACAACGGCGATCGTCAGGTTGTTGGGGGCATAGTGCGTTGCATAAAATTCCTGCACATCCTTGCGGGTGAGTCCCTGGATGTCCTTGTTATAGCCGATCACCGGACGATGGTAAGGATGAACCTTAAACGCCACTTCTGAGAAGGCTTCAATCATCTGGCCGATCGGCGAATTGTCGGTGCGCAAACGCCGCTCTTCCAGAATCACATCCTTTTCCTTGTAGAACTCCCGGAAGACTGGCTCCAAAAATCGCTCTGATTCCAATGACATCCACAGCTCCAGCTTATTGGACGGAAAGCTGTAGAAGTAACGGGTGGCGTCCGTTGAGGTATTGGCATTCAGTCCCACACCGCCTGCCTGCTCCACAATGCGCCCGATCTCGTTTTGCTTCACCAGCTTTTCAGCGTCGGCCTCCACCCTGGCAAACTCTGCCTGCAGGCGATCGACGGTTGCTTTTTGTCCCTGCCTGGTTGCTGCTTGAATTTGTTCGGATAGCTGATCCAGGCGATCGAGCAGCGGGGCTTCTGCTTTATAGTCCGTCGTGCCAATGCGCGTCGTGCCTTTAAAAGCCAGATGTTCCAGAAAGTGCGCTACGCCCGTCTTGCCGTCCGGTTCGTCAGCACCGCCGACATTGGCATAGGTGAGAAACGAGATCACCGGTGCCTGATGCCGCTCCAGCACAATAAATTTCATCCCGTTGGTCAGACGAAACTCTGTCACCTCACGCACGACGCGATCGAGGTACGGCTGAATCGATTGGGCTGGCGTCGGTGGCGATATTGATTCGGCAGCCGTCCGGGCCAGAGCCGATGCGGGCGCAAATCCCCAGCTTAGCCCCAGGATGAGCAAGAGAACGGGAAGCACGATCGCCCGTTTCAGCGGCAGGCAACTTGTCAGTGGCGAAAAGGAGACGCGCGATCGATCAAGTTGAGACATAGGTACAAACTAAAGCACACAGACTCCCAGGATACCTTGCAACGTCAAGGAGGTAGAAGTCGGCAGGCAAAAGCCGGACGGCAGGAGGCCGAAACTCGCGTTACAGCTATTGTTCCATGCCACCAGCGCACCTTTGAACCTGGGGTTGGTGTCGCGGATGGTCAGGCAAGCGCCAACCGCGGGAACACCCAACCGCCGCCGCATTCCCGTTCCGTCACGCCTTGCCTACCGTAAAGCGGCGTCCCGCTACTTCGTACTTTTGCTTTCTTCCTTTTCGTCGGGATCAAGCTCACCAACGACCCGATTTCGACCTGTAACTTTTGCTCGCAGCAGGTTTTGGTCAGCCCGCTGTAATAAGCTGGCTCCCTTGCCATCATCCGGCTCCTGGAGGGATGCGGCCCCAGCGCTGATCGTCATATTGAGATCCAGGGCTTCGTTGATCGTGAAGGGCTGATCGGCAATCAGGCGGCAAAGTCGATGGGCTACTAGCAGCGCTTCCTGAGCATCGGTATTGCTCAAAATAATGACAAATTCTTCGCCGCCGTAGCGAAACAGGGTATCCCGAAACCGGAGGTTATGGCGTAAGCGACTGGAGATGATTTGCAGTGCCCGATCGCCCACGGGATGCCCGTAGGTATCGTTAATACTCTTGAAATAGTCTACGTCCAGCATGAGAACGCTAAGCGGCTCTGAGCGCGATCGCGCATTTTGCACCTGTCGAGGCAGTTCCCAGTCCAGCGCGCGGCGGTTGTTCAGCTCGGTGAGCGGGTCAGAAAGGGCGATCGCTGACAAAATATCGTTTGTTCGCATCAGCTCCCGATGGTTTTTCACCATCCGGAGCCCGGAAATAATCTGGGAGCTGAGCAGCCGGTCTTGCTGCTCAATAATTTCGACATCAAGCGGTTCACCCTTGACATCGTTTTTGGGGAGCCAGAGATAAGCGTCGGCTCCATTTTCCAGGGCTTCGGCCCGACACTCCAGCTCCCAAAAGCGGTTCCGCCAGGCTTCTGCCAGCACCTGAGTCGGATTATCGAGCACAATGCAGTAAATCCAGGCGAGCCGCGTTTGCTCTTTAATCTGGCGGCAAAGTTCTAAATTACCGGGCTGATTCCCTTGCAGAATAACAAGATCCGGCTGCTGAGCCTGGATCAGCGGCATTGCCTCGCTCGGGTTTGGCGCAACTTCTACTGTGCAACTGACTAAATTACGAAGTCGCACCAGAAGCGTTGTCAGAAAGTCATCACCTCCGACTAAAAGAATCGAAGCATCCATTGGCGGTTCAGCAGCCTAATCTAGAGTCGGATTCATTACTTCATCACGGTATCGAGGTTTTCCCTGCCAAAAGCATATCTCATAGCTCACATGGTCGATGGATGAGTCGCAGACAGTAAAGTATAGATCTACACCGTAGAAGCGGCAGCATGAATAACGGATGATTCAGTGCTACAGGTTTGCTATGGGGACAACCTTGGAATCTCGGACTTGGAACCAAAGACCTGGAGCTGGTTTAAACACCTGATGCCGCTAGTCTTAGGATGCCCATGTTAGCAAGGCCGCTAATCTCACCATTGATAACATTTTGCGATGCCACTGAAATGGTTGGCGTCTAAAGAGTCGAGTTGTTCGATCGCGAAAATAGCGAGGTTGTTTGTTCCATAAAGTCTAGCAAGATCCGCTGGTGGGGTTGGCCCAACGGTCGCACCTGATTGGCTTGCTGTGAATAGCAATGGCCTTGTCGAATGTCGGTGGCCGTCAGCCACCCCATGTCCCAACCTTCGTTGAGCACTAACTGACTGCGATCGACATCCAGTTCGCTGGCATAGACATGACGGACAACCTGAGTATCTTCGTACAGCCCAAAGGGGGTGAGTATGGGAGGCGCGTAGCCAATTTCTTCGAGCAATTCTCGCCGCATTGCGACATCAGGGCTTTCGCCCGGTTCGAGATGCCCGCCAAATAGAGCCCAGTGGCCGGGATAAAAGATGCCTGGAATATTGTCGCGGAGCTGCATTAAAAAGCGATCGCCCTGGTAGAGGATCGCGATCGCAACCGCGTGACGACTACTGCAACTCATATCAAGTTCCTCATGGATATCGGTAGGGATAGCAGCATTCAGCCGTTAGCCGTTAGCTTTTTAAGGCGGGTGAGTGCTGAAGCTGTCGTTGCTGCTCGATGTAGATGGATTCCCCTGGACTGCCGCTACTGCCGTCGGGCGAGATCGATTGATAGAGCAGCTTCCCCTGAATGACCACTGTATCACCGGGGTTGGGAGCGGCGTCCGTCGTGAGCACCCAGATGCTACCCGTTCCATCTTGAAGTTCATACGCGGTCTTGCCCAGCAGGGGGGCGCGATTGGCGACTCGTCCTTTGACCTGGACAATCGTATTCACGCTGGGCGATTGCTTAATTGCGGCAATGGTCAGCGTGTCCATCGCCAACAGCACTGGCTGAAAGCCATGTCCATCGACGATCGGCCAACCGAGATGAGCGCAGCCAGTCAGACTGATAAGCACCATTGGGGCGATCGACCACCCACTGTAAACGTTTGCTAACCCCATCGCACTTCACACTCTTGAGATTGACAAAAAATGACGCTGAATCTGCGAAACTGATGGACAGCCTAACGCTGTAGTAACACAGTCTTAGGTGGTTGACCACTCGTGAGGCAGCGATCGTTGCCTTTACATCCACGCATGTCTTCAACGGCCCAATTACTTGATGGCAAAGCCCTGGCGGCTTCAATCCAGGCGGCGCTCACTCAGCAGGTTCAGGTTCTACACGCCCAACGAGGGCGGCCACCGGGCCTGGCAGTACTCATGGTCGGTGACAACCCCGCCAGCGCGGCGTATGTTCGCAACAAGGAGCGAGCCTGCGCAAATGTGGGGATTGCCTCGTTTGGTCGGCACTTTCCGGCGACGGCAACCCAGGCTGAATTAGAACGGGTGATTGCGTCATTAAACCGTGACGATCGCGTGGATGGCATCCTCGTACAGTTGCCCCTACCCGACCACCTGGACGCTGTGGCGCTGCTAAACCAGATTGATCCCGCCAAAGATGCAGATGGACTGCATCCGGTTAACTTAGGACGGCTGGTGCGCGGCGAACCCGGTTTGCGAAGCTGTACGCCAGCAGGCGTGATGCGGTTGCTGCAGGAGTACCAGATTAATCCGAAAGGACAACAGGCGGTTGTAATCGGACGCAGCATTCTCGTTGGCAAACCCCAGGCCTTAATGCTGCTGGAGGCAGACGCCACGGTGACGATCGCCCATTCCAGAACACCTGACCTCGGTGCCATAGCCCGGACGGCTGATATTCTGGTGGTTGCTGTCGGTCGGCCTGAACTCATCACAGCAGACATGGTCAAGCCAGGGGCCGTGGTGGTTGATGTCGGCATGAACCGCATTACCGATACCAGCGGCAAATCTCGTTTAGTCGGGGATGTTCACTTTCCATCGGTACAAACCGTGGCAAAATTGATCACGCCTGTTCCCGGCGGCGTTGGCCCGATGACCGTAACCATGCTGTTACAAAATACCGTGGTAAGCTATCGCGAACGCTAAATGTGAGAGGCTAGACCCATGCGGCCAAACAAGGGTCTGACCCGCGTTTCTGGTGGGTCAGGGTCGGTTTGGTGGCGATCGCTGGCCGCCCGTCTTTGATGGACTAATGTTTTCGATGGCTCACGTGTGCAGAAACCTCCGTAAAATGATTGAGGAATAACGATCGCGCCATGTGATTGTGATTGAACTGAACTGAGAGTTGGATGGAGAGACAGAGATGGTTTTAACGGACAGACAGCATATGTCCCCCAAGGAACACCATTTTGATCTGGCAACCTATCTCCAAGAGCGCCAGATGCTGGTAGAAGCGGCGCTCGATCGCTCTCTTCCAGTGATTTACCCCGAAAAGATCTATGAGGCAATGCGCTATTCGCTCCTGGCTGGCGGGAAGCGGCTGCGGCCCATTCTCTGCCTCGCCACCTGTGAGCTAATTGGCGGGACGGTAGAAATGGCCATGCCGACGGCCTGTGCGCTGGAGATGATCCACACCATGTCGTTAATTCATGACGACTTGCCCGCCATGGACAACGACGACTATCGCCGTGGCAAATTGACCAATCACAAAGTCTATGGTGAAGACATTGCAATCCTGGCGGGCGATGGTCTGTTAGCGTATGCCTTTGAGCACGTTGCCGTCGAAACGAAGAACGTACCCACCGACCGTCTGCTGAAGATTGTGGCAATTCTCGGTCGCGCTGTCGGTGCGGCTGGTCTGGTGGGTGGGCAGGTTGTTGACCTGGAATCGGAAGGCGACACAGCCATTTGCCTCGATACGCTCAATTTCATCCATAACCATAAAACCGCCGCCCTGCTAGAAGCGTCAGTGACCTCGGGTAGCATCCTGGCTGGGGTATCGGACATCGATCTCCAGCGGTTGTCCCGCTACGCCCAGTACATCGGTCTGGCGTTCCAAATCGTGGATGATATTCTAGACATCACCGCCACGCAAGAGGAGCTTGGTAAAACAGCCGGTAAAGATCTGCGGGCGCAGAAAGCTACCTACCCCAGCTTTTGGGGATTGGAAGAATCGAAGCAGCAGGCACAGACGCTCGTGCACAAGGCTAAAGCGGAACTGGCTGATTTTGGCGATCGTGCCCAGCCCCTGACAGCGATCGCTGACTTTATTACCGCACGCACCCACTGAGTGTCCAAAGCGAAGTGCTAAAGTCTAAATGCTCAACTCCCTTTCTATCCTTTAGCCGTCATCATTCGACACTGGTTTATTGATCTTCTCTCCCACCAAAACAACATGCAGGACTTTGGCGACATCATCCACAACCATGTACTGCTGGTTGCTCTTGTAGCATGCCTGATTGCCCAGGCGCTAAAGCTGCTGATTGATCTGGGCAAACACCATAAAGTGAACCTACGAGTACTGGTTGAAACGGGTGGTATGCCTAGCGCTCACTCCGCACTGGTGGCAGCGCTCGCAACGGGGGTTGGACAATCGGCAGGGTGGGCCAGCACGGAGTTTGCGGTCGCAGTTGTCTTTGCCGTCATCGTCATGTACGACGCCGCTGGGGTGCGTCAGGCGGCTGGCAAGCAAGCGCGAATTCTCAACCAGATCATTGACGAGTTCTTTCAAGAAGACCAGCAGTTCAACGAAAAGCGCCTGAAAGAGCTGCTCGGTCATACGCCGTTTCAGGTCATCGTCGGTTCGATCCTGGGGATCATCATTTCCTGGCTGGCCGAACTTGCTTATTAGCTGGCCAAACTTGCTTATTAAAAGGCTCTAGCGTGCGCATCCAACCAGTGGTTGAGCCTGGTACGGGAGCATGTTAGGACGAGCGGTTGATGCCTTACCGCTAGAAATCAATCCCAGATGCTTTCCGCCCAACTCCAACCAACCCCAACCAACACCATTTCACCCGGCCAATCATCGACCACCTGGAAAGTGTTCAATCTGGGCGTAACCGCTAAACACGAGGCGATCGTCCTGGGTTTCCAGGCGGTTAATCCGCATTGTGACGCCATCGAGGTCAAATCGATCGAGATCAACCATATTATCGAGAATTGAGGCAAACGCCAGCGTCAGCACACGCGAGACGCCTCTCAATGCTTCGGGGACAACCGTTTCGTCAAACTGCGGGTTTTGGAATGAAATTCGCCGCCGCCGCTCTACAGCCAGATTGGCCGTCAGGCTAATGGGCACGGACCCATTCGGCAGTTCAGTCTTAGCAAAAATTTTGATCTGATTGTTAGGCAATAGCTTCAGATTGACGTCCGAGAAGGAGACAGGCTCACCACCAGACAGGGCGGTCAGTTCGGGCGTGTCGATGTCAAGCAGACGCTTTTTCACCAACTCTGCCATAAAGGCCTGGTTGATCCCTTCTTCCGTCAAAACAACCTGCGCGATCGCCTGGGTTGGTTGGCGCAACCGAATTTTACCGGTCATCACCGAACCAAAGTCAATTGAAACGGCATCCGTTTCAAACGACATCTCCTCAACCCAAAAATCCCGCCGGATCAGCAGGCGACGCCCACTCATCTTAAAGCTGTCAATACTTCCTTGCAGTAGCTTGCTAGAGGGGGAGCAGCGAATCGCAACGTCCACTGATTCACTTTGGGTGAATAAGTGACGGATCGATTGGCTAACGACCTTGTTGAGCATTCGCTCACCAAAGTCGGCGCTAGTAGGGGGTGCAGTAAATCCGCCAATCATGCAGTCTTGCGTTCTGAAGTTGTCTCACTACTTTGTAACAAATTGTGAACAACTCGACAATTGTTTTTGGACTAATTGCGGCAACAACGATACGGTAACACAGTTATTCGAGACTCGCGAAATGCCGCTAAATCAAGCTTATGGCAATTTTTCCCAGCGATAACAGGTGAATGATTAAATTTTTCTCCGGTTATGATTTGTAAATTCTATCACCCAAACAGCACCCAGTCCTGTATGAAGTGCCCTGATGCGTGTTCAGAGCGTTCAAATGGCTAAACCCCAGCCCAAATGCTCTCAATGTAAGATAAAGTTGCCGTGCCTCGGCTCAGCTAAACCATCACGCGCCGCGATCGTGAACTGGCATGAACGACCGACCAACCGTTTACCTCACCTTCAACGTAATCGACCCCGATCTCGATAGCGAAGAATTGGAGTCAAAAACGCAAAACCTGCTGCGCCAACTGCGCGAATTTGATGAGGTAGAGCGGGTCGATCGCGTGCCAGACCCCCATCCACCGATTGGGAACAAAGCCTTTGGTGGGTTTCTCGCGGGATTATTGAGGGCGCAAGTCGCACCCGCCCAGGCATCCGCCGTTTTGGGCGCGATCGATTCTGTCGTGGGGAGTGCGGCGCTTGAGCTGACTGTGGAACTTGAGGGCAAAAAAATTACGGTTAAAGCGCGAAATCAGGCCGAGTTAGCTGCTGCCCTTCAGACCGCACAGACATTTCTCATGCATACAGTCGCTGCAGACTCCCAGCCCGTTACGGTTCCTGCGCCTGACCGCAATGCCAATCCCCCAGGCTTGCCCACCCCGACCGCACCCGTAGAAGTCTTTTTTTCTTACTCTCACCGGGATGAAGACCTGCGGGACGAACTGGCGACCCATCTCGCGATCCTGAAGCGCCAGGGGATCATTGCGGCGTGGCATGATCGCGAGATTACCGCTGGCAGCGATTGGGCCGACGCAATCGACGAGCATCTCAATTCTGCTGGTGTCATTCTGCTGTTGGTGAGCGCCAATTTTCTGGCCTCTGACTACTGCTATGACCTTGAGCTGGCCCAGGCCATGAAACGCCACGAAGCTGGAGCGGCCAGAGTGATCCCCATTATTCTCAAACCCTGTGATTGGACGGGTGCTCCGTTTGGCAAGCTGCAAGCACTGCCCAAAAACGCCAAGCCTGTCACGACCTGGGAGAATCGCGATGAGGCGTTTTTAGACGTAGCGAAAGGGCTGCGAGCCGCGATCGCGCAGTAAATACCTTAACGACCAGTCTTGAATGATGACCATCCGCTAACCGCCAAGAACTTTCAGGCTGGCGCTTTCGTCATGGTTGCTCAGTCAATGATTCACCCAGTTGTGACGAATGATGACATTTATTCAGATGTGTATTTTATTCTGAGAGAGTAAATTATAGCCGCCATTTCTGGCATGGTAGGAGCGCATAGCAGACCGGCCTGAGTTCGGTGTCTGACAAATTGGCTTGCCCTGAGGTTTCTGATCAGCGTGATGTCTACACCGCCCCAGGAAAGCCGCGAGCGGCAGCGATCGCTGAGAGTATCTGATCGCTGTTCAGCCAGACTATAAACCAACCGGAGAAGTCATCATGGCGAACAATCACTTAGGAATTACTGTGCGTACCATCGGCCATGATGCAAGCTCCATACCACAAGCAAATAGCGATCCTGCGGTCGTCTCTACAGCGATCGTGCTGTTACTGCCTGTGGTCTGTGCGCTCGTCATCTTTGTTCGTCAACGCTACTGCCAGCGATTGAGGCAGCGACGTATAGCCCAATTGGAGCGGTCATGGCAGATCAATTACCGGCGAAACATTCACTAACGATTTGCCTGAGGATTGCCAGACCCGTCACGACCTGGGAAAATCGCAACGAAGCGTTTCTAGACGTGGCGAAAGGACTGCGAAGGGCCATATGCCAATTGATAAATTAATGAGCGAATAAGGCAAATTGCGATAGGGAATAACTATAAAATAAATTTCAGCCGATAAGCATCTCTAAAGCGCGGATTATTCTACATGGCAAAAATAGCGCTGCTCATTGGAGTGAGTGAGTACGAGACTGAATTGAGTCCACTTCCATGTGCGGTAAGGGACGTAGAGGCAATGCGAGATGTATTGCAGCATCCTGATATCGGTGGATTTGCCGCCAGCGACGTGACAGTGTTGAAAAATCCAAAGCGATTTGAGATGGAAGCTGCGGTTTACCGGCTATTTGCAAATCGGCAGAGAGACGATCTGGTGCTGTTCTTCTTTTCAGGACACGGTATCAAGGACAAGCACGACAGCACAAAGTTTTTCTTTGCAACAAAGGAAACCTGCAAAAGTTTAGAGGACGGCGAGCTACTGGACTACACCGCTGTAGCCGCTAACTTTGTTCATACCCACATGAACAGGAGTCGATCGAAACGAAAAGTCATTATTTTGGACTGTTGCTTTAGTGGTGCTTTTGCAAAAGAGCTATTCAGAGATAGCCAATCACCAGTAGATATCCGAGCCCAACTGGGTGGAGAAGGACGAGCAATTTTAACTTCCTCTACCGCAGTTCAGTATTCCTTTGAGCATAAAAAAGCCGACTTATCGGTTTACACTCGCTACTTAATCGAGGGGATCAAAGGTGCGGCTGATCAAGATGATGATGGGTTTGTGTCGGTTGGTGAATTGCATGGTTATGCCGGTACGAAGGTTCGAGAAAGTCAATCTGGAATGAGTCCCGAAATCTATACCAGTGGAGAGGACAGTTTCAGCATTCGACTGGCTAAAGTTCCGATTCATCCTGAAGCAGAATATCGCAAAGCCATCCAACCGGAATACATTGATCGCGGTGAAGTGTCCGAGTTCTGGCGGTGGGAGTTAGAAGAACGTCGAATTAGTTTAGGGCTCTCGGAAGCTGAAGCAAAAGAGATTGAAGCTAAAGTTCTTGAACCCTATCGTCGAGAGTTTGAGGCGGCATGTCAGAGATATGAGCAAGCGTTTGCTAACGCCATTCGGCGTGAAAGCACTTTGAATGGCAAAACGCTCAGCAATTTGAAGCAGTTACAGCAAAGACTGAGGCTAGACCCACAAGTTGTCTCAGAGATCGAATTACGTGTTACAACTCGCTTAGGGCTACAGCAACAAAAGTTACAGCAGTACGAGCGGGCGCTGATAGAAGCAACACGCCAAGAATACCCACTCAGCGTAGTCGCACAAACCCAGTTACAACAGCTTCAGCAGCAGCTAGAACTGACCACAAATGATATTGCTTCAACTCAAAGTCGTGTCATCGCTGAAGCAGAGCTTTACTGGTTACGGTTGCAGCAATACAGAGAAGCACTAACTGGCTTCACTCAAAATCGTTATCCTCTCAATGATTTACAACGGCACGAGCTACACCGCAAACAGCAGGAGCTAGGGTTGCTCGATCGCGATATTACCCCGATTCTTTCTCATATCACTAGCCAGATCGATGCTTATCAGCAACAGCTTCAACAGTATGAGCAAGCATGGGTAGAAGCAACGCAGCGTAAACATCTGCCATCTCAATCAACCTGTAATCGCCTTGAGCAGTTAGCACAATCCCTGAACTTGGATCAAAAGGATATAGCTGAAATTGCTGCACTCGTAACGGCTCAGATTGGAACCCATCAGCAGAAACTTCGGCAGTACGAGCAGGCGTTAGAGGATGCGCTAGCTCAAACCTATCCACTCGCTGCGGATCAGTTGCTACGTCTACAGCAATCGCAACAGCAACTAGGGCTGACGGCTGACGATATTGCACCCAGCAAAACCCGCTTGATTGCCAGACAGGAGCAACACTACCAAAAGCTTGTGAAGTATAAGCAGATGTTGAACGAGGTGCTTGAGCGATTTGGGATACCGTTCAGTCCACAAACTCGTAACAGACTACGAAACCTGCAACGGAAGCTGAATCTGGATGATGCCAGCGCGATTCGGGTTGAAGAAGAGGTTATCAGCACCTGGAACCCTGCTCAGCCCCTAGTAAAGCGAAAGCCGTTGGCGATCGCCAATTTTCTTGATGTCCTGCCAGCAAGCATCCCAACACGATCGCGACTGATCCCTGGCACTCCGTTGGTGCAAACAGCGATCGCACGCTTATCCGCTTTTTTCGCCTCTCATCATCATCAGTTGCAGAGAATAGCGGGTGCTTCAGTACTGACAGCCAGCGCGATCGGGGGCTGGTATTTTTGGAACCAGTATGAAGAACAAACTGACCGAGCCACGCTCACTCAGATTGCTACCCTGGATTCAGGGCATCAGTACGACCAGTGCATCACCCAAGCGCAAGGCTTACCGTCAAACTTTCGGTTCTTCAAGGATGCTCAAGCGCATCTAAACGCCTGTCGCTTCTATAAAGCAAAAGATTTTGCAGGAAAAAGCAAGTTTCAAGACGCGATCGCGCTTGCGGCTCAAATTCCTGATGATACTGATCGATACGGGCACCTAGCACAGGATGCTATTAATACATGGTCAGAAAGCTTAATCCAGCAAGCAACGAAGCTGTATCAGACAGGGAAAAAAGATGAGGCGATCGCTGAACTTAAGATCATTCCAACAAATAATGCCGCTGGGAAAAAGGCACAAGAGACTATAAGCCAGTGGAATCAAGAGTGGACAAATAACGCGGCAACTCTAGCTAAAGCGAACCAGGCACTAACCGATAAAAAATGGACTCTAGCAGACGATACCGCGAAGAAAGCAACAACTGCTTACTGGAAGCAGAAAGCTCAACCGATTATTCAAAAGGCAGAGGATGAACTTGCCTCGATTAATGCCGCGCCTCCTCCTGATCCCGTTGCTATAACAAACCCATCTCCTGACAACTCATCGAGTTCTCTGAGTTCTGGAGAACCACCTTCTGTTCGTGTCGATTCTTCAAATAAAACGCCTGCTGTCCGTGCTGCACCGCCCCCAGCTAACTTTAGCACCATCGGAGGCGATCAGTAGTTGTGTTCAACGATCACAGATTTATTAAGGTGCAATTCTCTGCGTCGGGACATGACAATGCCGTGTCCCGACCAAATCTCAGATTTACAGATTATTTAATTCGCGATCCTAATTACCGATTTAACTGGTCCTGGGCATAGCTACGATATTTTTGTGCATCTGGGAAATCAGGCTTGAGTTTAATTGCTTGATCAAATGACCTGACTGCCTGCTCATAACGTTTTAACTGATAAAGTGCTAAACCACGGCCATACCAGATTTCAGCTGGATTTAGCTTTGTTTCCAGTGCCCAATCGCTCCGAATAGTTCCCTTCGTCGCTCTGTCAAACGAGTCAAATGCTGCTTCAAAACGTTTTAACTTAGCTAGGAGCTTTCCTTGCCAATGCAAAGCTTCTGCAAATTCTGGGTCAATATGTATTGCTTGACCGTAAGAATTCAACGCTTCCTTTAGTTGATTTAGTTCTTCCAGGACTCGACCACGTCGGTACCAACAATCAGAAAAATCTGATTTAAGTTGAATGGCTCTATCAAAAGAGCTAAGAGCATCCCTATAAGAGGTTTGCTTATTCGATTCTTCTCCATAGACAGCGATTCTCCTATATGCTTCACCCTGCTGCCATAGGGCATCAACTTGTTGATTTATATCATTGGTTAGTGCTGCTAGCTTTATCACCTCATTGTAGGAAGTTGTGGCTTCTTGGTACTTTTGTGACGCGGCTACAGGATTTTGCTGACTAGCCAGTAAATTACCTTGAGCAAAAAGCGATTCACTACGCCCCATCCATGTTGCAGCCTGTTCATTTATGGAATTAGCGGGCATGAATTTTAGGGCACGATCGTAAGCATCAACGGCAAGATCATATCGCTCAATTGCGGTATCTTGCTCAGGCGTATATTGTGCTAAAGCATTCATCGCATCCCCTCGCGCTTTCCAAAAGATTGGATTTTTAGCATCGATTTGGGTCGCTCTTTTGAAGGAGACGATCGCGTTTTGATAGTCGCGCTGATTGTACAGAGTCATACCCTGCCAATACCAGGCATCAGCAAAGTCTGGGTCTTGCTTAGTTACTTGTTCAAAAGATCTCAGAGCGGCGTCATAGTTATATTGCTGATACAGTTCGCGACCCTGCTTGAGCGCTGCGATTGCTTCACGCGATTGAGCAACCAACGTTGATCTGGAAAACAATGAACCAGAATTAACCACACCTACTCCATTTAACGAGACAGGCAGCGCGACACTCGACAAATTCAAAACACGTTCTACAACAGCTAACTGAAGCAGTGTATGAAATGCTAACGTGACTGGTTTCATCAGAATTTTAGAGTTTACGATGTGCAAAATTCTGTAGTAATAGGGCAAGCGAAAAACTTAGCCGAGGAGCGATCTGGCTCAATGGGTTCACTACGCGTCGCTCTTGAGAAGATGTCTGCTCTTGAGATGGAACAAACTTTGATGCTGGAATGAACGCAGTGGGGCAACCCAAGCGATAGAAATCTGCTTTCATATCTGTTGAAATAGTGATCGACTTTTGACTGGCAAAAACTGGATAAACCCTGCCAGGTCCAGTATCTTTCCCAAACAAAACGTCCTGCTGATCTCGCCAATAAAGTCCACTAATATCTTTGTCTCTCGGTTTATGATACTGCATCTCTCTGGGACTGGCTGTGTTGTAAACATATCCTTCAAAGACATCCGGTTTACTTTGCCGTTCTGTAACGACACAAGCTGCCTGGCTGTTTTTGGTAGCCGGAAAAATATAAAAGTTGCTTTTGTCGATCGACCAACTACCGAGATAACGCCAAAGAACGTTTTTCTTAGACCAGCTCTGCTGAAAAGCATACCGTTGTTTACGCTCATCAGCGGTCAATTTAACTTCTGTCTTCATTAGCGATTTAGCGTCTGTTTCAGCTTCTTTAAATTCCGCATCAGGCGGATAGTAATATCCCTTAGGTGGTGTCCACTTCGCTTGGGTTACCAGATCTGGAGGCAGTGGTCTTGAAGGAGAGTTGGCTTTGCAATCATCATTAAAACCGAAGACCTCTTTCCAGCGTTTTGTAGTTCCTTCTCCAATCGGATAAGCATAGGTTTTGTACAGATCGTTTGGAAAAGCAAGAATGACTCGAGCTTTTCCGGGAGGGGTATCGAGAAGCATCTTTGCCTGCTTAGACGTAACGACAAACTCATTACGTGCTTGATGCCAAAATCCACTAATATATTGTCCTTTAGCAATGTTGTAGTATTCGTAAGGAATAGGATCGCTATACCTTGCTTCAGATCCTGGTTTAGGTTGTAGAGTGATCACTTCTTTTCCCAGATCAACCTGAACCCGTGCCGGAACTAAATAGGGAGCCAGAGCACGTCCATTAATTCCACTTAAACTCGTTGGTAGCGAAACCTGGATTAATAACTCCATAAAGCAGCCCTCTGTCCGGCTACTCCATGTAGAAACTGCAACTAATCGATTGGGTGCGGGACTGGAAAATGGAGCTTTAATAACAACACGGAGCAAGCTTGGATCAGACTCATTTGTAAAGTCGTAACCCTGACGGTCTAAAACAGCCTCGCCAACCTGTTGTCCACCTTCCTCAATGACAATTGTTGCGTTGTAAGGCCATTCATTAGCTGCCCAATTTAAGCCTTTTCGAGTCGAGATTTGGAATAGATCGTTCTTCGGTAGAACAAAAACTTTATTATCGTTAGCGATTGCTTGTAGTGGTATAAAGTTCGACCCAATTAACACTGCCGTCATCACCAAAGGCTTAATGCCTGGAATTCGCTTGAGCATTGCACACCCTTTATAAAGCTCCAGCAGAATAATACGAGATTTTTGCTGTGACAAGCCCACACAAAATGGGTATTGTGCCAGTTTTTAACCAGCTTGTGATGCCTCCACATACCGCTTTAGCTCACGCGCCATGCGGCGGATGCCTTGCTGTTCGTCCTGGCGAATGAAGGGAAAGAAAACGCGGGTGAGAGCACCGGAAAAATTCTCCTGATGAATGTATTTGGTGCGATCGCGCCCGGTTTCCTGGAGCTGAAATACATGCTCGATCGCAAAGCCAGGAATGGACGACACCCATTTCAAGCACACGTCTGCTTGCATCAGGGTGACGATCGGCTGAAATTCTGTTTCCTCATCGCCGGGAATGCGGCGTAGCGACAGCCAGACGGTCTGACCCGGTGCAAACGGCCGGCTGTCATCGCAGTCATACAAATAGGTATTCCAATAAAGCCAGTGCTCTTTTTGCAGAAGCACCTGCCAAACCCGCCGCCGGGACGCATTAATTTCAATTTCGGCGTAGAGACTGGGCATAAACCTGCACATGCTTCATCATGACTACATCAAATCAGTTGGTGTGAGTTGGTACAATCCTGAGTCGGACATTCCCTTAAGCTAATGACGCTTTGGCAAGCTTTCGTTGTCCAGCCTCATCCTGTCGATTACGCTGCAATCACCATCGCATTTCCCACTTCAAACGCCCATGACCAACCTTACTCCCAATTCCAGCTTTAGTCTGACCATCCGCTTTGAGGTGCCTAACCGGCCGGGTATGCTGGCATCGGTTACAAAAGCCGTCTCCAGCCTGGGTGGCAACATGGGTCAGATTGATCTGATTGAGCAAACCCGTCAGCTTTCCCTGCGAGACATCACGATCGACGCGGCCAGTACCGAACACGCAGAGACGATTGTGGCAGCCGTCAAAGCGCTGCCCGACATTCATGTCCTGAATGTCTACGATCGCACCTTCAACCTGCATCGAGGCGGCAAGATCAGCGTCCAGAGCCGAATCCCGCTGCGGGGGCAGGCCGATCTGGCGATGGCCTATACGCCGGGAGTGGGGCGGATCTGTACCGCTATTGCCCAAGACCCTGAGCAAGTCTATAACCTGACGATCAAGCAGAACACCGTTGCGATCGTGACCGATGGCAGTGCGGTTCTGGGGTTGGGAAATCTGGGCCCCGAAGCCGCGCTGCCGGTTATGGAAGGCAAAGCAATGCTGTTTAAGGAGTTTGGCGGACTGGACGCCTTCCCTATCTGCCTGGCGACCCAGGACACCGATGCAATCGTTGAAACGGTGAAAAATATCGCACCCGTTTTTGGCGGCGTCAACCTGGAAGATATTGCGGCTCCACGCTGCTTTGAAATTGAGGCGCGGCTCCAGCGCGAGCTGAATATCCCTGTTTTTCACGATGACCAACATGGCACTGCGATCGTGACGCTGGCAGCTTTAATCAACGCCTTGAAGCTGGTGAACAAATCGATGGCTGACGTTCGCATTGTGATCAATGGTGCAGGCGCGGCTGGCGTTGCGATCGCGCGGCTGCTTCGCAAAGCGGGTGCAGAACACATTGCCATGTGCGATTCCAAAGGCCTCTTGTCCCTTGATCGCGCTGACCTCACCGAGCAAAAGCGGGAATTTGCGGTTGAGAAAGGCGGTAAACTGGCCGACGCGATGCGGGAGAGCGATGTTTTCTTAGGGGTGAGTGCCCCCGGTGTGGTCACACCAGAAATGGTGCGATCAATGGCAAAAGACCCGATCGTCTTCGCGATGGCAAATCCGATCCCCGAAATTCAGCCGGAGTTGGTGAGCAATGATGTCGCGGTCATGGCAACTGGACGCAGCGACTATCCCAACCAGATTAATAACGTGCTGGCCTTTCCCGGCGTCTTCCGGGGTGCTCTGGACTGCCGTGCCGCTACCTTCACCATCACAATGTATCTCGAAGCCGCTCAGGCGATCGCCTCCCTCGTCAAGCCCACCGATCTCGGTCGCGAATTCATCATCCCGTCTGTGTTTGATGAACGGGTCGCTACAGCCGTCTCTGCCGCTGTCCAGAGTGCTGCCCGCCAGGAAGGCATTGCCCGCGCGTGAAGGCGACAGAATGAGTCGAAAGAGCGCCGGACAACGGACAGTTAGCCTTTACCCTGCTTCGATCAACCGGCGATAGCCGTTGTCCTGCATGGGAGGCAGGGATGGGGCAGAATGCTGATCCCGTCTGCATATTGCAACCACTGGCTATGTCCTCAGCGTTCTGGCCAAAGCGTTCTAGCCAAAGCGATCGTGCCAACACCCGGCATCCTTTAGCTGGGGTTTACTTTTCCCCCCTTTACTTGCCGGATATAGCTCCCAGGAGCGGCTAAACATTCGGCTACGAGTCCGCTGCGATCGACATCGGCACTCAGCCATTGCCAGGTATTCTTGCTGTCCGTAATTTCGGTAAACGTGCCATCCACCGTCAGCCGTTCGCGGGTGGCGTCGATGTAGATGCCATTCTCACGAAAGGCGAGGCTGCTAACAATAATCTGCTGGTAGCCCGTGGATGGCGTAGTAGGGGTATTGACAATTTTGATGCAAAACCGTCCGGCACCACTGCTAATTTCGCGATACGACTCCCCCGAACGTCCCGTCGTAGCCGTATACGTTCCCGTCTTTGGCAGACGTTGATAAAAATTATCGCGATCTCTGGAGCTAGACGCAGCCTGGAGTGATGCCGTGCCTGTGAGGGGTTTGGTCGAGGCACTCGACGACGGCGGTGCGCCGCTCAGGGCAAGCTGGGCCGAGCGGAGGATGCCACCCCAATCGAGACTGGTGACCTCCCAATAGGCAGATATGCCAGCAAACCCGAGCGCCAGAATTGCCACTCCTGCCAGTCCCTCTACCAGTCTCCGACGCATCACCGATTGCGGCATCACGGCGGCAGGCTTGGGTGCTGCTACGGTTGGCGGGACGGGCGGCGAAAGCCGGACTTTGGGTTGGGATTGGCGGCGATCGATCGCCCTGGGCACGGGAATTGCCTCAGGGTCGATCGCGGCATTTGCACTCATCCGGGGCGTCTGTGGTGGTTTGCCGTGGTGCAGGTTGATCTGGGGGACGCGATCGCGTAGGTATTCAAATAGGTGCGCTATGGTTGGGTTTGACTGACGGCTTTCCCACCGTACCCCCTCAACCAGGACGTGGGCGAATGTCCCCTGCTGCATCGCCTCAATTTCTTGGGTCACTTCACCAAAGTCCGCCGAAAAAATGCTGACGACCCCCGTTGGATCGGTTCCAAAACCCTGCCCAAACTTCTGGTCGTCGGTACGGCAGGCGTCGAGAAACAACACAGGACTGTCGGCCCCACTGCGACAGAGACAGTCGGCAACGGCATCGATTGTGAAAGCGGTTATGTCGGCCGCCTCCGGTTCGCCATCACTGGGCATGAGATAGTCTGAGTCGGCATACTGCAAACCGTAGCCGCTGAAAAACAGCCAGAGTGTATCGCCCTGCTTGAGAAAAGGGGTCGCAAACCGCAGCTCAAAAAATCGCCAGAGATTGGCCACCGTAGGCTGCGTTAAGATCGTCACCCCGTCCAGCACAATTTCGGGTGATCGATCGGAAAAGTAGTAAACCTGATCAAACTTGGCCTCTTTTACCAAGAAATCTCGCACCAACTGAGCATCACGTTCTGCATATTGGAGGGATTGCAGACGCTCATACTGACTGATGCCAATGACGATCGCCCATTTTTCTGCCATCTCAATCCAGTCTTATTCATCGGGTTATCTCATACCATCGGACGGCTACCGCAGACAGATTGCCGCTGCCAAAGCCCGATACACCCTGGAGTTTGTTGACTAATCAACAGTCACAAAAAAACATCCATCTATCACTAGATTTACAGCGAAAACAGGAGAAATCCGGACATTATGAGGGTGGCTGGAGGATGATCAGTTTACAGACGGCAATGATCAGACACACAGGCCGCTGGATATTGGGGATAATACGTCCGATCGCGTCGGCCAAAGAGCGTATAGCGGTTATCACGAATCTGCACGTAGGCGCGATCGCCAGCCCATTTTGCCCCTGGCAACCCTCGATAAGCCGCCACAAAGATTTGCCCCATTGGCAACAGCCGCCCGATCTCTTCAGCCGCCTCGCTGCCCTGCCAGCGCTGTTCGGGGCTTGCCGCATTGATTAAAATCATGCCTTGCTCACAGTCCTGCGCGGTAATACCAAATTGACTCAAGGCTGGCTCATCCTGCATCGGGATGTACTGAAATCGATCGCCTTTGTCCAGCGTTTCCAGCAATTGCACGAGGGTGGTGCAGAGGTTGCAGTTGCCGTCGTAAATTACGAAGTAAGTCATG
The DNA here is from genome assembly GCA_021323955.1 of Oscillatoriales cyanobacterium Centralia_MAG_596. Lineage (GTDB taxonomy): Bacteria > Cyanobacteriota > Cyanobacteriia > Leptolyngbyales > Leptolyngbyaceae > Stenomitos. The sequence continues at coordinate 2,211 of JAJPKC010000311.1, read as the reverse complement.
TCAGGAGGTGGGAAGGACTAGAGATCTAAGGGGCTGGAGAGAGCAAAAGCGCAAAAGGCACGGGCAAGCGCAGCAAGAGGGAGCGGTTTGAGCGTTGAGTGGTGCTTGCCAGTCTGACATTGGACTACCGATCGCGGTCGTTTCCGTTTCCCAACTGCCTTTCCCATCATAATGGTGTTTTCCAGTACAGTCCTGGCGGGAACGGCGATCGAGAATAGAAGACTAGTCCTGTCGCGCCGGCAGCGCCTTCTCAAGTATGAAACCTCGAATTATTATTTGTGGTTTGAGTCCGACTGGGTACAAAATCCTCTGTTTGCTCAGACAGCAGGGCGCACATGTCGTCGGGATTCACCATCGCCCGATCGCCCATGAGGAGGATGTCATCGTTGGCGATGTGCAGTCAGCCAAGATCCTGCTGCAAGCGGGCATCCGCGATGCCCAAACGCTGGTTTTGACCAACAATGACGATGGCCTTAATCTGGCCGTTCTCATGCAGGCACGGGTACTGAATCCACGCATCCGGATTATCAATCGGCTGTTCAACACGAGTTTGGGCGATCGCCTGGACACGACCTTGCCAGACCACATCAGCATGAGTGTGGCGTCGCTGGCTGCACCAATTTTTACGTTTGCGGCGCTGGGCAATGCCGCGATCGGGCAACTGCGGCTGTTTAACCAGACCTGGCCTATCCATGAAGCCTACATTGAGGATGACCACCCGTGGCTCGGACGGAAGCTCAGCGACCTGTGGGAAGACCGCGATCGCATGTTGATTTACTATCTGCCCGTCGATAGTAAGGTCGATCTGGTGTCAGCGATCGTGCGGGGGCATCGGCTCCAGTCGGGCGATCGCCTGATCATTGGCACGAAACCCAGCATTCGCACCGTCCAGCGATCGCTCACGCAAAAGTTGACCAAACTGGCCCTGGGGCTGAAGTATCTCCGCTCGCACAGTCGAGCCTTGCTGGCTGGTACGATGCTTCTGCTGGTCATGATCTTGATCAGCACAGCTACGTATGCCTCATCGGTGCTGCACACCAACCTGATCGACGCCCTCTACTTTTCCGTCGGCATTATTACGGGAGCGGGCGGTAACGATATCGGGATCGACCATGCCCCCGATGATCTAAAGCTGTTTACCGTCTTTACCATGCTGGTGGGCGCAGCCATTATTGGTATTTCCTATGCGCTGCTGAACGATTTTGTGCTGGGCACGCGGTTCGATCGCTTTTGGGATGCCGCTCGTATTCCCCGTCGCGGCCATTTTGTCGTTTGTGGACTGGGTGGTGTTGGGGTACAAATTGTCAGCCACCTTCACAGCTATGGGCATGAAGTTGTGGTGATTGAGCAAGACCCCAACTGCCGCTTCCTCAACACCGTCCGGGCAATGAAGATCCCGGTGATCCAGGGTGATGCCAGCCTTCCTGCTACGCTCAAAGCGGCAAACTTTGCGCAGGCGCAAGCATTGTTGGCAGTAACCAGTAACGATACGGTAAACCTGGAAATTGCCCTGAACGCCAAAAGCTTAAATCCCAAGGTGGGGGTGATTGTGCGCTACCAGGATCCAGAGTTTGCCTGGATGGCGCAGCTTGTGTTTGAGTTTGATGCGGTATTTAGTCCGGCAGAACTGGTAGCCCCAGCATTTGCGGCGGCGGCATTGGGTGGTCGCATTCTCGGTAATGGGATGACGGCTGACAGCCTTTGGGTAGCGCTGGCAACCATGATTACCGCGAACCATCCGTTTTGTGGCAAGCGCGTACAGGACGCCGCGATCGCCACCGATTTTGTACCGCTATATATGGAAACGCGGAGTCAAACCGTACATGGCTGGGATCTACTGGAAATTTGCCTGAGCGCAGGCGACATTTTGTACCTGACGATCCCGGCCAGTCGCCTGGAACAGATCTGGCGCGTCATGCCTTCAACGGTGACGCGATCGGCATAAGATAATCGGGATCAGTCTAATCCGTGCTGGCAGTCGTACCAAATCGTAATCCCAGGTCGCGCAGCCACTTGCGATACATTATCAGCGTGCGATCGCTATTCAGCAGTAGATCCGATTGGGTATATAGCGGCAGGAGTCTGGGTCGCTGCGCCTGAATGATGGGAATGTCTTGATACAAAATTTTCTCCTGCCACGCGATCAGATCTGTAGCGGGAGTCTCATGGTCGTAGTTGAGTGCCATCCACATCCAGAGCGTACTGCTGAGG
>JAJPKC010000006.1 GCA_021323955.1 Oscillatoriales cyanobacterium Centralia_MAG_596 | reverse complement strand
GTAGTCAATGCGGTCGGAGTCGGAGGCGTCTTCAGGCTCGTAGTGGCTGGACGACGGGGGCAGGAGTAACGGTGCGTCGTAGGGGTCGTACATGTCTCACCTCAACCGATAAAGAAGTCTTTGACGCCGTGCCAGAAGCCTTTCCCAGGCTTACCCTGGGTGCCGTAGGTGATCAGCTCTTTGCGGCTCTCGGCCTGTTGTCGCAGCTGCTCCTGCACCTGAAGTTGCCGTCTCGCTTGCGGCACACGTTCGCCGATCGCCTTCGCTTTGTTGTGGTGACGAAGGTGAATGAGCTTGATGGCGCTCTGGAAGTCGAGGCGGTTGAGGTCGTACTCCGAGCGGTGCTCTGCTTCGAGCTTCGCCATCCCGTGTCCGGCTTTCTGATTGAGCAGCTGGAGGTGTTTGTCGTAGCCCTTTGACAGCAACCACGCGTCCAGCAGGCTCTTATCGATCTGCTTGGAACCCTTCGACACCTGCTTCAAGACCCGCTGGACAAAGGCTTCGTATTCGACCTGTCCTTCAATCAGCGTGGTGAAGTGCTTTTCGAGGATTGGCAGAATCTCCTTCAGGCGAGTCATGGCCGTGGCACGGTCAGCAAACTGCGCCAGTTGCTGATCGCTCATGGAGGGTAGCGCTGCCAGGTCGATGCCGAAATAGCGGTTAGCTCGCTCTACCAATGCGCCTGCATGGGGCAGTAGGTGACTTTGAATCCCTTGAGAACGGGTGCTGTAGCCTTTGGCCTGTGGTGCACTCATTATTGACACTCCTTGTTTTCGGTAGACCAGAACAGGAAACTGCTGCGGTGGGTGTTGCAGACGGGCGGAGACGGCACCAGGACGACGCGTTGTCCCGCTGCGCCTGCCAGAAAGCCCAGTCCGTAGCCGCCCAGGACGAAACCCAGTCCCACCACAGCGCCTAATAGCAGCGTGGTCAGCGGGTCACGGTATGTCGTGATTCGTGTCGTGGTGGTGGTTTGGGGTCGCGCTTGCGCCAGGGCGGTTTCGAGCAGCGTAAAAGTCGTACTGCCGTCGTCTTGGCGCTGCACTAGGTACGGGGTGCCGCTCTGGTCGGCCCACACAGCCAGTTTGGTGGGTACAGCATGAACAGCTGGTGGTAACAATTTAGAACTGTCTGTCATTGCTCCTCCTGTGGGTAAGAAAGTTGCTCGCGAACCAGCCAAACTGACCGCGATACCGCACCGGCATCCAGGTCACACCGTCCTGCTGTACTCGCTGCTCGGCGGTCAGTTCGACCAGGTCCCCGTGCATGAGGACGCCGATCACCTGGCTGTGCAAACTGGGCGCAGCGCGGAAGTTGACTGCGATGCCAGGGCTATAAATGCGTGCTGTGGACAACGTCGCACTGTCCGTCGGCAGTAAAACTTCTAGCTGTGGTGCGGCAGGTGTCGGCTCTAATGGCTGTGCTGCCGTCGTCGGTGGGATTGTCGTTGTCGGTGACGTTTCCACAGACGGTGTGGAAAAAGCACTCACAGAGGGCGTTGGCACGGGTTGCTGTTGCTGCACCAGCCCAAACCCGACCATGAGCAGTGGAATGGCCAGCAGTCCCAACACCAGTGGGAAACCCCAGTGGGTCGTGGCTTTGGGTTGGGGTGGGGGGACGGGTTGCAGGGTGAAGAACGTCCCTTCTGTAGGGGTTGACGGTTCATTTGGCACAATAGGAAGACTCCTGATAAAGGTTGGGGGTGCAGCAGCCAGCGGTTACTCTGGTCGGTGAGCGCTGGCTGCTGTTGATAATGGCTTTGGGAACGTGTGGGTGGGGTTGCTGAGCATGACCCAGGCGATCGCCAGACACAGGCCTAACAGCAGTAACAGCGTCAGGCGTCCGCTGCGGGCTTTCCCAGGTTTTGCAGGGTGGTGAGTGACTGCTGTAACCCCTGTGTCTCCTGACTTTGCGCGGTGGCCAGCATTTCGGTGCGTTCCCGGTAGAGTCGTGCTTCGAGCTTGAATTCGGTGGCTTTCTCCGCGATCGCCGCCTTTGCCTGCTGGGTCTGCTGCAGCTTTTGCTCACGCAGTCTTATATCCCGCTGCATTTCCTCGGTCAACGCGTCAGCCGTTTGCAGAAACTGAGCCGCAATCGCTAACGGGTCGTCAAACGCCACCACTTCGCTCTGCCGCAGCAGTTCCAGGCTGTAGGTCTGTGGGAGTTCTGGTTGAGCCAGGACGATCGCGTGGTTACCGACCTCAACGTTGACGGTTACTGTTTCTGGCGCTGTTGGTGTTTCTGGTGCTGTTGGAGCCGGGTATTGCAGCGACACGGCTTGCAGATAGCGATCGCCGTAGCCTTCTTCGTTGGCCGCTTTGAACTCCTGAAACACTTGCAGACCAAACTCGGTAAAGGCAAACACGGGACTGCCTGCCTTTGTGGTACGTACTTCGACTCTGAGCGCTTCGGGGCAATGCTGGTAAGCCGTTTCCAGCTTCTCCCACCAGCGCTTACGAAGCGTTGATTCGTTGACTTCCAGCAGAGCGGACAGTTCAGTAAACGTGTATGTCCGGGGCAAGTCCGCCAATAGCCCGAGTTTGCGCCAATGAGTGTCCTGAGACCTGTCCGAGCCGTCCGCTGCTTTTTGGCCACACGATTCCTGTACAGGTTCTGAACCTGCACTAGCTAGGGGTTCCATAGATTGTCCTCTGACGAATATTTGTGTCCGTGAACAGTGCCGGTACTGCCGCCAATCAGTCCGGTTTCTGTGTTGGGGGCATAGTACCATTATGGTACATGTACCGCAACTGTTCTTAAGCTCTGCAGTAAAGGTAAGAGGTAAACTATGTCTATCTTTGGTACCATTACCAGTTCAATGCCTTCTGACAAACCAAGAGTGACGATCTATCTTGATGAGGAGTTGAAAGACGATCTTGAAAAACTGGCAAGGGCAAAAGACCGCCCAGTCAGCAATTTTGTCTTAGTGCTCATTAAAGAAGCAATTGCGAAGGCAAAAGCTGATGGATTAATTTCATGACCGTTAAGAATTGCTCTGTGCGCAACTTAGTAGCAAGACTGATCTCTAGGACAATAACCAAAAGTCAGAAGCTGCAGCAGCGCGATCAGTCTAAGGCGCATGAGGCGGCGTAAGTCCACGCATAAGGCTGTATTGCAGTCATTGCCGTCGTTCACTCAGTCCCAGAGCCTACAATCTGGCTCTGTGGCAGGGGCTGAACTATCAGATATGTACTGACTGCGTTGATCAGACACAGAGGCGAGGGGATATGGCAGTTCTGACCACGTTTGACACGGAAAGACAGATCCAGCAACTGTTGCAGGAACGGGAAAGTGGGCAAGCAGAAATCGAAACCCCAGCCGGACTGGTTGACCTGGTAACCGACGAATACATTATTGAAATCAAGCACGTTATTGATTGGACAGACGGCTTGAAAGTCTTCCTCTTCACACCTTATTTACCAGGTAGAAAGCCTCGGATACACCTGTTTGGGGTTATACCAAAGACGTGAGAACCTTCGTTGAACAATCCCTGGAGCGGCTCGGAGTCGTGACGACGTGGGAACAACAGCCTTATTAGGGCATTAACCTACTTAACGCACCACGCTTTTAATCCGTGGGCGTAAATAAATAAATGAAAAGGGCTGCCTGCCAAAAAGTAGCCTGCTTTTTGCTTGTGGGCTCTTAACAGTCAGGGGCTTGTTCCAGACGAGAAAGCCCGGACCCAAGCGATCCGGGCTCTACAAAGGCATTGCATGGTCTGGCTGGCTTAGGCTGCTCAGATTGACTAGCGACTAATGCTTAGACCTCAGCCTTCACCTGCTCAGCCTTGCGCTTACGCAGTGCCGCCGCTCCCAGACCGAGTAGTCCAGGAAGAAGGGCAGGTGTTGGGACAGCGGTAGGAGGAGTGACAGGGGTAAAGCTCAAGCCTGTATTAGGTGAGACAACAATCGAACCTGAAGTATTGCTCAATCCAGTGATATTTTTATAGAGAGGGGAATTCAAATTCAACGCAAGCGAGCTACCCGTCACGGCAGGGGGATTGTTGCCCAACCCGAAAGCGACGAACGTGGCGCTCGTAATTGACCCTGCCGAAACGGTAAAACTGTTGCTAAGGGGGTTGCCAACGTACTCGCCAATGCCGAAACCTGCGGTATTGGTCAACACTTTTAGGCTAGTGGCAGCAGATGTAGCATTGTCCGTCAGTCCACTCACAATACCTGTAACCGTACCACCTCCATTTGCTACGTTGGTAAACGAGAAGTTGAAGTCCAGCGTTGCCGCCTCAGCCGGAGTCAAGCCACAACCCAAGCCGATCGCCGCTGCACCCACAACCGCCACACTAATTGTTCTGATATTCGACACAGTAAATCTCCTTCGTTTGCTTGACAGCTACAGAAACCGAAGGCAGATGCAGGTAATCTTTATGACTGCTATCAGTGAACAGCAAAAGATTTTGAGAAGGCAACCTGGTTCACAAGCTCTTAATTCCTACACAAAACGTAAAGACTTTTTTGTAAAAGCCGTCAACGTGTAGAGCCTTGATTCAGCCACGAACGATCTACCTGCCTATTTACTTTCGACCACAAATTAAACCTGTGGTGCGTCAAGTAGGTTAATACCCTTATTAGGGGTTCGGTGTGGCTATGACTCAAACCTTTGAGATGGAGACTGTCCCTAGTCCTGGTAAGGCGCTGCTGTATGTCAGGTTGTCAGATGTCAGCAATATGTCGATCGCTGATGCCCTCACGTTATTGCAGAGTCTTGGTTATGCTCCTGAGCTGCGCTATGTGCAATGGGCATCAGACCCTAAGCGGATCACGCTTTTTGCATGGCTCAAGGAAGAGACTTTACCCTATGGCACTACAGGTGAAACGTCTCCCTTGTGGGAGCAGTATGAGCTGTTGTTAGAGAAGCTCCAGCCATCTGGAGCAGTTCGCTACGCTTGGGCTGAACATCAGCAAGTTTTAGCTGCTTAAGAGTGCAAGGGCATTAATTCAAGTCAGGGGCGCGACGATAGGAGCGGCGCAGCGCACCCTTGACGGGCAGGAAACCGCTACACTCTTGCCTGCTCCAGGGGATTGCCAGCAGGCACTGCACAAACCGACCTTACAAGTGCAATCCCCTGGAGTTGGCTAGCGCCGTGCGGTCTTTCTTTCTAACATGAGTAGTGAATAATGCTACTCATGATGTTTTGCGTTGAAAGCAAGCTATGAGTTCTCAAGACAATTCGGATTTGATGAATTTGCTTGTATCTGAACTTGGACGTCTATCTCTTCTTGTTGAAGAAGCTCAAGCTAGCAATCTGCTTCTGCAAGCTCAAATTGATGTTCTTAAAGAAAAAGTTGCTGCTCTTGAGCGGGATCGCCCTTTGATGAAAATTGAGAGCTTTGGTCAGGATGAAATCCAACAACCTTCTTAGACCCTCACTCTGTCCAGGGGGTATAGTTAGACGAATCCAGACGGTCACCCGCCCGACCCGTAAATGGCAAGGCAAATAAATAACTTTGCCAAGACTCTTACCTGCCGTTCAGAGTACGATCGTGGCAAGTCTCTGTGACAAGTCTCATGACAGCAGCAATTCAAGAACTGGAAGCCGAGCCAATTTTGATTGACGGTCTGACGTGGCGAGAATTCAAAGCAACAGAGCAACTGCTAGATCGGCCGGGTGTGCGGCTTTCGTTTCTGGACGGGGTGTTAGAAATTCGCAAAATGCCAGGGAAAAAGCACGCAACGGTAAAACGGCGCATTTCGACACTCCTGGACGACTACCTGGAATATGCCGGGATTGATTACACACCTACAGGCTCAATGACGCTGGAGAGTGCGGCTGGGTTGGTAAAACGGGCGGCCGGCGATTCCTATGAACTGGGACCCAACAGAGAACGCCCAGACCTCGCCATTGAGATTGTGATCACCAGCGGTGGGATTAACAAACTCGAAGCGTACAAGCGCCTGCAAATCCCTGAAATCTGGTTTTGGGAGCATGACCGGTTGGCTCTATACGCCCTACGCTCTGACGGGTACGAGCCGATCCAGCGGTCTGAGATTTTGCCAGCACTGGACATAGACCTGCTGAGTCGGTGCATTAATCTGCCAAATCACACCCAAGCCGTGAAGACCTTTCGACAGGCAATTCAAGCGTGAGAAGAGCCGCCAATGTTCATGCGTCGGCAAGTCCACAGGGTTTTAACTGAATGGTCATGTCACCCACAATTGAAACCAAGCAGAAGATCCAAAGAATCCTGCAACAGCGGGAAGGTGGCGAGTCTGAAGTGGCAACACCAGTCGGCTTTGTCGACTTGGTGACGGACGCATATGTCGTTGAAATCAAACACATCATTGACTGGAAAAACGGTGCCAAAGTGTTACTCTACGCGTCCTACTTCCCCACCAGAAAACCACGCGTACACCTGTTTGGTAATTATGTTCAAGCCTGCCGCACTCTGGTGGAGCACTCCTTCGACGAGATCGGCATTTTGACGACATGGGACCGTGAGCCGATGAGCAACCAGCCTTGTAGCAGCTAAAGAGAATCGTCTTAACATGGTGGTACGTCTTCCCAATGCCAACCATGACTCTACAGCAGCGCTTAGACAGCGAAGCAATTGTCGCCCCCAACATTGATCACCTGGTGCTTGAGGACGATACCCCAGTGGATTGGCTGCGTGGGAAGCAACACCGATTGTTGATTGAGCCGCTTCATAGTGCCAAGGCTTTACCGCCCCCCTTTCTGATCACTGCCAATGTCGGGCTATTCTATACGGTTAAGGGTGAGCCAGTTGTCCCCGACGTAATGTTGAGTCTGGGCGTCCAGATTCCCCAGGACTTGTCCCAAAAGCAGAACCGCGCTTACCTGACCTGGGAGTTCGGTAAATTGCCAGAAGTCTGTATTGAACTCATCTCAGACCAGGAAGGGGACAAATTGACGTCAAGTCAGCAGTCACAGCAGCAGGGCAAAACAACCACGAAGAAAGACCTGTATGCCCAGCTCCATATTCCCTATTACGTTGTATTCGACCTACGGCAACAAATTCAGAGCCAGGACGACATGAATGGGGCGCTGCTGCGGGTGTGGTCAATGGCAGGCGCTCACTACACCGAACTGACACCACCAGAAGGTATAAGCACCTTGGGTCAGTCGCTCTGGTTCGAAGACATTGGGTTAGGGCTGACGCTCTGGGAAGGTCAGTTTGAGGACAGTGTCACCCGGCTCTGGCTCCGCTGGTGTGACCAGTCTGGGCAAGTGATTCCAACTGGTGCGGAACGGGCTGATCGCTTAGCTGCAAAGCTGCGGGCACTGGGCATTGATCCTGACACGCTGGTATAACGACTTAGTCCTTGAGTGCGGCATCACCCGAAACGAGAGGCTTGCACTTGTTAAGTCGGTTTGTGCAGCACCTACTGGTGTGGTCCGAAAAACGTTAGCTTGCGCCGTACGGTTTCTCTTGTTTACCTAAATAAATGCATAAATGGCGGAAAGTGACCGTGGATTCTTTTGTCGTAAGGATGAAAGAGATCAGTGAGCATCATGGATTCCCAAAACTCGGCCACCGCTCAGTCCAACATTGAATCAACCAAGCCCACTCAGTCCACCGCAGAACCAACCAAGCCCGCCACTCTATCAATCTACAGCCCCGAAGTAATTCAAGCTTTAACCCCGATTGTTTTGGCACTACTCGGTGCCTTGATTGGCTGTTTAGCCCTCATTGTTCCTGCTGATAAATCAACAGCCGCTCTAGGTTTAGCGGGAACGGCGATCGCGGGGGCGGCTGGCCTAGCAAAGAGTGATGGGTCTCCAACCAAATAAAAGACCAGCAGCCGAAGAAACTAATTAGAAATAGCAGTGGCTCCGATTGAAACACCAGTCACCGGCAGCAGGTGGCGCGGCGACGCGGTATAACGACTGAGCCCTTGAGCGCGGCGGCACCCGAAGCCTTACCAGGTGACCGCGGTCGTCTAGTCGCTCTGGTGGCTGAGTGGTGCCGCCACGCAACATGGCCAGATCCAGTGCTGTTCCGTGCAACTGCAAACAATGCTTTCTGAGAAAGTTCTTAGCCAATCAGACTGTAATTCCCAGTGCGCTTTCAACGGCGATCTAGCTTAGCGATTGAGGATAGAAATAAGCCAAAAGACGGCAACACAAAACCCTCAAGCAACCCAGGAAAAACAATGAAAAGTAAATTCCTCTCCCTGAGCCTCTTCTCCACGTTCGCTCTGTTGCTGTCAAGCACAACGGGTGCCGTACAAGCCTTTCAACCGACTACCACGGGGGGTGGTTACTCCAGTCAACTCCAAGCAGCCGCCCTCGTGGGACAAGCCCAAACCCGAATTGCGGCAACAGGTACCTTTGTGGCAGCGGAAAAACCCACCACGGGCACAGCGCAAATTGTGGTCGAGCATGGCAAGCGCTACCTCGTCCTCAGTGCCGACTTCCAGACCAGTAACCAAGGCCCCGACCTCCATGTCGTGCTTGACCCTGCCAATCAGCCGCCTGCCCAGTACGAGGACAAAACGCACTTTGTGAACCTGGGTAAGCTGCACAAGTTTGCGGGCGCTCAACGTTATGCCATTCCTGCCAGTGTGGATCTGAGCCAATTCAAGTCGGTTGGTATTTGGTGCCAAATGGCGAATGCGACCTTTGGCTATGCCCCGCTGCGGCCGTCAACCACCGCTAGCTTATAGCGTTGTGCGGTGTGTTGTGACAGCGTGTGTGCACTCAGGAAACTCGGTGCACACACGCTGGGGTTGCTTACGGAGCCGTGGTTTACGGCTCTTTCTTACACCTCAAAGCCAACCCTGTGAGTCCGACTCACCGCACTCATGGTCTGACCCACCCCTCGGATCACCTCGTTCTGTCGGTAAGGTGCCGCGACGCCTCTCAACCTGAGCCCCAAACCACGCTTCCGCCTCCTTGACCAAAATGTGGTCACCCGAAGCTAACCACGCCTGCATTTGAGCCGCCTTCGCCGCTGCCTGCCGTTGCCGCTTCTCAGTTACCCACAGCACGGTAGCCCCGGCACTACGGCTCTGTGGTTGTGGAAGATCCTTTGGGGTGCTGTCTGCGGGTGGTGCTAAATCGGCCTGATCTGTGGCCAGGGTTTCTGCCGCTGTGGTTGAACGCTCCGGCTCTTGAACGGGCGAATCGACTTGACCTGAGGAAATCCCCCCAGACCCCCCAAACGCTTGAAACCGATCTGCCTGCTCTAAAAGAGCGGCAGGATACGGCATAAACTTATTAGTCAATACGGTCGGTACGGTGTTGTCTGGCAAGGCTTCTAGCGTTTCGAGGGGTACAACAGCATGACTGTCTGAAGGGGCTGTAACTGCCTCTGGAAGGTCTCGTACCAACCCTTCGGTGTAATCAGGGTGCCACAACGCTTTGTGCTTGTGGAGGGTACGTTTGCTGCACTGTGCGCTTGCAATAATCGCGTCAGCCCGGGCGGTCGTACCACTGGGAAAGTTGTGAGACGCTTGTAACGCGGCGATCGCCACTTTGATCCGCTGCTCGGCATCTAGCGCACGCTGCTGGTTGCAGTCGAAACAAACAATATTGTTGGCTGGCTGTGTAGCGGTCTTCCGACGTTTATGCGGATCGTAAGGGTAGTAGTTTGGATCAGCCTCAATGTCCCGTGCCCAATTGCGGGCAAGCTTATGGATTTCGTGTTGGTGACGACACCACTCCTCATAACCAGGGAGTGCCACTGCAACTTCAACGATCGCGTCTACTAAAGCTTGTCCCGTTAAGGGTGTGCCACTGCGCAAGACGTGACCAAAGACGTACTCACGCATGGCAATGCGACCCAGTAACCGGTTCGTCTGACCAGTCCCCGTCCAACCCTGTTCAACTTCGGTGTCCAGGTCGTTGAGAAACTGCTGAGCGCTGACTGTGACGTTCTTGTACCGCCGACGCTGTGCCTGCTTCAGGACGAGTTGTAGGGTTTTGTGGTTCAGGTCATTCCGTCCTTCTGCCCACTGCCACTGCCGCACGAACGCGGCCTGGTCACTGTAGACCGGCTCCCAGTGGTCGTTTAGCAGATAGGAACCGGCTTGCATGGGCACTCGGTGCCCAGTATACAGGCTGGGTGTACCGTTGGTATACGGTCTGGGGTTGGGGAAGACTTCGAGCTGTCCTGGTTTCAGCTTGAACCCGGCGTTTTCCAGTAGCGTGCTGACGACCAGGGCGATCGCCCATGACGGCTGCTCCTCTGCAAAGGGCAGGTACACATGCAGTCCGCCGCTATAGCTACTGGTGACGACGACGTAAGCCACCAGTCCAATTGACTCCAAGGCCGCCACCATGCGTTTGATCGCCAACGGGTCACGTGTGGGGTGGTACGTACTTTGTCGGTCAACGTCTAAGACGCAGTAGCGGGTTAGCTTACCGAACCGCACCCCATATAAGTAAGCGCCCTGTTGCAGCAGGCGATCGCTCAGTGGGTGACGGCTCTCGGTCTGCCAGTTGGGACGCTCGCCGGGGTCTGGGTGCTCGGCCCACAGGTAGTCGAACCGGTGCGGAAAGAGCGCGAGGAAGAGACTGTCTGGCTCCGTGACGGATTGCCACGGCTGTGGTTGAGGCTTGGGTTTGGCTGTTGGTGGTACTGTCACTCTGACTCCTTTGGAGCCTGAGCACACACTTGCCCTTTTTTACCGATTACAGCCGCATGAACATGGGTTAAGATGATGGAGCGCCCAAAGTATTTGGGAATCAGCCCCTTGTTGGCTGGTCGGTTAAAAAGTCGGGCATTAGGGATTTTCGTTCTTGGCGGTTCGAGGTTTCCCCGGTGATGCTCGGCTTTTGCCGTTTAAAGCATTTAATTTTTTAGACTGGCGTAATCATACTTCAACTGAGCGTGTTCCGCTCTACCCTCTTTGGGCGGCGGTGAAGCTGAGCCGCTTAAGGTCTGATCGAAAGCGCTCACAGCTAACCGATTAAAAGGACTGATACTGCTGCGACGCACGGCTAACCGCCTACAATCAGACTGCTCGCCTGGACGCCCCCTTGTGTGAAAACTGATACCCTTTTTTATCGCCTATTTCAGAACCACCCTGAGCTGGTGTTTCAGCTGATTGGCAACGCCACACCTCGCACAGGCACCTATGAGTTTGGCTCCCAGGAGGTCAAGCAGCTCGCCTTCCGGATTGATGGCGTGCTCAACCCCTCGCCGGATGCCGCTGACTTACCCATTGTCTTTGTGGAGGTGCAAGGCTATCGCGATCAGAAAAAGACGCTCTATCACAGCTTCTTTGCGGAAATCTTTTTGTACTTGCATGACTACCAGCCGGTGCAGGACTGGCTCGGCATTCTGATCTTTACCCAGCGTCACCTCGATCCACAGTTACCCCTTCACTTCCAGGACTATGCCACCAGTCAGCGATTCAAGCGCGTCTACCTGGACGAACTACCAGCAGACCTGGCGAACCAATCATTAGAACTCGGGGTGCTGCAACTGATTGGCGTCAAGGACGAGGTAGCACCAGAGCGAGCGAGACAGTTGGTGGAGCGGGCAAAGAAAGCGGTTACGGATGCTGCAGAACGTGAGCGCATCGTAGAATTAGTGTTAGCGACATTGGTGTATAAGTTTCCAACCTTTGAACGGGAAGCGATCAGGCAAATGCTGGGATTAGACGAACTAAAGCAAACCCGGTTCTATCAAGAGATTGCAGAGGAAGAACGGGTTGAAGGACGGGCAGAAGGGCGTGAGGAAGAGCGTGAGCGTATGCTAAGTCATGCTGTCCCCAAGTTCTTGCAGCTGGGGTTGAGTGTTGAGCAAATTGCCCAAGCGCTGGACGTCGAGGTTGAAACAGTCGAACGCATTATTCAGCAGCAACAAGAGCAGAATTAACAATTACAAACTTCGCGTCGATGTTCAGGCAGACTGCCAACAGCTCCCTGGGGCTTGTCCCTGTCGTGCTTTTTCGCGTACGCAAAACACCAATATTTCACCTAATCAGATTTTTGCTTTTCCAGCCACTCGCGTAGCAGGTTTTCCGCCAATTCACTCACTGTTAAACCAGTTCGCTTCCGTTGTCGGCGCTTGTTTTTGGCAAGTTCGTCTTGAATGTCGAGGTATAAATCAAGTGGGACATAGGCGGAAATTTGGGTGTACTCTGGGTCGCTCCGTCTGCCTCTCGGTCTTCCCGGTTTACGCTTTGGCTGAACTGCGATCGGTGCTTCTGGTTGAATAGCGGCAGGCGACTCGCTATGCACTTCAATTTCTGGTTCAGCGATCGAAACTGTGGCAACGTCTTCTTTATCTGGTTCTACCTGCTTTCGTTTGTCCAGTAGCGCCTGGAACATCGAGGGTTGTTTGCTCTTACTCATGCCAAAATCTCCTTGCCAACAGCTTCATATCCTTCCCAACCCGACTGTGCCCGTTGATCCGGGTAATCGTTCACCACAACACCCATTAGTGGGGCTCGTTCAAATGCCACCAGGCGCTTAATCTCTCCCTCAAACACAGGTAGACCTGCTGCTACCAGAAGTTTTCGCGCTTCTTCTCCAGAGCGACTGGGCAGCGGCGGCACAATCGTTAGCAGAACCTTGAAGTTAGCTCCTAGCGCGCTCAGAACGTCTACCGTTCGCAAAAGCGCGTCCAGGTCCAACGCTTTGGGTGTAGTGGGCAGTATGAGCAGATCACACCCGTCCGCTAATGCTTCCAGATCCTTCTGCTCCGGTCGCGCCTGGGTATCGATGACGACGTGCTCGTACTGCCGGATGTATTTCGGGGCTTGAGCTTCAGTAACGACCTTAAAGGACAGCTTGTCTCCTTCTGCCCAGGTTGACGCCGAACGGTTCTGATCACCATCAACCAGCAGCGTCGGGGCTTTCTGTTGGAGGTAAGCAGCAAGGTGAACAGCGGTGGTCGTCTTACCAACCCCACCCTTAAAGCTGGCAACGGTAACAATCATTGTCGTGCCTTGATGAATCACTCATGTTTTACCATTTCAGTTGCCCAATGAATCAACTAATCAAAAATTCAAAGTTTTGAACAGTTAAATTTTCAGTCAATCAGAATTTCAAAGTTTTGCGTACGCAATAACAGGCCAACTGTTGACCAAAGTTGTCGAAAGCTCTGAAGCATAGGCTTTGCCGTCTTAAATACCCCCTAACTGCGTTCACAAGCAAGCTACTCTCAAACACCCGGTTCCATGCCAGAATGACCGTAGATAGCGTTCTGAGCAAGCCGATGTCTCTCACCGTCAAAGATCTGCAAAAGGCGCAAGAACAACTTCCTGACTATCGGATGGAGCTGGTGGATGGAAAAATCATTATTATGAGTCCATCTGGCTATGAGTCGGACGAGGTAGCTACACAGTTTTCAACTCTGATTAATGTCTGGGTACGCCCTCGTAAATTGGGGCGCGTAACAGGTTCTAGTGCTGGTTTTGTTCTCCCTAACTCTGATACTCGTGCTCCTGACGTCTCTTTTGTCCAGGCAGAGCGTCTGCGTAAGAGCCCTCGCAGTTTTGCTGAACTGGCTCCTGACCTCATGGTGGAGGTGAAATCACCGACTGATAGCCTGACAAAGCTGAGAGAGAAGATTGACGAGTTTCTCGCGTTGGGCACACGGGTCGGCATTCTAATCCACCCAGAACAACGGTGGGTCGAAGTGCGGCGATCAGGGCAAGAACCATTGACATTCCACGATGGTGATGTGCTGACGGTGCCCGATCTGCTTCCCGGTTGGGAGGTTAAGGTTGAGGATCTGTGGTCACCAGAATTTGATTAACGCGAAGTTCTAGTGGGGGTGCGCGCTCTGCCTTGGTATGGGCTCTTTTGTGGGTGATACAGGCATGGCAACGATGCATTACCCCGGATCCGTGCAATCCCGGTTAGAGCGGCGACTGGAATTCTGTTAGAACTTAATTGAATTCCAGGTTTTCGGCTAATCGGGTTATCAAAAAACCGAAATTTCGAGGTTTTGCGTATGCATTATTCTGCTGGAAATCCACCAGAATTTGATTCGTCTAGCATCCATTAGAATTCCGGTGAAGTATCCTATCTCACCAATTCACCGGAGCGGTTAGCCGGAATTTCGAGGTTTTGCGTACGCAATACAGCATTAGATGTTCAACGGAATTCCGATGCAATTCAACGTCAGAACTCCACCAGAATTCTATTGCAGCCAGTACCAGAACTTCAGCAGAACTCCTCTGTAGAAATCTTTCCACCAGAATTTCAGTATAAAAGCTATGTCGGACTTACCTCCTCTCCCAGAAGATATCGATCGCCTCTCTCTAGCAGAGCTAGAAGCTCGCTACGGGGTCAAAACTGGGGCTCTATACGAGCGGTTTAAGGCTGCGGGTATCGAGCGCAATGGCTCCGGTAGACGTGCTTACCTCTCTCGTGCCCAAATTGAACTGATGGATGACCTCGATCAACACTTGAAGCAAGGGGGCCGCTTTGCTGACTTCCCTAAAATCCAACAGAATTCTAGTGAAATCGAAACTGAACTTGATAAAGAGTTACCCAGTCAGCCTTTGCGGACTCTCTCGCTTAATATCGCAACCTTCTTGAAGGCAGACGTACTGAATATTCTGACAGGATCACTGATTAAAGTTGGCACTGCAATTTTTCCACCACCCCTGCCACCAGCTAAACGAGGATTGGAGCTAGCACCCCTGCGTGAGCTTGAGGAAGCCTATCACAGTGGCTGGCATCTTTCCACCGAAAACCTTGCTAATCTCTTAGGGCTGCAACCCAAGACCGTCACCAACTACGGCGATTACTTTGAAGATGCTGGCTTCACTTTCAGTCTTGTCGGTAGACGCAAAGATAGACAACAGTACGCATGGCAAGTTGGCAAAGTGAAGCAAAGGCATACTACAAGTCTGGACTAAAATCGGCCTAACTACAATGTAGTACGACGGCTGTAACGTCGATTCTCTCGTCGTGCCCGATCGCCGCAACGCCGATTCCTGCGTGGCCCTTCTGCGGCTTCAGCAGTTACGCCACTTCGATGGTCTGCAAGGTTAAATAAGACTATTATCTAGCGACTTCAGATTCAACTAGGCAAATTAAAGTCGCTAGATCCAATTAAGCCAACATTTCTCCTTCTTCATCCAAAGGAGGAACTGACTTAATAGGCTGTGCAGGATACAGAGCCATATTGAAAGACAGAAGAGGTGGATATAAAGATTCCACCTCAACTGCAATCTTCATGCCAGGCGTGTTGAGGCTCACTTGAACAGGCATCTTTACGGGTTCCGCTATGTATCCAAGAAGGGTACCAATCACGAAAGCGGCGACACCAATTTTGCCGCGAATACTGCGCCAAGACTTAGGCATACTTACTTCCTTATTGTGTTTTCAAGTTTTTTTCGCTAGACGCACCCATCGACAGTTGTCACCCCTATCGATTACACAACATGTTAGCCGTAGACAGAAAAGTCGTCAACGCAAACAAGCCTAAAAGGATAATTCCCTAAAAAAATAGGGAAGTCCTGATAGACTTGCTTTAATATTCTTAATTAACTGTTAAAGGCAAGAAGCTTCTTTTATCGGGGTGACAAGTCGATAGGGATGCTGTCTTACCAGTAGTCGGTATGCCTAGTACTTGGACTATTAAATATATTTTTACCTACCCGTGTATGTGTATAGGCTTAGATAGGGCTACTTAATGTATGTTTTAAGTATGTCTTCGGCATGACTTGTTGAGACTCTCAAGGTTTAAGCCTCCCTGCTTGGGGAAAAGACAGACGGGGGGTGCTTCATGGGTCTATGTTAATGCCTTATGGTTCAAACGAATTTTGAGTTCAATCGAATGGCTACAAGATCACTTCAAGCTTCTGCAAAAGGGATTGAGCAAGCAAATCTCACGTTAAGTCGTTACGGCTTGAACCAGAATAACCTAGCAAGAGATTTGGGTCTGTCCCGCCAGACGGTCAACAAATTCTTTAGAGGACAGCCCGTTGACCGAGAGAACTTCGCGCTGCTTTGTGATCGTCTCAACTTAGAGATGCAGGACGTTGCCGTCCTCCAAGGCATAAGCTTCGCAACGTCTGAAAGCAAGGTGCAAAGCAGTGACGAATCAATTGCTTCGCTGGTGCGGATCGTACGGAACCATGTCTACGACGATATTCAGATGCGCTGCGGGTCAATGCGTGTTCTAGACATGACACAGCCAATTGGTCTGGATGCGATCTATACGACAGTCAATATTTTTGAGAAGGTGACTGGACGTCAACGACAAGCCATTGCAGACCTGTTGCAAGGGTGGAACTTTGAAGAATTAACCAGCTTGGGGCAAGTCAAAGAAAAGCGAGTTCCCGGACTGGTGGCTGTGGAAAAGCACCCAAAACTCATGATTTTGGGCAAGCCAGGAGCTGGGAAGACAACGTTTCTCAAGTGGATTGCGATTCAATGCAATAACGGTCAGTCAAGAGCCGACCAAGTACCCGCGTTCGTCACACTCAAAGCGTTTGCAGAAGCAAAAGGGCAGCCGGATTTGCTGACCTACCTTGGTGGGCAATGGGCAGATTGCGGAGTGAAAGACGCACAGGCCACCGTAACACTATTGAGCAAAGGACGGGTCTTACTTCTCTTAGACGGACTCGATGAGGTCAGGGATCTCGATCATGACCGCGTGTTGCAAGAGATTCGTGATTTCTCCACGCGCTTCCGCAATTGCCAGTTCGTCATGACCTGCCGTATTGCCGCACGGGAATATACCTTTGAGCAGTTCACCGAAGTCGAAGTCGCTGACTTTGATGACGAACAAATTGCGGACTTTGTGGGCAAGTGGTTTATAGCTAAGCAAGACCCCATGAAGATCGATCGCTTCTTGGAGAAGCTACGTGGCAATGTACGGATTAGAGAACTGGCAACCAATCCACTCCTACTGACGCTGTTGTGTCTAGTGTTTCAGGAAACGGCTGACTTCCCGACGAACCGTTCCGAGCTGTACCGGGAAGGCTTGGACGTACTGCTCAAGAAGTGGGATGCCAAGCGCAATATTGAACGGGATGCGCTGCACCAGCGCAGTGTGATTTACCAAAGCCTTTCGTTGCAACGCAAAGAAGCCCTCCTGAGCCAGATTGCCTTTACAACCTTTGAGCGCGGAGACATTTTCTTCAAACAACAAGCTGTCGAGAACTATATTGCCGAATTTATTCGTAACTTACCTAATGTTAGTGACGAGCCAGAGTCTTTGGAGCTAGACAGTGAAGCCATTTTGAAATCAATTGAGGCGCAGCATGGACTGCTGGTCGAGCGGGCAAGAGGTATTTACTCGTTCTCACACCTGACGTTTCAGGAGTACTTCACGGCCAGAAAGATTGCCTTTAGCCCTATTACTCAATCGCTAGCAGCATGGGGAGACCTAGTGTCCCATATTACTGAGACCCGGTGGCAGGAGATCTTTTTGCTTACAGTAGGAATATTACAGTCCGCTGATGACTTGGTACTGTTGATGAAAGCTCAAATTGACCAGCTTGTAGCCGGAGATGAGAAGCTGCAACAGTTCCTTTTTTGGCTAAGTAAGAAAGCTAGTTCCGTTGGACCTTCTTATAAGCCTGCCGCTGTGAGGGCTTACTACTTCGCACTTGATCAGGTTCGCGACTATGATCTAGCCTTGTCCCTTGATCATAACGTGGCCTTTGTATTCGCTCCTGCCTATGATGATTCTCTTGGCGTTGATGGCTATGGCGACCTCACCCTTGACTATGCCTTCGTCCAGGCGTGCAACCTCACATGTCATTTGGATCCCGATGATACGCTTATTCCTGCTGTAAATAAGCTTTACAGTGATGTACTCGCTCTTGATACTGCTGATGCTTTTGAATTAAAGCAAGCACTCAAAAGGCTTAAAGACGAATTAAATTCACCCGTTCCCCTGGCAACAGCTACAGATCAGCAGGTAAATGGAAAAGCTTGGACTGAACAGCTCAAGGATATAACACTCCAGCACCGCAACATTGGACATAACTGGCAATTCAGCTCAGCTCAAGCAGCATTATTAGAGCAGTACTACAGAGCCAATAAACTGCTGGTGGCCTGTCTCAACAGCGACTGTTACGTCACCCGCTCAGTGCGAGAGGAAATCGAAGCTACCTTACTGCTGCCGCAGAGCCTACTACAAACCCCATAGCAAATTTTAGAGATTAGTCGTTTTCCCCCTAGCTCTATCTTCCTTGCAAAGCGCATTATTTTGTGGCAATTCAAGAAAGCAGATGCTTAACGCTACTCCCCAGCAGCGAGTTGTGGCTTGTTCTTTGGCCGCTCTTCAGCCGCTTGAGCCAACTGCTGCCGCCCCTGCCGTAAAGCCTGGATGTGCGCCTGCGTTAGGGCGGCCGTGATTACGGCCTTACCACCCTGGTTGTGGACCAGGCATTGCCCCGCCAGCGTGCTGATTTTGAAATTGTCGCCACGCCCGTCGAAAATGAAACTGTCACTGCGGCAGTACTCCAGTCCCGTCTGAGCCTGCACCAGTTGAGCCGTCGCAATCAGTTCCTCAGCGATCGCCTGGGTCGCCGTGACATTGAGTTGCGCTTTCTCGGCCTGGAGTTGCTGATTGAGCGCCACTTGCTGGGTCAGCCGTTCCTCCTGGTCGTCCAGTTCGTCGCCTAATGCTTGCAGCGTAATTGTGGTGTCTTTTGCCTTGCGCTGCTGCCACGCCGCCGTTTTCGCGTGGGCTTCGAGCGTCTTCAGGTGGTCCTGTACGTCTGGCAGCGCCTGGGCGAGGTGCTCGCTCAAGCGTTGGTGGTAGTCTTGGGCTGATTCCCCCGCCTGGGGTGTGGGCAAGGCAAACGTTCGCTCCAGATCGGGGACGGGCACCTCCTGGTGGATCCGAGTGTAGAAGTCAGACATGGTCTCGTGGGTAGCTGTACTGCCTTTAATGCCGCGTGCCAGACCCAAGTCTTTGACGGCCTCATAATATTCGTCTTGTAACTGGCTCAGTCGATAGCGACTGCCCCCAAAGTCCCGTTTGTACGACAGGATTTTTTGTCCCGGTGCAGCCTTGGCTCTCAGGTCGTCGTGAATAGGAACGACATAAGCGACAATGTGGGGCGTTGCTTCGTCCAGGTGCAAAGTGGCTTTAATTAAATTGTCGCCGTGCTTCTGTTTGAGCCAGTTGATCGTGCGTTCAACCCACGGCTCTAATCTATCTGGTTGATAATAGTTTGCCCGGCCCGGATCGTCAGGTCTAAAGTATTCGGGCGACGCACTACAGAGATATTCCGCACACAAGATCGCGTCCTTACGATACTTGATGTCGCCGATTTTTGCTTTCACCAAGTCCTCTAAACTCGCGTCCTCTGGTATGGGTACAAGCTCAATATTTTCAACTTCTGGATCGGCGTTCAGGGTCTCTTGTTCGCGGTCGGTGTGTTTCCCAGAACCCGTCACGGCGCGCACGCTTTTGAGTTTAGCGACCCGACAAATAGCAAAAGCAGCCATAGTAATGGAGTTAAACGTCGAGTGATGTGAGTGAACCAGGTTGTGGGCAAGCGATCGGGCTGTGGGGGTCGAGGGGCCACGCCCCAGCGAGCGAGCTTCCCCTGGAAGCGGAGTGAGTCCTCCTCCGCTAAACCGAGGCACCCTACTACCATGCGCCAACTGCCGGCCCGAGACCTCCCAGACGCTACGGAACTTATCAGCAGGCTCCAGTGAAACCCGACCGCAATTTCACAGACTCAGCACGATCAGTTAACAGAAACACCAGCAAAAAAACTCGCCATTGCTGACGAGGTTGTGATTGATGGCTCAAAACGAACTGGACTATTTCGATTCTTCTTTGTCACTTTGATTTTGAGAACGAAGCAGATTTGTAGACTTCAGACCCAACAGCGCAAAGATGGCAATGTCTCCTCGCTGCCAGGTTTTGATTGCACTTTCAAGCAAGAGATTCTGTTGGGGTGAAAGCGTTGGCTGAGAGGCCAGGTAAAGCGATGTACCAGCAGAGATTGTGGTCAGGAGAACGGCGGTCAGAAAGACTTCTTGGAAGACATTTTTCATGGGTTGAGATGTGTTTGAACTCGATGCTCCTATCCTCCCGATCGCGGTGTGTGTTCCAGATTTAGCCAGGATGATGTTAAGCCTGACTTTGGTATGTGCTGGGTATGACTTTCGTGATGCGGCTAGAATTGGCTCAAATTCAACACTTCAGATATGGCCACACGATCGCTGCGAGCGTCTGTAAAAGGGATTGAAAAGGCGAGCCTGGCGTTAGGACGTTACGCACTCAACCAGAACGCACTGGCGAAAGAAATAGAGGTAACCCGCCAACCCGTTAACAACTTTTTCAAAGGAAAGCCCGTTTCCCGGAGCATCTTTGCTGCAATTTGCGATCGTCTCGGTCTGGAACTGGACGATGTAGTGGTCACAAGCGTTGCAGCGACTAATAACACAATGCAAGTCAGAGATGAAGAACTTGAGGCATTGGTGCAGACGGTCCGACAAAAGGTAGTTGCCGACATCCAGGAGCGCTGTGGCACGATGCGGGTGTTGGACATGACGCAAGCGATCGAACTGGATGCCATTTACACCACGGTCAATATCTTTGAGAAAGTGGCTGGTCGTCAACGGCGGGGAATCGCAGACCTGCTGGAAGGCTGCAATCTTGAAGAACTCATCAGTCTGGGGCAAGTGAAAGAGGAACGAGTTCCAGGACTGGAAGCTGTGGAACGGCACTCTAAGCTCATGATTCTGGGCAAGCCAGGGGCAGGGAAGACCACGTTTCTCAAGTGGATCGCCATGCAATGCAGCAGCGGTCAGTCACGCGCTGATCAAGTGCCTGTCTTCATTACTCTCAAAGCCTTTGCCGAGACGAACGGTCAACCAGAGTTACTGGCGTACATCGGCAAACAGTGGTCTGATTGCGGGATGAAAGACGCGCAAGCGGCCGAAACGCTCTTGAGTCAAGGGCGAGTGTTAGTGCTCTTGGATGGACTGGATGAGGTCAGGGATGTCGATCATGACCGTGTGTTGCAGTCAATTCGAGATTTCTCAACCCGGTTTCGTACCTGTCAGTTTGTGATGACCTGCCGCATTGCCGCACGGGAGTATACCTTTGAGCGGTTTACCGAAGTCGAAGTCGCTGACTTTGATGACCAGCAGATTGCTGATTTTGTCACCAAGTGGTTTACGGCCAAACAAGACCCTGTAAAGACTGAGCGCTTCCTGGACAAGCTACGTGCCAATCCACGGATCAGAGAGCTAGCAACTAATCCACTGCTGCTGACGCTGCTATGCCTGGTGTTTCAAGAAGCGGCTGATTTTCCAACCAATCGTTCTGAGCTTTACCGTGACGGGCTAGAAGTTCTGCTCAAGAAGTGGGATGCCAAGCGTAATATTGAACGGGATGCACTGCATAGAAGGAGTGAACTCTATCAAACGCTCTCACTCCAACAGAAGGAAGCTCTACTTAGCCATGTTGCTTTCATAACCTTTGAACGTGGTGATATCTTCTTCAAGCAACAAGCCGTAGAGCAAGAGATTGCTGCTTTTATTCGTAACCTACGTGGGATTAGTGATGATCCAGAGTCCTTAGAGCTGGATAGTGAAGCCGTGTTGAAATCGATTGAAGCGCAACATGGGCTGCTGGTAGAGCGGGCACGCAGCATCTATTCGTTCTCGCACCTGACGTTTCAAGAGTATTTCGCAGCACGGCAAATCTCAAAACGGGATGAACTGCGGCCGAAGCTCGTTGAACATCTTACGGAAAAGCGTTGGCAGGAGGTCTTTTTACTGACTGTGGGAATGTTAGAGCCCGCTGACACGCTAATGCAACTGATGAAAGCTCAAATAGACAAGCTTGTGGCTGAGGATGAGAAGTTGCAGCAGTTTCTCGTCTGGTTAGAGAAGAAAACTAGCGCTGTTGCGTCCCCTGGTAAAACTAGTATAGCGAGAGCTTATTACTCTGCCGACGCCTTCCGCATCGCCTTCTACAGCGCCATCGTCAGCGTCAGAGGCAGAGCCAGCGACAGCGACATCGTCAGCGACATCGTCAGCGCCATCAACAGCACCAGCGCCAGCGCCAGCGCCATCGTCAGCGCCATCAACAGCACCAGCGCCAGCGCCAGCGACAGCGCCATCGACAGAGCCATCAACAGAGCCATCGCCAGCGCCATCGCCAGCGTCATCGACATCGTCATCGTCATCGACATCGACAGAGCCATCGACAGAGCCATCGACATCGACAGAGCCATCGCCAGCGCCATCGCCCTTAATTCAGATCCTCAACTAGTACAGGCACTGCAAGCCCTCAAAAGCCAGTGTCCTGATCCAAAGGGCGACCAAGCCGCCGTCATTCAGTGGTGGCAAAAACATGGAAAAACCTGGAGTGAGCAACTCAGAGCTGTAGCCGTTAAACACCGCAACATCGGACATGACTGGCAGTTTACCCAAGCTCAAGCAAAGCTGTTAGAGCAGTATTACACGGCTAATAAGCTATTGGTGAACTGTATCAACAGTGCTTGCTACGTCACCCGCTCTGTACGAGAAGAGATTGAGTCCACCCTCCTCCTGCCCAAGAACCTGCTACCCTAACCTATTCCCGCCTCACTCCCAATCTGCCGATATTTCTCCCGCGCTGCCAGAGACCGTGTATTCGACCCTTTCGTGCAACCCCACACCTGCAAGATGATAGCGTCCTGGGTCAACCCCGCACGTCGGGCACCAACCAGCGCACCTCTCACTTCTGGAGTTATTTCAGCACTAAACGGAAACGAGACCCGTTCCATCCAATCTTGCTCCTTACACTTCACCGCTGTTTTCCCCGCTCCACCTGTGGTTGAAGGAAAAGGAAACGCCACCTCACCAAAGAACTTTCGGGCGGTTTGTTCCACGGTTGCTCACAACCTTATAAGTTTTGTGCAAAACTCAAAGCGCTGCCCTGTAAGGCTTTGAGCATGGGCGCGGATTCTGACACAAAACTCTGCCTGTCTGTCGTTTATATGCCTGAATAGAATGAAGGACGCTCCCGATCTCACTCACTTCAACAAGAAGACGACTTCAAATGCCGCTACTGCACTGGAACTGGAAAAAGATTATGCCGCTGTGGTTTAGTAAACTCACCCTCGAACAGCGCGTCTTTCTGCTCAGCTTGCGGCAGCGGCAACGGCGACGTCAGTCTTAACGGCAGCACAGGCGCAACAAAAAACCTCGCCAGTGAGCACGAGGTTGTGTGATGGATGAAAAGATATGCAAAGTTTGTCTGATCTTACTCCCAGGGCAGCCGCAGCGGAAACGGTCTCCTTTCCGGCGGCTCTATTGGTGGTGACGTCGGGCTAACGGCCTGGGTCAGAGCGGCGTTCAGCGTCGGACTCAAACCGGCTCCCAGCCGCAGTTTCAAGAGGTCATTGGTGGCCAACTCGTCGATCGTTTGATAGGTCAACTGATACTCCAAGATTGAGACGACTTCCTCCAGCCACTCGTCAGGAAGTTTGCCTCTCAACTCACGCCGAATTTGGACGATCACAGGATTGGAATTGCTGAACATAGTGTTAGAAAATACCGCTACAGAAGTGCCGTAAAAGTGCCGTGTAGACTGCCGTAAAAGTGCCGTATTGGGTGCCGTAAAACTGCCGTACGGCACACGGCACTTGCCGTAACCCTGATTCTGTCTAGGTCTCGACCCACCGCACCCACTCCGCACGCGAAGTGCCGTCTGAGAAGGTTTCGATTAGGTGAAGGTTGATCAGTTCCAGTAAAAG
>JAJPKC010000386.1 GCA_021323955.1 Oscillatoriales cyanobacterium Centralia_MAG_596 | reverse complement strand
TACGATGCGGTTGTGCAGGCCTTTAACGCCTTGCTGCAATGGATTGCTGCAAATCATTACCAGATCAATGGCGCTAATCGAGAAATTTATTTGCAACCGGAGATTACAGCAAGCGGTATTCCAGAAAATTTCGATCGCGCCCTCATCGAAATTCAGTTTCCAGTATGTGCGCCTAGCGATGTCACATCGAATTGGGGAGCGATCATACGATTAGAGCATCACCGAAATTCTCTTAAAATCTCTCCTGGCGAGAGGACGACAAAGTGGGTTTCTCGCTCTTTAGTAGAAAGGTAAACAGACTCGCGCCTGAATTTAGACAGAGAATACCCATCAATGCCTCATCTATTTACCCCCTTTACCCAACGTGGTGTTACCGTTCGTAATCGCGTCGCTGTCTCCCCAATGTGCCAGTACTCCAGCACCGATGGCTTTGCCAATGAATGGCATCTGGTGCATCTGCCGAGTCGCGCGATCGGCGGTGCTGGTCTGGTGATAACGGAAGCTGCCGCTATCGAAGCGCGCGGGCGGATCAGTCCCCAGGACCTTGGCATCTGGAAGGACGAGCATATTGAACCCCTGGCAAAGGTCGTCGATCTGGTGCACCGTTTTGGTGCGGTGGCTGGCATTCAACTGGCACATGCAGGCCGAAAAGCCAGTACGGCTCGTCCCTGGGACGGTGGAAAAGCCGTGTCTGAAACGGCAGGCGGTTGGCGTCCGATCGTGGCTCCCAGTGCTATTCCCTTTAACCCAGAAAGCCCTGTACCAGAAGCATTAAGCGTGGAGAATATTCAGCAGACGATCGCGGCATTTGTGCAGGCAACGCAGCGATCGCTGGAAGCAGGGTTCAAGCTCATTGAAATTCATGCGGCTCACGGCTACCTGCTGCACGAGTTTCTCTCGCCGTTGAGCAATCACCGCGACGATGATTATGGTGGCAGTTTCGACAATCGCACTCGGTTGTTGCGCGAAGTGGTGCAGGCGGTGCGGCAGGTGTTGCCCGACAGTGTGCCGCTCTGGGTGAGAATTTCGGCAACAGATTGGGCGGAGAACGGCTGGGATCTGAACCAAAGCATTGCGTTAAGCGACAAACTGAAAGCGCTGGGCGTCGATCTGATTGACTGCTCCTCCGGTGGACTGGTGCCAGGGGTGAAAATTCCCGCTGGGCCGGGATATCAAACTCCGTTTGCCGATCGCATTCGTCGTGAAGCAGGTATCGCCACTGGCGCAGTCGGTTCCATTACAGCCCCGGCACAAGCCGACCACATTATTCGTACAGAACAGGCAGATGTGGTACTGCTGGCGCGTGAGTTACTGCGGAATCCTTATTGGCCGCTCCAGGCCGCGAAAGCGCTGGGGCATGGCGACCTGTACGATCTGTGCCCACCCCAATATGAACGGGCATGGACCTGATGGCACGGCGCTACTTGCCAATGCAGAAACGGCTGAAGATTCGATCCAGGACTGACTCGGTGACATCCTCACCCAGGATTTCACCCAGCGCTTGAATGGCACTGCGGAGGTCGATCGTCCAGAAATCCAGCGGTAGCTGATCGGCGATCGTACCTTGCACTTGCTGTAATGACGCCTTTGCCCGTGTCAGTGCGGCCGCCTGCCGTTGATTGATTGCTAAATCGAGATTGGCTGCCTGAATGGTTCCTGCTTGGACGCTTTCAAGAATAGCGGACTCCAGTGCCTCAATGCCCTGGTTGAGGGCCGCGGCGGTTTTAATTGTGAGGTGTGGGGGGTAGGGTATGGGTGCGTCGGACAGCAGTTCGATAGCGGGCTGTTGACCGCTGGCCGCTGACGGCTCTACCAAATCAATCTTGTTAACGATCAGAATCAACGGCTGATCGCGCACTTGCTCGTAGATCGCCTGGTCGGCCTCTGTCCAGCCAGCCTGAGCATCAATGGTCAACAGCACCAGATCGGCGTTTTGGGCAGCGCTGCGCGATCGCTCCACTCCAATCTGCTCCACCCGGTCATCCGTCTCGCGAATGCCGGCGGTATCGAGCACCTGAATGGGAATGCCACCAACGACCAATTGGGACTCGACCACATCACGGGTGGTGCCGGGAAGATCGGTGACAATGGCGCGATCGCTGCGGCTCCAGGCATTGAGTAAGCTGGACTTGCCCACATTGGGACGCCCCACGATCGCCACCTTGAGCCCAGTCCGGAGCAACTCACCGCGATCGGCGGTTGCCAGAATGTGAGTTACCTCGGTCAGCAGTTGCGCCAGACGGGCTTGGATCTCAACCTCATCAAGCGGTGGCAGGTCTTCCTCAAAATCAATGCGGGCTTCCACCTCTGCCAGAATGTCCAGGCAGGTGGCGCGGAGTTGACGGATGGGATGGGCGAGTTTCCCGTGCAGTCCAGCGAGGGCTGTTTGAGCAGCCTGGGGCGATCGTGCCCCCACCAGATCGGCAATGCTTTCCGCCTGCGTTAGATCGAGTCGCCCGTTCAGAAAGGCTCTGAGCGTAAATTCTCCGGGCTGAGCCAGTTGCGCTCCTTGCTCCAGGCAGAGCTGTAGCACCTGCTGGACGGGTATGATACCGCCGTGGCAGTGAAACTCCACCACATCTTCACGCGTGTAGGAGCGGGGAGCCAGCATCAACAGCAACAGCGCTTCATCCACCGTTTGACGGGTGGCGGGGTGGCGTACGTAACCGTAAAGGATGCGATGGCTCTCCCATACTTGTTGTCCAGGCGTATGGAAAAGGGCCCGCGCGATCGCCACAGCCTGTGTCCCTGATACGCGAACGATCCCAACGCTCCCCTGCTCAGGGACAATGGCGGTAGCAATGGCGGCGATCGTGGTGGTGGATGTGGACATTCAGGCAGTTGACCTGTGGCAGTGTTGGGCGGGCACCGTGTTACCGATCAAAGTTGTTTTAGGGTGATTGTTTGGGTGCGGGGAGTTCGGCAAAGAGTGCGGCCCAATCGATCGCGGCTGGTCTTGTTCCCTGGTTGATCAACTCAAAAATTTGATTTTCAGTGTTGGCATCGCTGAGCGCTGCAACACAGGCGGCTGCCACATCAATGCGGCTGGTTTGCCCGTTGAGAGTGTCACCCGTGCCGATCAC
The DNA here is from genome assembly GCA_021323955.1 of Oscillatoriales cyanobacterium Centralia_MAG_596. GTDB lineage: Bacteria > Cyanobacteriota > Cyanobacteriia > Leptolyngbyales > Leptolyngbyaceae > Stenomitos. The sequence continues at coordinate 7,293 of JAJPKC010000386.1, read as the reverse complement.
CACGTCAAACTTACCGTTGGTCGTGGCTTTTAGGAGCGTGTTGAGGTCAGAGGAGGTAAATGGCCCGTCAATCAAGCGTCCTGGTCGCACGATCGTGTAGGGCAACCCCGATTGCACGATCGCCTGTTCGCCCTGCTGTTTGGCATCCAGAACTCCGAAGGCATTCAGCAGATTGTACGGGGGGCTGTTTTTGCGCTCTACGCCACAGGAGGAGACGAAAACAAACCGCTGCAGGTCTTTGGGTGCGGCGACTACCAGGTTACGCACGCCTTCCGCATCAACTTGCTCCGGGCTATTGCGGGTTTTCGTGCGTCGATAGTCGGCATTGAAATACACCTGGCTCCAGTCCCACGCTTGCTGGAGCGGATTGGCGTGGGGATCGATCGCAACGTCCCATTTAGGCGATGGAAAAGACGTCGTTCCCGTCGCGCAGATGATGGCGTCAACTGCCTGCATGACATCAGGGAGCGTGGCCGGATCGCGAATATCGCTGATCGCAATTTCGACGTGATCATCAAACAACTGCCGTGCCTTTGGGGCATTGCGAACGAGAACACGCACCGTATAGCCACTCTCGATCAATTTGGCGACCGTTAGTTGCCCGACCCCACCTGTTGCACCTGTCACCAGTATTCGCTTTGCCATTCCTGTCTCCCTGCCGATCCATGCTGACCACTACAGCCATTTTGACTGTTATTCGATCAATCCGGGGGGCGGCGTAATTTCAACACGGCGCTCGTGGAGATCAACCACAGGGACAATCGCGGCCACAAACGGGATCAATAGCGGCGGCATTGGTTTCTCATCGGGAGCCTGCCCTGCCCGCTGCACCTCCAAAAGGTCGTTGCCCGCAGGGATCACTCCTATGACTGTTCCCACTAGCGCCTGCGTTGTCTGATCAAAAACTTCCAGCCCAATTAAATCCAGTACGTGGAATTCGCCTTCTTCCAATGGGGGCCGATCGCTATCCGGCACCAGCAGCGGGCAGTCCTGTAGGGCTTCGGCCTGGGTGCGATCGTGAACTCCAGCAAACTGCATCACGTATAGCCCTTTTCCCTCCAGGTAGCGTCCGCGCACCAGCTCAATGGGTTCTGGATTCGTGGTCGGCGATCGCTGCAACCAGCGCGTCCCCGGTTCCAGAAAACGTTCTGGAAAATCCGACTCTGGATACACCCGCACTTCGCCTTTTAAGCCCTGCGCGGCAACGATCTTGCCAATGGTGAGAAAGTGAGGGGTATTGCTTGCTTCCGCTGTACGGTTGTGGGAGGCGTTGATTTTGGACTCTGCTCTCTGCCGTTTATCTTCTCGCTTCAGGCTTCTGGCTTTAGGCTTTTTTCGTTGACTCTCTGTTCCCTTGCCACCCTGTCCCCCTGTTCCCCCATTCCGTGCTGCTAAAGGTTCGTTCACGTTGCCACCACCGATCGCTGATACACTTGCTCAACCACTCCTGCCAGTCGCGTCATGGCTGTTTCGAGTTCCTCGTCTGTCCCGGTTAAGCTAATGCGAAGGCACTGTCGGGTGTGATCCCAGTCTTCGCGTAGTCCCGGAAAAAAGGAGCTACCGGGAACCACAATGACGCCAACTTTTTTCAGCGCTTGGTACAAATCGCCATCGGTCATGGGTAAGTCTTTGAGCCACAGCCATGCAAAGATCGCTCCTTCGCCGCGATGCAAAAACCAGGGGACATCGGGCATGACCCGATCTAACGTGGCTTCGATGATGTTGATTTTCTTCTGGTAGAAGGGACGGATGACATTGGCGGCGATAGTGGCTAAGGCACCAGAGTTGATCGCGCGTGCCGCGATCGCCTGTCCATAGCGGGGTGAATGGATGCACATATTGGTCTGGAAGCACTCCAGCACTTGAATCAGTTGTTCGTCGCCGATCGCAATGCCAATCCGCTCTCCCGGCAACCCCGCTTTCGAGAGGCTCATGCAGTGCAGAATGTTTTCACCAAATAGCGGCGTCATCGCGGTGAAATTCAGCGCCGGAAAGGGTGGCGCGTAGGCAGAATCAACAATCACGGGCACATCATAGGGAGCTGCCAGATCAGCAATTTTCTGCACCTCCTCATCGGTGAGCACGTTTCCAGTTGGGTTGCAGGGGCGAGAGAACAGAACACAGCCCGTCTCTTCATCGATCGACAATTGGCTAAAGTCAGGCCGATATTTAAACCGATGCGCCACCGCGTCAATATCCAGAAATGGCTTGTAGGCAAACAGCGCGTCCTGGTTGAGCGCGACGCCACCATAGCCTGTATAGTCTGGACTGAGCGGCAGCACAATTTTCTTCAAGGTGCCGCTACTCGAATAGCCCCCAAAGGCATTTGCGGCGTAGAAATAGAGGCTCTGACTACCGGGCGTGATCAATACGTTGCGCTCCGTTAAACTCAGCCCGTACCGTCGATTGAAGTCAGTCACAACGGCATCAATCAGCGGTTGATACCCTTGACTCGCCCCGTAGCGGCAGACTACGTCGCCATATTCAGCACTCGCCAGCAAATCAGCCGTGCAATCGCGCCAAAGTTGCTCCACTTCTGGCAAGATCAGCGGATTACCCGCACTCAAGTTGATGAAGTCTTGCCCTGCGCCCGATCGCAACGTTTCAATAATGTCTTTCATAATTGCCCGCACTCCAGTCAGGCGGGTCATATCGGTACCAAGTTGCGTCAGAGCAGGCTTCATAAACGGGATGGTGTAATGCAGTTTACTTAATCGATGCTATAGCCATCCTACTGGATTCATGGGTTAGCTTTCAGGTCTTAACGTGCAGTCTTCAGTTCTCATCCTCTCTGGCCTTCTGCCTCCGGCCTCTGGCCGCCACTAATCTGCAAACAATATGAAAAAACCTGCTGATTTGTAAAAAGACTGGCAATCTAGATCCTGCACGTATGAAATAAGACTGTCTTCTCTGTATCTTTTGCAACAAACTGTTGGCGAATTCAGTCCAGAGGATGGATTACCGAAGATTTCCTGACTAATAGACGACAATCCGGTTGATCCCAACTCTGCTTCGAGTACTTTATAACTTCAAGAGCATCCGCTTATATGGTGAATTCCCTTTCTACGGCACCTGCTGCCCGTTTGAGTGAGAGGCTGCCCCGTTCGTTAAAACGGCTTGCCGACCTTGCTTATAACTATTGGTGGTGTTGGACGGCTGACCAGGTATCGCTGTTTGAAACGATTAATCCCGATGAGTGGGAGCGTTCTGGTCACAACCCGGTTGTTCTGCTGGAGTCGATCGCCTACGATCGCCTGACTCAGTTAGCGACTGATCCCCAATACATCAAACGGCTGAATGCCGTCATTGAGAAATTCGATCGCTACATGACAGCCGAGACAACCTGGGCGAGCCGCGTTGCGCCCCAGATTTCAAAAGCGCATCCCGTTGCTTATTTTTGCGCCGAGTTTGGTCTGCATGAGTCGCTTCAGGTTTACTCCGGCGGCCTAGGAATTTTGGCCGGCGATCACCTGAAGTCTGCCTCCGACCTGGGTGTCCCCCTGGTCGCGATCGGGCTGCTGTACCGCCAGGGCTACTTTCACCAGCGGCTGAACCAGTCCGGTTGGCAGGAAGACTATTACATCGACAACGAGTTTGGCCGCTTGCCGCTGGAGCTGATGAAAGATGAGCACGGCAATGCGGTTACGGTTGAACTCCAGGTGCGGAACCGGATCGTCAAGATCCAGATCTGGCGTGTGCAGGTCGGTCGGGTGTCGCTCTACCTCCTCGACACCAATCGGGATGACAACGACTCGATCGACCGCTGGCTGACTGGACACCTCTACGGTGGCAACCAGGAAACCCGCATCGCGCAGGAGATTGTCCTGGGGATCGGTGGTGTGCGCGCCCTGCAAGCGCTGGGGATTGAACCAGGGGTGTACCACCTGAATGAAGGACATGCGGCCTTTTGCTTGCTGGAAGTGTCGCGGTTGGAAATTCAGCGTACAAGCAAGTCCTTCTACGACATTGAAGCATCGGTGCGCGATCGCTGCGTCTTCACCACGCATACTCCCGTTCCTGCGGGTCACGATGTCTTCTCGGCTGACCTGATGGATTCCTTCTTTGCCAACTATTGGGGCCAGTTGGGGCTATCGCGTGAGCAGTTTCTGGCGCTTGGTGCGCGTCGCCTGGGTGATCCCTGGGAACCGTTTGGTATGACTGTGCTGGCGTTGCGCCTGTGCCGCGCGGCTAATGGTGTGAGCGAGCTTCATGGCCATGTCTCGCGACAGATGTGGACGGTGCTTTACCCAGAGCGATCGGAAGATAAGGTGCCGATCGGTTACATCACCAATGGGGTTCACGCGTCTACCTGGACAGCGGCGCTGATCAAAGACCTCTACACCGAGTACTTGGGTGAAGACTGGGAGACCAAAGCTGTTGACCCTGACGTGTGGGCAAAGGCTGATCAGATCCCCGATGCTGAACTATGGCACCGTCATCAAGTGCTGAAAGAGCGGCTGGTGGCCCATACTCGCTCCAAGCTGAAAAGAGCACGAGAGGGCCGGGGTGAGAGCTGGGAGAGCATTCAAGCAGTTGATCACGTCCTTGATCCCACGATTCTTACAATTGGGTTCGCTCGTCGCTTCAGCCCCTACAAGCGTGGTGATTTGTTGCTGCGGGATGCCGATCGCGCCTTGAAGATCTTTGCCAATAGCGATCGTCCCATCCAGATCATTTTCTCTGGCAAAGCGCATCCAGCGGATGAAGAAGGCAAGCGCATCATCCAGCGATTGCTGGAATGGTGTAAGCAGCCTGGGATCTGGAACCGGGTGGCACTCATTGAAGACTACGACATGTACACTGCCCGGAAGCTGGTGCAGGGTGTCGATGTCTGGCTCAATAACCCTCGTCGCCCACTGGAAGCCTCAGGGACGAGTGGCCAGAAAGTCTGCTTTAACGGTGGACTGAACTGTAGCGTGCTGGATGGCTGGTGGTGTGAAGGCTACCAGGCAGACGCCAATGGCAAAGGTCTTAACGGGTGGGCGATCGGGCAAGATGCTCACACCAGCGACCAGAAGCTCCAGGACGAAATCGATTCCCAGGCCCTTTATAGCCTGCTGGAAAACGAAGTCGCGCCCCTCTACTACGATCAGGACGAGAGCGGTGTGCCGCACGGCTGGGTCAAGATGATGAAGGCGTCGATTAAGACCAACTGCCCGGCCTTCAACACCCATCGCATGATCGCCGACTATGTGACCCAGGTCTATGCACCAGGATCGGTCGCAGGTGTTGGTCGGAGCCTGGCCAGCGTGCCCTATTAACGAGTTTTTAGTTGCCAGTTGTCGGTTTTTAGAGGAATCTAACAACTGACAACCAACTACTAACCACGAATGCACATCTGGGAACTCGATTTTTACCGTCGTCCCCTTCAGGATGAGTCCAGTAGCCCCCTTTGGGATCTGCTGGTCTGCGATCCTGGAGGGGATTTTCAGTACACCGCAGTTTGTCCACAGTCGCAGGCCGGTGTGGACTGGTTGGTGGCTCAATTGCAAGCACTGGCAGCTGCGGGACACCCACTGCCCGATCGCATTCGAGTTTTTCGACCGCAAACATTGAATTTGTTGGCAACCGTCGGGAAGCGGTTGGGCGTTGCCATAGATCCAACCCGCCGCACCCCCACACTGAAACGATGGTTGCGAGAAAAAATGCACGAGTATGCCACTTCGCCAAACAGCACCGGGCAACGGAGTGAATCGTTGGGGCTTGAAATCCCGCCACCCCTGCCGCTACCAGAAAATCTATGGGGCGATCGCTGGCGATTTGCAGCGTTACCAGCTGTGGAGGTAGTGGATGCTTTTGGCGATCGTATGATCCCCATTCTCGACATGCCCGAGCCACTCCTGCCGCTTAACCTGGGGCTGGCCTCCACAACACCCATTCCCGGTGTTGTGATTGACGCTGGACGACGATCGTTACGGCTGGCAAACTGGCTACAGCAAGCGCACCCCGTTTCATTGAGTCATATCCCCGGCGCACCGGATGGCTTGATTTTAGACGCTGGGTTAGTCGATCGCTGGATTCTCACGACCTTTGAAGATCCAGTCGTCATGGCTGCCGGACGGCAATTTGAGCAGCGCAAGCAGATCAGCCAGGGACTCCATTTCCTGCTGGTGCAACCAGATGACTCTGGGATGACCTACACTGGCTTCTGGCTACTGAAACCAGAATGATTGTGAGTTATGCAAAGCCATTGATCGAGCGATCCTCTCTTCCCTGTTCCGGTGCTCTGGCATTTGATGGGCTACCCTCGTCACAGACTGCCGACTTCAACCAGCAGCCAGCTTGGTTGGTAGCCTGCCAACGGTATTGGGACTGACAATCATAGCAGGACGAGCTTATCGCTGGACATTTTGGGTTGGTTTTGCAGGTAAAGCACAACGGCATCGGTAATGATGGCATCAGGCGATCGCCCCCTCCTCTTCAACCCACCCGATCGCGTCCTCAACGCCGCCCTACCGCTTGATGTGCTTGAGCACCTCGTCGCGTGCCTCGATCGCCCATGTCAAGGTGGGGTCAAGGGCGATCGCTGGTAAGTGAAATAAAAGCTTGGGACTTTGAAGCTACAATAAGAGCCTGGTAAGGGGAGCAACCGTCTTTTCGATGCACGTCATCAGCTATAAACGCTTGCGTGAATTTGGCAAAAAGCATTCTGATTGTCGTGAGGTTTTGGATGACTGGTTTAAGGTTGCGATTAAGGTTAATTGGTCTAATTTAATTGAGGTTCAGTCAGTTTTCCCGCAGGCTGAAGCGGTTGGAAACTTTACGGTCTTCAACATTAAAGGTAATCGGTATCGTTTAATTGTGAGCATTGATTATAAAGGGCAGTTGATTTATGTCAAGTACGTTCTGACTCATGCAGAGTATGACAAGGAGCAGTGGAAGCATGACCCTTACTTTTAACGCCAATAAATATGGTGAGCTTTTGTCTCAATATCAGCCAAAACTGATTCGAACTGAAGCCGAAAATGAAGAAGCGTTGGCGATCGTGGAAGCGTTAATGCATCATCCAGACCGTAGCCCAGAAGAGAATGAGCTATTCGCATTGCTGATTACGCTGATTGAGAAGTTTGAGCAAGAACATTATTTGCCTGGTGCAGACTCGACGCCTCGTTCACGACTGCTGTTTTTGATGGAGCAACGGCAGCTTCAACCAGCAGATTTAATCAAGTTGCTGGGTTCTGAAGACGCGATCGCAGCTGTGCTGAGTGGCGATCGCGAAATGAGTACCTTTCAAGCAAAGGCTCTAGGTGCATTTTTTCACGTCGACCCTGGATTGTTTATCTGAGCACGATC
>JAJPKC010000475.1 GCA_021323955.1 Oscillatoriales cyanobacterium Centralia_MAG_596 | reverse complement strand
TTTTTACTTGCAATCTTAAGATTCAAACATGCAGCCCACCGACGCGAATAAGTTCACCGACAAAGCATGGGAAGCAATCGTCCAAGCGCAGGATGTCGTTCGTCGCTATAAGCAGCAACAGCTTGAAGTCGAACACCTGATCATCGCCCTGCTAGAACAAAAAGACGGGCTGGCGACAAAGGTTTTGAGTAAAGCTGGGGCTGATTTGGGGCGCGTCGTGCAGCAACTGGAAGACTTTGTGCGACGGCAACCCAAGGTGCCCAACAGTGAACAACTCTATCTGGGGCGCAATCTTGACATTCTGCTCGATCGCGCCGAGGAAGCACGCGAGGACTGGCAGGACGAATTTATTTCGGTTGAGCACTTGCTGCTGGGGTTTGCGGCTGACTCACGGCTGGGAATGCGAGTCTTACGCGGGTTCAACATTGACGCCAAACAGTTAGAAAGCGTGATTCGCGAAGTGCGGGGCAGTCAGAAAGTGACCGATCAAAACCCCGAAAATCGCTATGCGGCCCTTGAAAAGTACGGCCAAGACCTGACGGAAAAGGCAAAGGCGGGCAAGACCGACCCGGTGATCGGTCGCGATGAGGAGATTCGGCGCGTGGTGCGGGTGTTGTCTCGCCGCACGAAAAATAACCCCGTGCTGATTGGTGAACCGGGCGTTGGGAAAACGGCGATCGTCGAGGCACTGGCGCAACGTATCGTCAACGGTGACGTACCCGAATCCCTCAAAAATCGGCAGCTGATCTCGCTGGATATGGGATCACTGCTGGCTGGGGCGAAGTATCGCGGCGATTTTGAAGACCGGCTGCGATCGGTGCTCAAAGAAGTCATCCACTCCGATGGACAGATCGTGCTATTCATCGACGAGATCCACAACGTGGTTGGTGCGGGTGCTACTCAAGGCACGATGGATGCGGGCAATCTGCTCAAGCCGCTGCTGGCAAGAGGTGAACTCCGCTGCATCGGCGCGACAACGTTGGATGAATACCGCAAGTACATTGAGAAGGACGCTGCACTGGAACGGCGCTTTCAGCAGGTGTTTGTGGATCAGCCGAGCGTGGAAGACGCCATTTCCATCCTGCGTGGGCTGAAAGAGCGTTATGAAGTGCACCACGGCGTCAAAATTACGGATTCGGCACTGGTCGCAGCAGCCACACTGTCATCCCGCTACATTGCCGATCGCTTTCTGCCTGACAAAGCGATCGACCTGATCGATGAAGCTGCCGCCAACCTCAAAATGGAGATCACCTCCAAGCCCTCAGAGCTAGAAGCGATCGACCGTCGCCTGATGCAGTTGGAAATGGAAAAGCTGTCGCTGGAAGCGGAAGATCGGCGCTCTGTGGTTGTGTTTAAGCCAAACCGCTCTGCGAACGATCGCCTCGATCGGATTGCCCAGGAAATCGCTGAACTAGGCGAAAAACAGCGTCAGCTCAGCTCGCGCTGGCAAACCGAAAAGCAAGTCCTTGAGACCATCAATGCCTTCAAAGAGGAAGAAGACCAGCTGCGAATTCAAATCGAGCGAGCCGAACGCGAAGCCGATTTAGAAAAAGCGTCGGAACTGCGGTTCGGTCGCCTACCCCGCTTACATCAAGAGCGGGAGACGCAGGAAGCGCTGTTTGCCGAAATGCAGTCTCAGGGGTCAGCGCTGCTACGCGAACAGGTGACAGAAGCAGACATTGCGGAAATCGTGGCGCGCTGGACGGGCATTCCAGTCAACCGCTTGCTGGAGTCAGAACGGCAAAAGCTGCTTCAGTTAGAACATCATCTCCATCAGCGGGTCGTGGGTCAAACCGAAGCGGTCGAAGCCGTTTCGGCAGCAATCCGGCGTGCCCGCGCTGGCATGAAAGATCCCGGACGACCGATCGGCTCCTTTCTGTTCATGGGGCCAACAGGGGTTGGTAAAACCGAACTGGCGCGCGCGCTGGCAGAATCCTTATTTGATGCCGACGATGCCATGATTCGGTTGGATATGTCCGAGTATATGGACAAAAGTTCGGTGATGCGGGTCATTGGAGCACCACCGGGCTATATCGGCTATGAAGAAGGCGGTCAGCTGACGGAGGCTGTCCGTCGCAAGCCATACTCGGTTGTACTGCTGGATGAAGTCGAAAAAGCCCACCCCGACGTGTTCAACGTCCTGCTACAAGTGCTGGATGACGGTCGGATCACGGATGGGCAGGGGCGGACGACCGATTTCCGTAACACCGTCATTGTCATGACCAGCAATATCGGCAGTGACCACATCCTGGATCTGTCCGGCGACGACGATCGCTACGAGGAAATGCAAAAGCGAGTAATCGATGCGCTGCGATCGCACTTCCGTCCGGAATTTCTCAACCGCGTGGATGACATCATCATCTTCCATACGCTCACTCGTAGCGAACTCAGCCAGATTGTCCGGTTACAGCTCCAGCGGATCCAGACCTTACTGGCCGATCAAAAGCTTACGCTGGAGCTGACAACCGCGGCTCAAAATCACATTGCTGCGGCAGGCTACGATCCGAGCTATGGTGCTCGTCCGCTCAAGCGCGCCATTCAGCGTGAGTTGCAAAACCCGATCGCAACCAAAATTTTGGAAAATGCCTTCACTGAGGGTGACACGATCGTGATTGATCTCGTTGACAATGCGCTGACGTTTAACCGTAAGCCGTTAGCGGTCAACAATCAGCTTTCAGCGGTCAACTAGCCACCCCACCACCGAAACACGGTCATCGCAAGGTAAACCGAGTGTTTGCGCCGGTAGGACGCCGCGCTAACGCCCGCATAGACGACACCCCCTTCGGATCGCCATTTCTGGGGGATTCATCCTGTCAGGACGTGCAAAGTCCAGCTCTGACAGGATATATTGCCGTCTCAACGCATTAATATTTTAAAGAAATAAATTTGGCAAACGCGGTCTTCATCCTGATCCCAACGCCGTTTCTGCTTGCAGTCCTGCAATGAATCAGCATCGAGCGGCTGAACCCCACGGTGCGATCGCGGGTCAAGGGGCTTGGTAGGGAAATCCGAATCTACAAGTAGAGGTAAATCCCTGAATACAATAGGAACAATGAGTCAAAACTAGTTACTGGATTCCCTTCATTCCTTCACCATCTGCTGAGTAATCTGGAGTAACCCCTATGACAACCGTTCTGGAAAAGGGCAATATCAGTATTCATACTGAGAACATTTTCCCCATCATCAAGAAATGGCTCTATTCCGACCATGAGATCTTTCTGCGTGAACTCGTCTCCAATGCCGTTGATGCGATCCAAAAGCTCAAAATGGTGTCGTTCTCCGGCGAGTTCTCTAGCGATATCGGTAGTCCGGAAGTGATTATCACGATCGACAAAGCGCACAAGACCCTGGCTGTTTCCGACAATGGAATTGGGATGACTGCGGATGAAGTGAAGCAGTACATTAATCAGGTGGCATTCTCCAGTGCCGAAGAATTTGTGCAGAAGTATAAAGCGGCGGGCGATCAGCAAATCATTGGTCACTTTGGTCTGGGGTTCTACTCGTCCTTTATGGTGGCGCAGCGAGTTGATATCGATACGCTGTCTTACAAACCCGATGCCCAGCCCGTGCACTGGTCTTGCGACGGTTCGACTGAATTTGAACTCAGCGCATCGACCCGGAGCGATCGCGGCACCACGGTCACGCTGACCCTCCAGGATGAAGAGCAGGAATACCTGGAGCCTTACCGCATCCGGCAGTTGATCAAAACCTACTGCGATTTTCTGCCGGTGCCGATCAAGCTGGAAGTCAAGGAAGCGGCTCCCGAAACGACACCCCCTACGGAAGCGGAACCCGAAGCGGCTGCCGCACCCCCTGAAGCTCCGGCTGAACCCAAGCTGCCCGAACAGATCAACCGCCAGAAGGCTCCCTGGAAAGAATCGCCCAATTCGCTCACGACCGAAGACTACCTGGAGTTTTACCGCTATCTCTACCCGTTTCAGGAAGAACCGCTGCTGTGGGTTCACCTCAACACCGATTATCCCTTTGTGGTGAACGGCATTCTGTACTTCCCCAAACTCAAGCCCGATGTCGACACCACCAAAGGGCAGATCAAGCTGTTCTGTAACCAGGTCTTTGTCAGCGACAACTGCGAAGAGGTCATTCCCAAGTTTCTGCTGCCCCTGCGCGGTGTGATTGACAGCGTCGATATTCCCCTGAATGTCTCCCGCAGCTTCTTACAGAACGATCGCACGGTTCGCCGCATTGCTGACTACATTGCCAAGAAAGTCGGCGATCGCTTGAAGGAACTCTATCGCGACAATCGCGAGGAATACATTCGGAGCTGGCAAGACCTCGGCACCTTCGTCAAATTTGGCTCGATCAACGACGATAAATTTAAGAAGCAGGTCGAAGACATTCTCATCTACCGGACGACCGCAACGGGCATCGGGAGCCAGGAATCAGCAGCAGGAGAAGCTGAAGCCCCGTCCATTCAAGTTCAATCCGCTGACGGTGACGTTTGGCAAGATGTTACAGCCAAGTCCTCCAGCCCTACGCCCCAGTCCACCAGTTCCACGCCCTCGTTCACTACCCTCAAAGAATACCTGGAGCGCAACAAAGACCGGCATCCCAACCGCGTGTTCTATAGCACCGACGAGGTCGCCCAAACCACCTACATTGAACTCCACAAGCAGCAAGGACTGGAAGTGCTGTTCCTGGATTCATTCATTGACACACACTTTGTCAGCTTCCTGGAGCGCGAACACTCGGACGTTAAGTTCTCCCGGGTCGATGCCGACATTGACGAGACGCTAATCGACAAAGACAAACCTGCCGATATCGTTGATCCCGCCACCAACCAGACAAAGGGCGATCGCATCAAGGAAATTTTCCAGAAGGCGCTCAACAAGCCCAAGCTCACTATCCGCACCGAAGCGCTCAAGTCGAGCGACAGCGCCCCACCGGCGATCGTCCTGTTACCAGAACACTTACGGCGACTCCAGGAAATGAACGCGCTCTTGCAGCAGCAGGCCGTTCAGTTTCCCGAAGAGCACACCCTGCTGGTCAACACGTCCCATCCGCTGATCCAAAATCTCATCAAGCTCAGTCAGGGCGCAATCATCCAGGGTGAAGGTCAATCCCCATCGGCTGAGTTAGCCAATCTGATCTGCCATCATGTGTACGACCTCGCCCTGATGGCGCAGAAAGGGTTCGACGCCGAAGGGATGAAATCATTCGTCGATCGCTCGAATACGGTTCTCACTCGCCTGACTGAACGAGCAACCGCGTAAGCGTCATCAGACGTGGTTGGGTAATGTCCAAGACCCTGGAACACCAGCTTAGACAAGCCCAACCCTGATCCTGATCAATCCCCTTCCAGAGACGGCCGCGACTGGAAGGGGATTTTTTTGTGGGTGGCCCCGCTGGAAGCCTGTTTTGCCGCAATGACTTCCTGAATCTCGAGTCCTTGTATACAATAGAATGTTGGTTGTATTCCACAGACGCACATTCCGGAGATTGCTATGGCCCGTCAATGTCAACTTACAGGCAAGAAGGCAAACAACGCCTATGCCATTTCCCACTCGCACCGTCGTACCAAGAAACTGCAAGAAGCAAACCTGCAATGGAAGCGCATCTGGTGGCCTGAAGGTAATCGTTGGGTAAAGCTGCGGCTGTCCACAAAAGCCATCAAGACCCTGGAGCACAAAAGCCTCAACGCGTTTGCGAAAGAAGCAGGCATCAACTTAAACCGCTTCTAACGCCAAGGTTCAAGCAATCAAAATCTGTCAGGGCACCGCATCGCTGTAAGACACGCGCATCGACAATGGTTTTTCCAGGGTACTGTTTTTCAGCATTCTGGATTTTTCAGCACTCCGGAGCAATGACTTGTCGGGTAATCACGTTGGCTAACGACGTGCCCTGCAGATGACGATCGCGATGGCGCAACTCTTTTCTTAACTTGGGTAACTGGATCGAGGGTTGCCCAATGTTGTTGTACAAATTTGGCTGAAAGAGAATTTCAATCCGTTCGTCATTGCCACAAATTTATTTGAATAGACGATCGCTTCGACGAGGCAAGTGGGTAACATGGGTGCATCTCATCAAACCTTTAACTAAATGAACTTTTTGTAAATTTTGGGGCGGTTGGGCGGTTGGGCCACCAGCCTACCGTCAATTGGTTGTTTTATCTAAGTGGTATCACCCGGCGATCGCGCTCAAGCTCTGGTTGTTTGAATATCGCTGGTTCCCCTGTCCGTTGATCTGCTGAAACGTTCGTTTCACCTTAGTCGTCTGAATTCGTAACTTCCCCGTTGATTACAGGCAGTCTGAGTTGTTAACACAGTGAGCATCCAAATCAGAAATTTGTGATTATTTAGCAAATTCATTCATAATTCACCCATTCACAGAGAATCGTCACTCTGTACATGTGGTGTATGTCTGGTCACTCTGTGAGTTCAGTTCAAGGACCCCTCGCCATATCCGCAGGAAGCAGCTATCATGTCAGACCGCAAATTAGCCAAGGCTGTCCAAACTCTTTTCAGGCAGGTCAGGCAGCTCTGCCGAACCACGAGCCGTGCGTTTATCAACTGGCTGCTGCGAACCGCTCTCGTTGCGAACCGCCGTACTCGTCCCGTCGCGGGTTTTGTACTACCCACCACAGTCTTGCTGATTCTGGTTGTGGCGCTGACAGCCGGTGCATTGACCTATCGCGCGTTCAACACCAGCACGCGCACCATTAGCGAAACGCAAAACCGAGTCATTTACAACGCGGCGTCACCGGCGATCGACCGTGCCCGCGCCAAGATTGAATTTCTCTTTGACTCGACAAAAGACACGCGGTTTCCCGGTGGGGTGCCGTCTGCCGACTATCTGGTATCGATGTTGCTCAATAATGGCACCTCGATCAACGGCGGCACAGCTGCTCCCCAACTGACGCTAAATGGTGCCGATCCCTACACGCTGCCGGATGAACTCACCTGGGGAAAGGCGAATGGTTTCGCTACCGGGCGGTTAGACAGTAACGGTGATGGCACGCCCGACAACACATGGGGCTTCCGGGCTGATACCAATGGCGATGGTACAACTGATGCCACCGTAGTCTATTCGATTGTCTTTTCTATCCCCGCCAATAGTGGTAATACGCAGGGATGGCAACGGTTGGTGGCGCTGAGCGATAGCGATAAGGCGAAGGGCATTGCCGGAACTGACCCGCGATCGCCCGTCCCCTATGCCCGTTCCGGCCCGTTGAGCAACTCTCCCAGTGCGGCCAACTGTAGTGGTTCTGGCTCCAGTGGTTCCAGCGTTGAGGGCGGTTGGTATCAGGATGCCGCCAACACGTCCGTGCTGCGGCGTAACTTTCAGGTCGATGCCTTTGTGCTCCCGGATAGCGCGACTCAACCCGGCGGTAGCAACAACTTTGCCACCCTGGAGTTCCAGCAAGACCGGATTTTAAACCGGGGCAACAAATGGGGAGCCTGGTTCCGCAATGACCTGGAGATCTTTCCCGGCCCTCCCTTTCAGTGGAACGGGGCAATGCACACTGAGGGGAACCTGATTGTTGGGAACAGCAGTTTCAGTGCGTATCTGATCAGTTCACCCAACTCCTGCCTGTGGTACGAGTCAGCGTCGGAAATTACGGTTACCGATGTCACGCCCACCCAGAATGGCCAGGACTTCCAGGGACAGATGGTGAGCGGCAAGCTCAACGACAATTCGTTTGGTGGCCAAAGTCTGGTCTACATCTGGAGTCAGAACTTCACCGCGGCGACCAGTCGCCAGACGTTGGCCAGTGGTACTGACTCCGTTAGCTCGGGTACTCCCTATAACCTGTCGATCGACCCTCTGACGATCCAGACCACCAACGGCTATACGTCCAGAGTCTCGACCAACAACCGCTCGTCTCACAACGCGGCTTACGATACCGGGACAATTCACAAGCGGATGTTCAACCGGACGGAAACCGCGCCCTACGTGGATGACACCTATCGGGCAGACGATCGCTACGGCCCCAAACAGAAATACAGTGGTCAGGTTCAGATCCCCAGCGGCAAGAAAGTGGGTGATCTGATCGCGGCTACAGACAACGTATCGACCAATCCAACAGCGCTGCCCATCCTGGCAAACCCAACCCTGACGGCGCAGGATGACCCCAATGCCAAGCCGGGTGACACGCCCAACCTGGGGCTGGACGGCTACTGGGAACGTCGAGCACGCTTCCAGGGCTTACGGGTTCTGGTTGGTCAACGGCTGGAGTTGGGTAACACCTTTGGCTGGGTGCCGCCTCAAGACCGACCCGACACGATCACCAGTGCCGCCCAAGAACAAGCGTACTTGCAGTCCAGTCTGCCTGCTGAGACCTTTAGGAACGGGATGTGGACGAATGGTGGTGATGGCGACCCCAGTGACCTGAGAGATGTCAACTACACCGCCACGACGACACCAAGCAACGTTGATCCTGATAAAAGTGATAACGAGGGCGACCCGTTATACTCAACCTACTTACCCGGCACGCAAACGAGCCTGACTCATGAAGCCCGTCAGCGCCGTGCCTTGCGCGATAACCTGGCCGCGGTTCAGAGCACCGCGGTTTATCACTCTGCGGTAGACAAAGACTACCCGGTGGCCTGCTTCGCGAGTACGGTGCATCCCGGTTCGCCGCTGACGCTACAGCAGTCGCTGAACTTTGTGCCGACTTCGTTTATCGACAGCTCGTTTCCGTCGAATCAGATTGATCCGGCCACGCCCAGCACCAGCACCCAGAAAACAGCCCTGATCGCCGACTTCTTTAATGGACGCGGCACCGATGGCTGGGAGTTTGACGGGCCTGATGGCAACCGTGCGAAGTTTCTTAACGATATTGACAACCCCGACAGCCCCCTGCGGATCGCGCTGCAAAACCTGGCCCAGTTTGCTGGCGACCACGTCAACGATAGCCAGACCGGGGCGTTTCCCCCGACGCAGGAAGCCGGACAGACCCATCCCGACCCAGAACTTTCAATGTGGGGGAGTTTCGCGAACCTGCGGCGCACGCTGGCGCAGTTGAATACCGTAGGGTACAGCAACCTCAGCATTGCCGATAAGACCTACCTGCATACGGCGTCTTGCACGCTGGGAATGCTGGCGTACAACATTGATCGCGTCCAGCGGTTTGACCCCCGGAACTTCCAGAACGATGCGGCTAACTCAAACTTGCTGCAGCAGGTCGGACTTGACCTCTATACCTTGATGGATGGTGTTGTCGATGATGTCACCAACTTTGAGGTATTACCCAAAGGGCGGCTGGCAACCTACAACTACGACCCCACCGTTACGGTTCCAGTTTCATCCCAGTACAATCCGCGCGACTACGATCGCGTTCCGGCAGAGGCGTTTCTTGGTAAATACCGGGAGTACATTGCCGCCAGCGGGACCGTTGCCAATCCCAGCAACGACCCCCGCTACCGTGTCGCAGAGCTAATTTTCACCTACTTCCAGATTCGGCGCGATCGCACCTACGGCTTCCGTCCCTCTCCAGCAGCCAATACCTGGAACTACAATCCGTTCGTTGTGCAAAACCCGGGTAATGGGCTGATGACGCTCTGGTCTTCCGCCTGTGACCCCAACGTCTTTGCCATGAACACCAGTGCTCAGGGTCGGAAGACAGATAAAAATGGCGCACAGTTCCTCAGCAGCAATCCAGCATTGAGCGATCCCGTCACGGGTGTTTATCGACTGGCGCTCTCGCGACTGTGCGGCACGGTAATCCCGCCCGCTGCGACCCGCAACTACCCCGGCGATTTAACCCTGCCGGCTCGTGGCGGATCGGTCGCTGACGCCCAGTTCACGGCGTATATTCCCACCTATGGTGGTACTCTGGCGAAAGAGGTGCAGCCGACTACTGAAGCTGTCAGCAAGACCAATGCGGCCTTCACCTCGGCTACAAGCCCGCTCAACAATACAGCCAATCCCTTCACGGTTAACTCCACCGGATCTGCCGGTGCAAACAACACGGGCTATCCCTACCTGAACGCATCGGTGGCACCGAAATGGCCGTCTCTCTTCTATCTCTTCCCCGAAGTGACGCACAACCTCGGCGGCGATATTCTCAGTACAACAAGTGATGGCGGCGTTGGTGTCAATAACAGTGACAAGAATTGGGAAGACGACGTTGATTATCGCCAGCCGAATGGGTTGCTGACCATTCCCGGCACCAACACGCTACTGCCCGCTGCGTTTCAGCCCTGGACAGAGCCTTACATCCGTAGCAACTATATTGCCAACACGGCTAACCCTTCCGCCACTTACCGTGTCGTCGATGCGACACCAATCGCCCTAGCGGACGTAGGCTATACAACACCGACCATCACCTTTACAGCGCCCCAGGATGGCACCATTCAGGGTGGCGCAACGGCAACCTACAGCTACGTCTATAAGGTAAACGGGAACCGCATTCCTGACCTTTCGGTGGCCAACATTGCGCTACAGCCGCACAAACTGCCAGCAGGCTTTAGCAACCCGTTCTCGATTTCCGGTAATACGACCTGGCAATTGCCGGTGACGCCGCTGAGCAGCGTGGCTACTTCACTGCAAAACATTCCGCCTAACCGCATTACTGTTCCTAGAGGCGATACAGGGCTGGGCGATACCGCTGTGGTGCCCTTCCTGGATCGGGCGATATTCAACGGTCGGGAATGGATGCCTGTCCGCGTGATGGATTTTGACCTGGGCTTCCTGCGGCGCATAAAGGTCAGCGATACGGTGACTGTACTGCCCGTAACGCCGACGGTCGATAACGCGGCTGATGTCTGGCTACCGATCAGCGGTATTGTCTACGCCTTCCGGG
>JAJPKC010000008.1 GCA_021323955.1 Oscillatoriales cyanobacterium Centralia_MAG_596 | reverse complement strand
GACCTCGTTGATAAAAGGGAAGCTTGTTGCGATTCAATTTCATTAATTGGGCGACTAAATCTTGGTATGGCTCCACAAAGTTCACCCAATTTTGTCCGTATAATCCGGGGCAAATATAGCGAAGCTGTCACCAGATCCAAAGTAGCCATTGAAATGCTTTACTAGAGGGCATTTCAACCTTTTAAAGTTCATTAAAACGCTCTAAGCGGGCTGGGAGACGACAAGGCGCAAGGAACCGTCGAACTCAGGCAGGGTTCGCAAGGCACTATGGCAGATATCCCAAGTGCCGTTGTCAAGATCGCGGCGTAGGTGCTCGACATAGCGGCGGCGGGTTTCTTGGCTCACGAAGCTCCATGCAGAGCAGGCTAAGCGGGCACCATCCTCCAGCAACCGCTCGGGACGACCGTAATAGGCTTCGTTGAAGCCATCCTTGCAGTGGAGAGGGATAGGAACTGAAATAATGGTCACGCGACCACCAAAGAGTGTATCGTTACTCCCAAGCCAAATGGTCAACAGC
The DNA here is from genome assembly GCA_021323955.1 of Oscillatoriales cyanobacterium Centralia_MAG_596. Classification (GTDB taxonomy): domain Bacteria; phylum Cyanobacteriota; class Cyanobacteriia; order Leptolyngbyales; family Leptolyngbyaceae; genus Stenomitos. Next base: position 3,244 of record JAJPKC010000008.1, on the reverse strand, counting down.
GTCTTGAAGGTCTTGTTCACTGGGGGTTGTGTAGCGACGAGTGACATCAACAGAAGTGTGTCCAGCCAACAGCGCTACTTTGTCCAAGCTAACTCCAGCATCAATCAAATTCTTACAGAAAGAGTGGCGCAACGTATGTGGAGTAACATTGTCAAGGTGTGCGTTGTAGGCGTAACGATTAACTAGATGCTGTACTCCCCGTGCAGTAAAATGTTCGGCTCGGTCAGAGACAAAAAGAAATGATTGTGACTCAGATAGACTTGCCAAATAGTCCAGAAGAATTTTACGAATTGTCACATTTAAGGGCACCCGTCGCTGTTTACTGCCTTTCCCTTTACGCACCAGAACAGAACCGGAACGCTCTCGTAGAACTAAATCTCCACTTCCGAGTGAACAAACTTCTCCTACTCGCAAACCAGCGTGAAGCATTAACCCGCACACTGCCAAATCACGCAGATTTTTACCAGCTTGCACAGCCCGTACAAAAGCAGCTTGTTGAGGTCGAGTTAGCCAGTGGGGAGCCAGTTCCTCTACTGCAATCGGCTTAATGCCAATTGAAGGATTGGTAACAATTAATCCCACATCTTGTGCCCACTGGCAGAAAATTGACAGACTAATTAGCGCCCGATTTACAGTCGCTGGTGCAGCTGGTTGAGGACTTGGGTGAGTACTTCGGCGTCGCCCCCCCTCTAATTGCAAATAGCTTCGGTACTTCACTAAGTCCAGAGGAGTAATCGCCGCCGGGTCAAAACTGCCGTACCTTGTCTCAAACCAAATGGTAAACTTTTTGAGGTACGAATATTCCCCACAAAGTCCTCCAGCACTACCGACAAAGGGCTTCGGCTGAACCGCCAAGAGAATTACGTCGCCACCCAGACCCCATTCGCTATACCCTGGTTGCTGCCTTTTGTTGGTTCAGGAGTCAAGAAATTACCGACAGTTTGGTGGAATTACTGGTAGGAATTATGCATCGTATTGGAATCAATGCCGAGCGCCGAGTAGACAAGGAACTCATCAATGATTTCAAACGGGTGAATGGCAAGCCCAACTTACTCTTCCGTATTGCTGAAGCATCACTACAGCAGCCAGAGGGGACGGTAGAAGATGTGGTCTACAAAGCAGTTAGCAAAAAGACTTTGCAAGATGTGGTTAAAGAACATAAGTCCAGTGGACCAATATACCAGGAGAAGGTTTACACCGTGATGCGGACTTCCTACCTGCATCATTATCGCCGTATGGTGCCTCAATTGCTGACTATGCTTGAGTTCCGCTCTAACAATGATCTGCACCGTCCCTTAGTCTCCGCGTTGGAGTTATTGAAGAAGTATCAGGGTAGTACACAACATTACTATTCACCCGAAGATGAGGTGAAAATTGATGGAATCCTTAAAAATCGTTGGCGTGACCTCATTGTTGAAGTGGACAAGGATGGGCAGGAGAGAATTAACCGGGTTAACTATGAAATCAGTGTGCTGCAAGCATTGAGAGACCAGTTACGCTCTAAAGAAATATGGGTTGTGGGCGCAAAGCGTTACTGTAATCCTGAACAAGACTTGCCTACTGACTTTGAAATACAACGTGAAACTTATTACCAGGCTCTCAAACAGCCCTTAGATCCTGAAGCATTTATCTCCAGGTTACAACAGGAGATGACTTGCGCTTTGACTAAATTAGATCAGGGAATGCCCAATAATACACAAGTAAAAATACTCAATCGGGACAATGGTTGCATTACTGTTTCGCCTTTTGAAGCTCAGGCAGAACCACTGAATTTGCTACGGCTCAAGGAAGAAATCAGCAAACGTTGGTCGATGACGAGCCTGTTAGACATTCTTAAAGAAGCCGACTTACGAATTAACTTTACAGAACACTTCAAAAGTGTAGCTGCTCGTGAGAATATGGAGCGCTTAACCTTACAAAAGCGTCTGCTGTTATGCCTGTACGGATTAGGCACTAACACCGGACTCAAGCGGATCTGTAATGGCATCGAGCGGGAAAACTATGCTGACTTGCAATATGTAAAACGACGTTTTATCCATAAGGAACACTTACGCAACGCCACTTCAAGAGTAGTCAATGCGGTTTTTCAAGTCCGCCGAACACAAATTTGGGGAGAGGGAACAACTGCTTGCGCTAGTGACTCCAAAAAATTCGGCTCCTGGGACCAGAACTTGATGACGGAATGGCATGTTCGTTATGGTGGTCGAGGAGTGATGATTTTACTGGCACGTCGAAAAGAAATCTGCCTGCATCTATTCACAGTTGAAAACCTGCTCTTCTAGTGAGGTGGGGGCAATGATTGAAGGGGTGCTACGCCATTGCACAGACATGAAAGTGGAAAAGAACTACGTCGATAGTCACGGACAGAGCGAGATCGCGTTTGCCTTCTGCCATCTGCTAGACTTTCAACTAATGCCTCGTCTCAAACGGATAAAAGTCCAAAAACTTTATCGACCCTCAACGGGGCAAAATGAAGCATATCCCAACTTGCAGCTCATTCTCACCCGTGCTATCGACTGGGACTTGATCCGCCAGCAATACGACCAAATGGTCAAATATGCTACTGCACTTAGATTGGGGACGGCTGAAACCGACGTGATTCTGAAACGATTTAATCGCGGAATTCCGCAACATCCTACCTACCGGGCATTGGCTGAATTAGGCAAAGCTGTTAAAACTATTTTTCTGTGCCAGTATTTGCACTCAGAAGAGTTACGTCGAGAAATCAATGAAGGATTAAACGTCGTAGAGCAATGGAATGGTGCTAACAGTTTCATTTTCTATGGTAAAAACAGCGAATTTGCCACCAACCGCATAGAAGAGCAGGAATTGTCGGCACTGTCACTACATCTGCTACAAGTCTGTTTGGTGTATATTAACACCCTGATGATCCAGAGGGTCTTATCTGATTCGTCTTGGTTGAAACGAATGCAGTCTGATGATTTGCGTGCCCTGACTCCACTAATCTGGGGACACGTCAATCCCTACGGTATCTTTCGTTTGGATATGAATGAACGACTGCTGATTGATTCTGAACATCCGGAGACGGCTGAGTAATTTATAAAGCTGAAATCCATTCTCTGCAAGCATCTCACTCGCTACTTTGGATCTAGTGACAGCTTCGCTATATTTGCCCCAATCCGATATAAAAACTGCTGTGACGCCTTTGAGTCCGCCCAACTTCTTTAACACGCCCAACATAATTCTGTATTCCTTTACGTTTAATTTCTTGAAAGCGCGATTG
>JAJPKC010000226.1 GCA_021323955.1 Oscillatoriales cyanobacterium Centralia_MAG_596 | reverse complement strand
GGTGCCATTTTCGTGCAGTACTCGGTACTCGGCGTTGTACTCTGCACCCGCTTTCAGCGCCTGGTCTTGCAGTTGATTCACCAGGTCGCGATCGTCGGGATGAATGCGATTGAAAAAATCTTCGTAGCTGACGTGAGTGCTGCTGGTCGGCATGCCAAACAGTCCGGCCACTTCCTCAGACCAGGTTTCTTTACCCGTCACGATATTCCACTCCCAGGCCCCCATGTAAGCCGCCTTCAGAGCCATCCGCAGGAGTGCTTCTTGATCGCGGAGTGCGGTTTCGGCCTCCTGGCGCTCCAGTTCAGCACGTTTACGCTGCTTCTGGCTTCGCGCAAAAGCGATCAGCATCGCCAGCAGCATGATCGAAACCATGACCCCAAATACCTGCACTTGCCGTTCCCGTCGCGTAAATTTCTGCATTCGGGTTTGCAGCAGCGTGTCTAATGCAGGCGACAGAGAGTCGTAAAGGGCAAGCTGATTGGCGATCGCGCGATCGCCAGCCGCTACAAATGCTTCGGGGTCGGCCTGCTCGTTTTCCAGAATGTAGCGTTGCAGGATCCGAATAAACGTATCGCTGCTGGCAAAGTTGCGTGCCACATCCTGCCCCAGTAAGGGACTCAAACTCGCATTGTAGTCAAAAGCCACCTCTGATCCCTGACTGACGCCGTCTGATGGTGTTTGGATGGCATTCATTAGAACGGTCAGTCGAATCTTTTCATCGGGTGTGATGGCGCGGCGATGGGCCACCTTCGCGCCTAAATCTCGGGCAACAGCCGTATTGATGACCATTTCCGGGATCTGGTGAACCACACTGTCCATCAGATAATAGGTGTCTAGATCGGGATCCAGGATCAGATTAGAGGTGTTGCCAATGTGAACGCTAAACGTGAGCAAATCGCGGAGCAGAGCAGTGTGGCGCTGCAGGTTAGCATCGGCTGAATCAGCCAGAGCGGTGTTGCGCAGGCGCGTCCATTTGGCTTTGATCGCAGGCCATTGCTCGCCGGTTTTGAGTTTACTCCCCAGGGTTTGGTCGATTTCTTCGATCGCGGCGATTGCTGCATCGACTGCCGCTTGTTGCTGACGCACCTGTGCTTTGAGTGTCATATCACCGCTTAAGTACTCATCCGTCAGACGTTGATGCTGGACTAACTGGGCGATCAGTTGCCGGAGGGCATTGTTATACGTCAGTCCCAACCGTTCTTTGGCCGCAAACTCAACGCTGGTATGAATTTCGGCAACTAATCGATTCACCACCAGCACAAACGGCACCGTGAAAACAAGAAATAGGCCGACCAGAATAACTTGTCCTGATCGATGCTTCAGCATATTTTTGTTCATGGAACAGTCTCGGTGATTCGGAACGCCACTCTTAACCGACGGGTTACCCAGAACCACCGCCTGCGGATGTCGCCCTTCTGGTGGTGATCAGGATAGGGTTATAGTTCCCAATTTTCTTTTCACATACACCGACCGTGTTCTCCGGAGAAAATCTCTGTCTTTTCAGTATTGCCCACTGATACTTGATGAAGAATGGGTGAACACCACATGCGTTACCGAAAGGAGCTTGCTAGCTGCTATGTCCCTATCCAGTCCGTCATCTGCCGATTGGCAGGTTCGAGAGCACACGTTCTGTTGGGGCACCCGTACTTACTTAATGGGTGTACTCAATGTCACACCCGATAGCTTTAGCGATGGCGGGTTGTTTGACCAGTTAGACACGGCGATCGCCCAGGCCCGTTCTCTCGTCGCCGCTGGGGTGGATGTGCTGGATGTGGGTGGGCAATCAACGCGACCCAATGCGGTTGACATTTCTTGCGATGAAGAGCTGAGCCGAGTCGTGCCGATCATCAAGGCTATTCGGCAGGAAACGGACATTCCAATCTCTATTGATACAACGCGTGCGGCTGTCGCACGAGCTACGATCGCGGTTGGTGCCGACATCGTGAATGATATTTCTGGCGCGACGTTTGATCCGGCAATGCTGGCAACGGTGGCCGAACTGGGCGTACCGATTGTGCTGATGCATATTCGCGGAACCCCTCAAACCATGCAGCAGCTAACAGACTATGAGGATCTGATTGGCGAGATTTGTGCGTTTTTGCAGGCGCGTGTAGAAGCCGCGATCGCCTGTGGGATTGACCCTTCGCGCATTGCGATCGATCCTGGCATTGGCTTTGCAAAGACCTACGCCCAAAACCTGGAAATTTTACGCCGGTTGCCCGAATTTCGTGCCCTTGGATATCCCGTCCTGGTTGGGCCATCCCGCAAAGGGTTTATTGGGCACCTTTTAAATCAGCCCAATCCAAGGGACCGGGTCTGGGGGACAGCCGCCGCTTGCTGTGCCGCGATCGCGGGCGGAGCTGACCTGATCCGCGTTCACGATGTCCGGGAAATGAAGGATGTCTGTCGTGTGGCCGATGCTATTTTCCGGCACTCATCACAAACGCTTAACTGATTGCATGGGTTCAAACAAGAAAAAGCTCCCAAGCGAACCACTTGGGACCTGTGTGAGGTGTGACAGTTAAACGCGAACAACCCTAGCTTAATGAGGGGCTACCAATGCGCCCTCTACCCGTGGAGGTTGTTACAACGCGGACAATCTATACAGAACGGGGGACGTTTTACTGCCGTTATTGCGTAAGCACACCATTATCTTGGAAAGACGGGTATGGGCTGGGTGGTGGCCAGCGTCACGGCTCTAGCTTGCATCGTGACGATAATAACCACGCTGTCGCCATCGACGCAGGGTGTTGAGACGAAAATGGACTGTACTGCTTGACGGCTTGACCGTAAGAGTGCGTTGAACACCCTACTTTAATCATCAATTCTCATTGCGCAGCATCGTCGGCGCGCCAGGGTTCGGCGATCGACCGTCCTGAATTTCCTGGTGCTGTTTTGCTGCGCGACGCTCTGGGTCAATGCCAGCAAAGGTCGGCGGTAGCCAAACGCGCACAATCAGCAGGAGCGCCATAACCATCAAAAATGCACATGCCGCCAGGATTTGACTCCAGTGGACTTCCAGCACACCGCGCACAATCACTTCCCGTAAGACGGATACGATCGCCACTTCTACCGCAACACCGATCGACACACGCTGTTCTTGCAGGTAAATAATCAACAGCCGAAATAGCTCAACCAGAATCAGCAAAAACAGAATATCGGCAGTGACGGCCCGAAAATTCAACGGTGGCAATAGTGAGAAAAACATGGCTCTGAGCTGAATTACCATCACACAAAACAGCCCGATGCAGAGGGAAACAACGATCAAATCTTGCACCATTTCAAGCGCACGCACGACACGGCTACGGTTGAATGATTCATGCCAACGTTTTGATGATGGTTGAGAAGGCGGTTGCATACAGACATCACATAAAGGAGTAACTCCATTTAAGTTCAGCCGAAGTTATGAGTAAAGTCAAAATAAATTGGCAAAGCTAATGGAAGTCATAACGACGTGCCAGCAAACAAAATAGAGCTATTGGTCAACACCAGGCAGACTGGGATTTTTCTCCATCTGGTTGCCAGTTGTACTGATGTCAGCAAGCGATTCTCATCATTTTTTAATCCTGAATTCAACGAACGATCGGACTGCCAGCAGACAATAGCGCTTACGTGTGTGAAGCAGTGTGACTATCATCTTTAATGCGATAAAGGCTGATCCCCTTCAACTGAAAGGTGGATGTAAATGAAACGATAACCACTGTTTAATCTCTATGGACTGGCTAATCCTGATAGCCTAGACCTTGCCTTCAGACTGCTCCAAAGTTCATGCCATAGCGCGGGTTAAGGTGAAGAACTTTACCACTGAACGAATGCAGATATCGTGAAAGGAGACCGATTTTGAACGTTGTACAAGAAGAAAATGCCCGTCTTCGTTGGGTTACGCTCAATTCTACAGAAGCAACTGTCGATGAAGGAGCCACCATTATTCAGGGGCTTCAACAAACCCCAAAAACGCTGCCCTGCCAATATTTTTACGACGATCGCGGCTCTCAGCTATTTGAGCAAATTTGTGACTTACCAGAGTACTATCCCACCCGCACGGAACAGGCCATTCTCGAAACCTATGCCCCCGAAATTGCGCAGCTAACTGGCGCTTGCGAATTAGTCGAACTCGGCAGCGGCAGTTCTCGTAAAACCCGCTTGCTGCTGGAAGCGTACAGTCAGGCGAACGAGCACTTGCAATATTGCCCGATCGATGTGAGCGCCGGTATCCTCAAAACCACTGCCCTGGAACTCCTGCGTCAATATCCCAAACTCAAGCTCTGCGGACTGGCAGGCACCTATGAGCAGGCGCTCGATCAATTGCCTCCTGCCGAAATGGAAAACCGGATGCTGATCTTTTTGGGCAGCACGATCGGGAATCTCAATCAGCGCGAGTGCGATCGCTTTCTTAAGCAGGTGCAAACAGCGCTCAAACCAGGCGAATTTTTTCTGCTCGGCGTTGATTTGCAGAAAGATCCGGCCATCCTCGAGGCGGCATATAACGATGCCCAAGGTGTGACGGCTGCGTTTAACCTCAATATTTTGAGTCATCTCAACTGGCGGTTTCAAAGCAATTTTGACCTCGATCGATTCAAGCACTGGGCCTTTTACAACCCGGTAGACCATCAAATCGAGATGCACCTCCGCAGTTTAGAAACCCAAACCGTAGCGCTGAAAACCCTCGGTTTTGACACGACGCTACAGGCCGGGGAAAGCATTCACACCGAGATTTCGCGCAAGTTCCATTTGCCTACATTAGTCGAGACCCTGGAAACTTTTGCCTTGCAACCGCTACAGGTTTGGACTGATCCAAACCATTGGTTTGGTTTACTTCTCTGTCAGCGTCAGTGTATAAGCGACGAGTGTCCTTAGATGGGGAGTAGGGAGTGGGAAGTCGGGAGTTGGGGCGTATCAGAGAGCAAACGAAGCACGTTATGCTTCCTTCTGCCTCCTACCTTCTGTCTCCTGCTTCCTGCCTCTCTCCTGCCACCTTCTAGCAACCAACAACGCTTCCGTAACCCGACTGCCTCGTAGCGTATCTATCTAGCATCTAATCCAGTTTCTTCAGTCAACCTTGCAGAGATTACACGAAGTTAAATCTTGCGAGGGCGATCGGTAAGAGTGCTAGGTTGGACTAACCTCTACATATAAGGCAACGCCTTATCACTATGAACACTCACTCTTTGCTTTCGGGACTGCAATCGCTACGTCAGTCTCGTAAAGCGGTTCGTTTGGTTTCATCGGTAGCTGTTTCGCTGTTGACAGCAGGCTCGATCGCCACGCTTTCGCCCGCCCGTGCTGATGTCGTTAATACAGGCCAGACACAATCAGCGGTTTCGTCCACGCTTCCAGCCTCAACGCCACAAACAACGTCACAGATTGCACTACAATCCAACCAACCAACCACTCAACCCCTTGCTCAAGTGCAACCGGGACAATCGTTCCCGATCGTGCAGCAAATGGGTATTACGGATCTGCTAGGGCCGTTGATGATTGGCAGCATTGTCGTGGTTGGTGGCTTGATCTTCTTCTCCTCGATTACAGGATTGGTCATCATCAGTGAGCAGGAAGTGGGCGTCGTCGTCAAGAAATTTG
>JAJPKC010000308.1 GCA_021323955.1 Oscillatoriales cyanobacterium Centralia_MAG_596 | reverse complement strand
GGGGGTTGTGCGTGGGTTGGTGGGGTGTCGGTGGTGTGTGTTGTTGGTTTTGAAGTTGTTTTCTGGCGCGTTGAGGGGGCGTTTGTGGTGGTTTGAATCACCTCATGGCCTTCTCTCATGGCCTGACGGCGGTAAGGCAGAAAGCGGTGAACGAGAACAAAATAAAACCGGTAATTCTGTAGATGCTTAGCATGCGGGCAAAAACCGCTACCATCACCGGAAGCATACCTCCGCGTGCTAAGCCCTTACGATTGGATTTGCCGATGTTATTTAATTCACGATCCTAAGTGTTCAAGCTGCTTGCTGTGGCTCCAGTGTTCTGACGCAGCGATGCGTTCTGGATGTGTTTATCGGTTCGCTACTTCTTGAATAACGGCTAGAAATTTACGCAAGGCGGGGGATGGGTCGTCGCGTCGCCACAGGGCGGTGATCTGTCTGGTCAGGGTGTTGTGCTGGATGGTACGGTAAACGACTCCTTGACGCTGAAGCTGCTGGACATTGCTGGGCAGGATGGCAAGCCCGACGCCAGCAACGACTAAACTGAGAATGGTTAGCATCCAGGTGGCTTTGGCGTTTTGGACGATGTGAGGTTGAAATCCGGCTTGCTCACAGCAGGCGACGAATTCTTGATAAAACGGAAAGGCCTCGATCGACGGCAAAATCAATGCCTCGTTTGCTAATGCGATTAAGGGAATGTGCGGGTGGGCTACGAGTGGATGCATTTCGGGTAGCGCAATCACGATCGATTCCGCCACGATTGGGTGCGCTGCCAAGTGATCGTCCTGGGCGAAGCGATTGGGAAAGACTTCAAAACCGATGTTCAGGCGGTGGTGGCGTAGTTCCTGGATCTGTTGCTCGGCGGTGAGTTCGCGTAGCTCCAGTTCTACCTGGGGGGCGCGATCGCGAAACGTGCGTAACAGGTCGGGCAGGAGGGTGTTTGCAATTGAGCTTGCAATACCGATGGACAAAAAGCCAATTTCACCCCGACTGGTGCGCTGGGCCTGAGCAATGGCCCGATCAAGGCTTGTTAAGGCCAACCGCGTTTCTTGCTCGAATACCTTTCCGGCTGCGGTCAGTTGGAGTGGCCGTCGTCGTCGGTCGAACAGCTCAACTTTCAACATCTTTTCGAGCGATCGAATGCGTTGGCTCAGGGGTGGCTGCTCGATCTGGAGGACGTCTGCGGCTCTGCTGAAGTTGTTACCGGCTTCAACAACAGCGAGAAAGTAGCAGATCTGGCGCAGCTCTAGGTTGCTGAGATAGAGCAGGTTCATTGGTGTTGCTTGCCTAACGGATGAGTACTACTTGGGCTGGTGCATTGGGCCATCCCTCGAGTCTACTGGCTACTATATCTTTCAAGGTATAACAGCTTAAACAAATAAGTATTGAAAATATAGTGATTTGCTTTTACGGTCATGGTTAATCGCGACAACACCGGAGCAACCATGAACGTCAATACGGCAAATGATCGCTGGCAGTTTTGGATCGATCGGGGTGGCACGTTTACAGATATCGTGGCGCGCAGGCCGGATGGACGCTTGACGGTGCACAAGCTTCTGTCCGAAAATCCAGAGCGCTATCGCGATGCGGCGATGCAGGGAATTCGCGACATTTTTGGTATTGCCGCTGATGAACCTATCCCAGCGGAGCAGATTGCGGCGATCAAGATGGGGACGACGGTGGCCACAAATGCCCTCCTGGAACGCAAGGGCGATCGGGTGGTGCTGTTGGTCACTAAGGGCTTTCGCGATGCCTTGAGGATTGGCTACCAGAATCGCCCTCATATCTTTGCGCGACATATTGTGCTGCCAGAAATGCTGTACGAACGGGTCATTGAAGTGGATGAACGGTACAGTGCTCAAGGTGAAGAACTGGTGCCGATTTCCCCTACCGCTGAGGCGCAATTGACAGTGGCTTTGCAGGACGCTTACACGGCGGGCATTCGTGCCTGCGCGATCGCCTTTATGCATGGCTACCGCTATCCTCACCATGAACAGCATGCAGCCGCGATCGCACGCGCGATCGGGTTTACACAAATCTCGGTTTCCCATGCCGTCAGTCCGTTAATGAAGCTCATCAGCCGCGCCGATACAACGGTTGTGGATGCTTACCTCTCGCCGATTCTGCGGCGGTATGTGGATCAGGTCAGTGGGGAGTTCGTGGGCACCGGGGAAGGGGGGCAAGAGGATGGGAGCAGAGAGGAGCCTGCGCTCTCCACCCCGCCCCCCGCCCCCCGCTTAATGTTCATGCAGTCAAATGGTGGACTGACGGATGCGCGATCATTTCAGGGTAAGGACAGTATTCTGTCGGGACCGGCAGGGGGGATTGTCGGTGCTGTGCAGACCAGCAGTCTGGCAGGGTTGGGGAAAATTATTAGCTTTGATATGGGCGGTACGTCTACTGACGTTGCTCATTACGCGGGTGAATACGAGCGGGAGTTTGAAACAGAAGTGGCTGGGGTGCGGTTGCGAGCACCGATGATGGCAATTCATACGGTAGCCGCTGGTGGTGGCTCGATCCTGCAATTTGATGGGGCACGCTTTCGAGTGGGGCCTGGATCGGCAGGTGCGAATCCGGGGCCAGCATGCTACCGCAAAGGGGGGCCACTGACCGTAACAGACTGTAATGTTCGACTCGGCAAGCTGCAACCAGCGTTCTTTCCGCATGTGTTTGGCCCCAATGGCAATTTGCCCCTGGATCAGGTGGTGGTACAGCAGAAGTTTGATGCACTGGCAGAGCAGATTCGGCTGGCGACGGGTGATGCTCGACCAGTGGAGCAGGTGGCTCAGGGCTTTTTGGCGATCGCGGTTGAAAAAATGGCCAGCGCGATCAAAAAAATCTCAGTTCAGCGTGGCTATGATATTACGGAGTATACGCTCTGCTGTTTTGGGGGCGCGGGTGGACAGCATGCCTGCTTGATTGCCGATGCGCTCGGTATGGGGCAAGTGTTCATCCATCCCTATGCCGGAGTGCTGTCTGCCTATGGCATGGGGCTGGCGGATGTGCGCGTGATGCGCGAAAAGACTGTGGAAGCCCAGTTGAGTCAAACCCTGCTCCCGGGAATTGACCGTATACTGGCTGACCTGACTACTGAGGCAAAAGCAGAACTGCGCCAACAAAACGTGCCCGATGCGCAAATTCAGGTGTTGCCTAAGGTTCACGTGCGCTATCAAGGCACCGACTCCGCGTTAATAGTCAGCTTTGGTCATTTGGATGCGATGAAAGCGGACTTTGAGCAGGCTCACCGTCAGCGTTATGGCTTTATCTTAGAAACCAAGCCATTAATCGTTGAGGCCGTTTCTGCCGAGGTGGTCGGCATTACCAGTCCAATGATGGAACCGATCGCGACGGTGACGCGGACGGCCCCGCTAACGCCGATCGCAACGGTGAAAACCTATGTTGCTGACGCCTGGC
>JAJPKC010000589.1 GCA_021323955.1 Oscillatoriales cyanobacterium Centralia_MAG_596 | reverse complement strand
TTCTGGTTCTATTCCCATCCCGCTGTCTATGTGATGGCGCTGCCGATCTTTGGGGTGTTCTCTGAAATTCTGCCGGTGTATGCCCGGAAGCCGTTGTTTGGCTATCGAGTCGTGGCGATTTCGTCGATCGCCATTTCGGGACTCAGCATTCTAGTGTGGGTACACCACATGTACGCCAGCGGGACTCCGGGCTGGATGCGGATGGTCTTTATGCTGACCACGATGTGCGTTGCGGTGCCTACAGGGGTCAAAATTTTTGCCTGGACGGCAACGGTCTGGCGCGGCAAGCTACGGCTGGATACGCCAATGCTGTTTGCGCTGGGTGGCCTGATCATGTTTCTGTTTGCGGGTATTACGGGGGTCATGCTGGGTTCTGTGCCGATCGATATCCATGTGAACAATACCTACTTTGTCGTTGGGCATTTTCACTACATCGTCTATGGCACGATCGCGATGGGGATGTTTGGGGCGATTTACCACTGGTTTCCCAAGATGACGGGCCGGATGTACTACGAAGGACTGGGTAAGCTGCACTTCTGGCTGGCGTTTATTGGCACGAACCTGACGTTTTTGCCGATGCACCCGTTGGGGCTACAGGGGATGCTGCGCCGGGTGTCTTCCTACGATGACCAGTACGCGTTTTGGAATGTGGTCGCCAGTTTGGGTGGCTTTTTGCTGGGCATGTCAACGCTACCGTTTATCCTGAATATTGTTGGTTCGTGGGTGCAGGGCAAAAAAGCCCCAGACAACCCCTGGCGGGCGATCGGTCTGGAATGGCTGGTGCCCTCACCCCCCCCGGAGGAGAATTTTGAGGCGATCCCTACTGTCATCGCAGAACCGTATGGCTACGGTAAGAATGAGCCACTCACTACGACGGAATCTCCCGCTGAAGTCGCTGCAACTCAGTAGACGGTGAACCGTAAAGTATTCTCCAAGCTCCTGACTTCTAACTTCTAACTTCTGCCTGCCTGTCCTTCCCTTGCAGCGGGTAACAGAGTTCGTTAGTCTTTGAGTGACGTTGTTAGTGACTGATCGATGCCAAAAGCAATTTGGAATGGGGCTGTGTTAGCTGAGAGCGATCGCTGCGAAGTGGTGGAAGGCAATCAGTACTTTCCACCAGACTCCATTCATCGCGAATACTTTAAGGAGAGCAATACCCATACGGGTTGCCCCTGGAAGGGGACGGCTAGCTATTACACGATCGAGGTGGATGGTAAGACGAATCCTGATGCAGCGTGGTACTATCCCACGCCGAAGGATGCGGCAAAGAATATCACTGGCTATGTTGCCTTTTGGAAGGGCGTGAAGGTGGAAGTGTAGAAGGCTTGACTACGCCTGGAGATTGTGTCCGGGGGACTTCCCCCCGGCCCCCCGCTTTTTGGGGTCCTAGCTCCCCCAAACCCCCCGAATTGGAGTGCTGTGGGTGAGGACGGGAGGCTAATGAGGGGCATTGGGTCACGCAGTAACTCGGTTGCTTTGCGTGAATGACGATTGGGTTAGGTTGATGAGGCGATCGCGGTTCTGGCCTGATTTTGCAACAGCAGGCCGTACTCCAGCCCTTCGACAACGGCAATGTAGGAGGCTTCCAGAATATTGCCGGAGACGCCTACGGTTGTCCAGCGCTGATGCCCGTTGCTAGATTCAATCAACACGCGTGTCTTTGCTGACGTACCGGCGGCCCCGTCGAGAATTCGGACTTTGTAATCGGTCAGGTGAAACCCATCGATTTCGGGGTAAACATTGACCAGCGCTTTTCGCAGTGCGGCATCCAGAGCCGATACGGGGCCGTTCCCTTCGGCGGCTTCCAAAATCTCTTTGCCGTCTACGGCTAGCTTTACGGTGGCCAGCGAGGTGGCGAGGTTGGCTTCAGACGTGGGCGACATATCGTAGTGCACCTGGAACCCCTTCACCTCAAAGGGCTTCTGGCGCTGTCCCAGAGCTTCGCGCATGAGTAGCTCGAAGCTGGCTTCAGCAGCTTCAAATTGGTAGCCTTCGCTTTCTAACGTTTTCAGGTGGGTGAGAATCTGGCGGCAGGTTGGGTCTTGCTTGTCCAGCTCGATGCCAAAGCTACGGGCTTTTGCCAGAATATTGCTCAGGCCAGACTGGTCGGAGATCACAATGCGGCGACGATTGCCGACCTGCTCTGGTTGGATATGCTCGTAGGTGAGTGGATTACGCTCGACGGCGCTGACGTGGATACCCCCTTTATGAGCGAAGGCAGACAACCCGACAAATGGGGCGTGATCGTCGGGCGCGAGGTTCACGACCTCACTCACAAAGCGGCTTGTTTCGGTCAGTTGCCCTAGCTGGGCCTCGGAAATGCACTTAAACCCAAGTTTTGTTTGCAGGTTGGGTATCAATGAACACAGGTTGGCATTGCCGCAGCGTTCGCCATAGCCGTTGATTGTGCCCTGCACCATACGCACACCCTGCATGACGGCGGCGAGTGCATTGGCAACGGCAGTATCGGAGTCGTTGTGGGTGTGGATACCGAGACGGATCGCGCTTTGGCCCCCGTCTGACCCTTGATGCCTGGCTCCTGGCTCCTCTGTCAATGGAAAATCAATCGCCTGAACCACTGCCTGCACAGTTTGCGCGATTTCGTGGGGCAAGGTGCCACCGTTGGTGTCACAAAAGACAAGCCATTCGGCACCGGCGTTCAGAGCGGCTTTGAGGGTTTCCAGGGCATAGGCTGGGTTGTGCTTGTAGCCGTCAAACCAATGTTCGGCATCGTAGATAACGCGACGACCGTTCGCTCGTAGGTAGGCGATCGTGTCCTGGATCATCGCCAGATTTTCGTCCAGGGTGGTTTTGAGTCCTTCCGTGACGTGCAAATCCCACGATTTGCCAAAGATAGTGACCCAGCGGGTTCCAGCGGCCAGGATGGGCTGGAGCATTGCATCTTCAGCCGCCGTTGTCCCTGGACGACGGGTGGAGCAGAAAGCCACTAGCTCGGCCTGCGTCAGGGGTTCTTCCTGCAATTGCCAGAAAAACTGCACATCTTTAGGATTCGCCCCCGGCCAACCGCCTTCAATAAAGGGAATGCCTAACCGATCGAGCTGGCGTGCAATTCGCAGTTTGTCTTCAATGGAAAGCGATAACCCTTCTCGCTGCGACCCATCACGGAGTGTCGTGTCGTAGATCCAGATTTGGCGATCGGTGTTTGATGTCATGGCAGAAAGCAACTGAGGAATTTAAGCCCATAAAAGACTATTTTAGGGAACTGTTTGATCGATTGACGCGAATCATCGTCGAGATTGAATGCACAATAAAAGCATTCATTGTCGCGAAAGGTGCCACCGCTATGCCAACGATCAAAGCTGAAGGGAAGACGCTGACCTGTGAACAGGGCGCGAACTTGCGCCAAGTGCTGCTAGACAATGGGGTCAATCTTTACAATGGTGCTGCTTCAACTATTAATTGTCACGGTCTGGGAACCTGTGGCACCTGTGCCGTGCAGATAGAAGGAACGGTCTCGGAACCGAGTTGGCGTGAGAAGACCCGGTTATCCCTGCCCCCCCATTCCTCCCAGCGCGATCGCCGCCTGGCCTGTCAAGTTAAGGTTTTGGGCGATGTGGTGGTGACAAAGCACGATGGGTTTTGGGGTCAGGACAACGATGTGGTCTGGAGCGGTGGTTGAGTGTGTATCGTTTTATCCCTCCCCGCCTTCACATCTTCTAGAAGGTGTACAGAACCGCAGCCGCATCCTGGTTTCAGCGACTGGCTGATGGCTGACAGCGAAATTGCCAACAAATGATTTAGCACTGCGATGTATCTTCCGATCGTGGTGAAATGGTTGTGAGTTAGATATTGTGTAGTCAGGTGGTTATCTGACGCAAAGGAAACTGTCATGGGGCGACTGGTGAGTGCAGTTTTGATCTTGTTTGCAGTATTGGTGGGGCTGAGATTCTCTACCTCGCTGCCGTTTCAGCGGAATGTCGCTGCGAATAGACTCGATACCGCTGCCCAAGATACTCGCAATACAGGCTTTACGGCTGACTCCACCGGCGCTGTTCCGGGTACTGGCGTGCCATCCCAATCGGCTTCGACGCAAACGCTGAGTACATCCAATCCAGGTGTCGTCAGCCCAACGGCCGCTGCGGGTACCACTCCTTTACCGCCTGCGTCGCCATCAGCCATTCCTGGTAGTTGGTAGCCATTCTTGATCGTTGGTAGCTAGGACTGAAAATGGCAACAATGCCAGATATTTTGATTATGGGCGGGGGCGCGATCGGGCTTGCCATCGCGCTCGAATTGCGTCTACGTGGCGCGAACGTCACTGTTGTGACCCGTGACGCTGTAGAGGCAGCCAGTCAGTCGGCAGCAGGAATGCTCGCTCCTCAGGCCGAAAAGCTTCCGCCTGGCCCACTGCTGGAGCTATGCCTCCAGAGTCGATCGCTCTATCCTGCCTGGACGCAAAAGCTCGAAGCCATGACCGGCCTACCCACGGGTTACTGGTCGTGCGGTATCCTCGCGCCTGTGTATGAAACGGAGTCAGCCGCAAAGGACGCGATCGCATCCACCACACCCGACTCCCCACACCCGACTCCCGACTCTCCACTCCCGACTCCCGCCCATTGGCTCGATCGCCCCACAATTCACCAACACCAACCCGGCTTGAGCCAGTCAGTCATTGGCGGCTGGTGGTACCCCCAGGATGCCCAGGTGGATAACCGGGCGTTAACTAACGCGCTATGGGCTGCTGTTCACGACGCTGGGGTTGAAATTAGAGCTGGCGTGACGGTGCAGAAGGTTTTACACCAGCAGTCCCAGGTTATCGGTGTTCAGGCGGGAGAGGAAACGCTTCAGGCGGGGCACTATGTGCTGGCGGCGGGTGCTTGGTCGCAGGAATTGCTACCAATTCCAGTTCACCCTCGGAAAGGGCAAATGCTATCGGTGCGCGTTCCGACTGGAGCGATCGCTCTCCCTTTGCAGACGGTCTTATTTGGCAGCGAGATCTACATTGTGCCGCGCCAGGATGGCCGGATTGTGATTGGTGCCACCAGCGAAGATGTTGGTTTTGTCCCGCACAACACCCCGGCGGGTATACAGTCACTCTTGTCGCGCGCAATTCGGCTTTACCCAGCGCTAGAGCAGTTTCCCATTCAGGAACTCTGGTGGGGCTTTCGACCCACCACACCCGATGAACTCCCTATCCTGGGCACCAGCCCCTACGCCAATCTCACGCTGGCAACAGGACATCATCGCAACGGTATCCTGTTAATTCCGGTTACAGCCCAACTGATTGCCGATCGCATCCTGCATCAGAAAAACGATCCTCTGCTCAACGCCTTCCACTGGTCACGGTTTAAGGGTTTACCATAACAACAAACTGCCAAGGCGACGATCGAACGTTAGTAGAAAACTGGAACAAACCTGCGACTGATTAACGCGCTAGTGTTTTTAAGACCTCAATGTATTTGTCGATCGCGTGGTCTTTAAAGCGTTGTGTGATAAAGTTTAAGCTAAACCGTTGACCAATGCGAAATTCCTTTTCAACTTGCCGATAGCCCTGCCACCACCGGGGTAACTCCGGCACTAAATCCATGCCGTGAACAAAGCGGTAGCTATTCGGCACCCGACGATTAAAAGAATCTCGAAAAGCATCGTTGCCAACCTTGGGCGCACCGTAGGAGTACACCTCAATCAAAGGAATTTTACTTGCAAAGTTATATTGAATATCGACAGCACACAAAATTGCCAGCGCACCGCCTAAGCTATGTCCTGTGACTGTAACGCTAGCAATGTCATGGCTTCTTAGATAATCATGAATTTTGGGACGCACTGAGAAGTAAGCCTGCACAAAACCCTGGTGCATTTCTGCCCCCGATTCACCCCCTGCTTCATAGGGATAAACTTTTTCTTGCTTCCCAACAATATCTTCCTGAATCACATTCTGATCGAATCTCACCCGCTCTGTCTGGCTTTCAAAATCTGTTTTCCAATCCGTATCGGAGCTACTGCCACGAAACACGATCGTCAAAGCGTTCCCCTCAGTCAAAATGGCGCACTGCGTATCGGTCGTCGCCTCATTAATTAAGTTCGGTTTGTCAACCAGACCGCCAAACGTAATACTGCTGAAGTCTTGATAGACCTCTTTAGAATAGACGGCGTATTTCACAGCTTTAGCGTAATTAACGTCCATAACATTCGTATTTAAAAGGGCTTAATAAGCTTCTACATCAGCAGACGTACTATTTCGGGCACGCGTAAACACTCTTAATACAGTACTTTGTACGTCGAGCAATCTCTTCGCTGCTGCCGTCGGGAGATGATGTGGAGAATAAGCACCTCTGCTAGAAAATGGCTGTAGGCTTTAGCGTGAGTCGTAAGGATCGGGCAGGAGCGGCTTGCCATCACTCAGTGCCTCCTTCGCGCGATCGCGCCCACTACAGAAAGCATCAGAAGGTTGAGACAATGCGATCGCTAGGCTGTCCAATCTTCCGTTACTAAACCCGGCACTTTACTGAAGTCACTTATATTTCGAGTTAGGAGTACTAACTTGTTAGAGATAGCGATCGCGGCAATTCTCAAATCCATTGTGGAGACACGCACCCGTTGTTGCCGTAAGTCATCAAAAACTGCCATAGCTCTAGCATCTAACGGTAAAACCGGAGCTAATGCAAAACCATCAAGGATTTTTAAAAGCAGAGCATAGCCTCGCGCTAAATCAGTATTTGTCTGGGCACGATTAATCAAGCTATGAGCGCCAAGCACTTGTTCGTGAAAGCTAACAACCGATAGCGCAAAATCAGCAGGTTCAAACTGTTGTATACGAGCCGTCAAATGAGCAAACTCCAAACTTCTACGCTGCTGGAGAAAGCTTATGTGATCGGTATCAAACAAATACTTCACGGCTGCTCGTTACTGTCATCCTTCGGCTTATCAGCCTGACGAAAAGCACGTCCGTACTCTAGTGCTTCACGAAAAGCGGCCTCATCAGAAACGGAACCAATGAGCTTCTCTAGCCAGTTTTGAGAAGCTGGCTTTTCTTCAAGCTTGTGTTGAAGGTCAGAAACGGCTGCCTCAAGGGTCAATAGGCGTTGTTCAAGCGTGGTTTCATTCAACATGCTTTTCCTTCACAGCAATTGTATCCACCATCAATCTGAGTATAACGTTGGGCTGCTGCTGCAGCAAAGCCTAACTTTTCAGACTTCTCAGTCACCATAACCCACTGTAGAAAGCATCAAAATGTTGAGACAACGCGATCGCTTGTTTCTCCAATAGCATATGGTTTCGGAAGAATTGGTGCGACCATTATCCTGCTCCCAAGATCGCCCACAATAAAGAGCCTGACGATCGCGATAGAAAAAAGGTGTTTCAGATGTTGAGTCATTGGCAGGTGCAAGGAAGTTGATCGATCGCGATAAAAGCTGTAACAGTCGTAACGCTGTGATCTAAGCTGGAACGATCTACGCTGGAAGAAGCAGCAGAAAGGAACGTTCATGGTCATGACCTCATCGCCCATCATCTACCCGGACTCAGACGGACTGCCAATGGCAGAGAATACAATCCAGTTCGAGTGGATTGTGTACATCAAAAAGGGCCTGGACTGGCTATTTATTGACGACCCCACCGTGTTCGTTGCGGGTGATTTGCTCTGGTATCCCGTCGAAGGCGACAACAAATT